>JBAYJH010000200.1:0-8983 GCA_041665185.1 Sterolibacterium sp.
ACGCCGGATCGACTTTCCTCGGTCTTTGCGAACTGGGTGACGACGGCTGGCTGAAGCCGCGGCGCCTGATCAATACGACGAGCGAAATAACTCCGGCAAATACTTGAGTTGTCTACCGATATCCGGCTATAATTTCGCGTTTTCCAAGAAACCCAAAGAGAAACCAGATGGCAATTTCCACTGTTGAAAAAGCAAAGATTGTTGGCGACTACCAGCGTGCTCAAGGTGATACCGGTTCGCCGGAAGTTCAAATCGCGCTGTTGACCGCACGTATCAATGGCCTCACCGGCCATTTCAAGACCAATGTCAAGGATCACCACTCGCGCCGTGGCTTGCTGATGATGGTTAACCAGCGCCGCAAGCTGCTCGATTACCTGAAGCGTAAGAACGCCGACGGCTACCGTGCGCTGATTGGACGTCTCGGTTTGCGTAAATAAGCCTGACGCTAGCGCAGCATGAGGAGTGTGAGGTGTTTGCGGCAATGCATGGCCGCTACCGCTCCCCGCAGGCATGACCGAACACGCCGGGGCTGACCAGATGATGGCAGCGCCGGCTTTGTCGTTTTTGGGAATGCGGACCGCGATCTTCGATTGTTGCCCCGCATCCCGTAAAGCTCTGATGAAAGGATATACCCTTGCTTAACCTAACGCCTACCAAGAAAAGCTTTGCCTACGGCGCCCATACCGTCACCCTCGAAACCGGCGAAATCGCGCGCCAGGCGGGCGGTGCAGTATTGGTTTCGATGGATGACACCGTCGTCCTTGCAACCGTTGTCGCTCAATCGCTTCCCAAGCCTGGACAGGATTTCTTTCCGCTGACCGTCGATTACATCGAAAAAGTCTATGCCGCCGGCCGCATTCCCGGTGGATTCTTCAAGCGCGAGGGTCGCCCCTCGGAGAAGGAGACGCTGACATCGCGTCTGATCGATCGCCCGATTCGTCCGCTGTTTCCGGAAGGCTTCACCAATGAAGTGCAGATCGTCGTCCATGTGATGTCGAGCAACCCGGAAGTCGACCCCGACATTCCGGCACTCATCGGTGCTTCCGCCGCGCTGGCGATTTCCGGCCTGCCATTCAATGGCCCGATCGGTGCGGCCCGCGTCGGCTACATTGACGGCCAGTATGTGATGTGCCCGACACTCTCTCAACTCAAGGAAAGCCAGCTCAATCTGGTCGTTGCCGGCACCGCTGCGGCAGTGTTGATGGTCGAGTCGGAGGCGCAACAATTGTCCGAGGAGACCATGCTCGGCGCGGTTGTTTTCGGTCACGACCAGATGCAGGCGGCGATCACCGCCATCAACGAACTGGTCGAGGTCGCCGGTAAGCCCGAATGGGATTGGCAGGCCGCACCGAAGGACGAAGCTCTGATCGTCAAAGTGGCGCAACTCGCCGAAGCCGAACTGCGCGAAGCCTATCGCATTACCCAGAAACAGGCGCGAACCCTGAAGACCCGCGAAATCACCAACAAGGTGGTTGCCGCCTTGACGGAAGGCGACGGTGCAACGGATGCCAATACCATCAAGAACCATCTGTTCGATCTGGAAGCCAAGATCGTCCGCAATCAGATCCTCAATGGCGAACCCCGCATCGATGGCCGCGATACCCGCACCGTGCGGCCGATCGCCATTCGCAACGGGGTGCTGCCGCGCACCCACGGCTCGGTGTTGTTCACCCGCGGCGAGACTCAGGCGCTGGTGGTTGCAACCCTGGGCACCGGCCGCGACGAACAGATCATGGATATGCTGCAAGGCGAGTACCGCGAGCGTTTCATGCTTCACTACAATATGCCTCCGTTTGCGACCGGCGAAACCGGACGCGTCGGCACGCCCAAGCGCCGTGAGATTGGTCACGGCCGCCTGGCCAAACGTGCGCTGGTGGCCGTGTTGCCCAGCCCGGAGGATTTCGGCTACAGCATGCGCGTGGTTTCGGAGATCACCGAATCGAACGGCTCCAGTTCGATGGCCTCGGTGTGCGGTGGCTCGCTGGCCCTGATGGACGCCGGTGTGCCGCTCAAGGCGCATGTTGCCGGTATCGCCATGGGGCTGATCAAGGAAGGCAACCGCTTTGCGGTGCTGACGGACATTCTGGGTGATGAAGACCACCTCGGAGATATGGACTTCAAGGTTGCCGGCACGGACAACGGCATTACGGCGCTACAGATGGACATCAAGATCCAGGGTATCACCAAGGAAATTATGAAGGTGGCGCTGGCCCAGGCCAAGGAGGCACGACTGCATATCCTCGGCCTGATGAAAGGCTCCATGGCGGGTCACCGCGAGGAGGTGTCCACCTTTGCGCCGCGTATGATCACCATGAAGATCAATCCGGAAAAGATCCGCGACGTGATCGGCAAGGGTGGCGCGGTGATTCGTGCGCTGACCGAAGAGACCGGCGCCGTCATCGATATCGAGGACGACGGCACGATCACCATCGCCTCCGTCAGCGCCGATGCGGCTCAGGCGGCAAAGAAACGCATCGAAGACATTACGGCGGAAGTTGAAGTCGGCCGGATTTACGAGGGCACGGTGTTGCGCCTGCTGGATTTCGGCGCCATCGTCAGCTTGTTGCCCGGCAAGGACGGCTTGTTGCATATTTCGCAGATCGCCAACGAGAGGGTCAATTCGGTCTCCGACTACCTCAAGGAGGGGCAGGTGGTGAAGGTCAAAGTCATCGAGACCGACGACAAAGGCCGGGTGCGCTTGTCGATGAAGGCGGCGGCCCCGGCCGCGGAACAACCGCAGCAGTAATCGCGCGGGTCGCTCAACAAAAAAAGGACGCACCAGCGTCCTTTTTTGTTGTCATGACAACTGCTGTCGACGATTGGTTGATGCCAACCTTGACGGGCAGTTCGGCGCCTACTTGGCTACTTGCTTCTCGCGGAGCTCTTCGAGTGTCTTGCAATCTATGCAAAGGGTTGCAGTCGGGCGTGCTTCAAGGCGCTTCAGGCCGATTTCGACGCCGCAACTGTCGCAATAGCCATATTCGCCGTTGTCGATCCGCTCCAGCGCTTCGTCTATCTTCTTGATAAGTTTGCGCTCGCGATCACGATTGCGAAGTTCGAGGGCAATATCCGATTCCTGACTGGCGCGGTCATTCGGATCGGCGAATACGGTTGCCTCGTCCTGCATGGTATGGACGGTGCGTTCGACATCTCCCAGGAGTTCGTCCTTGAGGGTCTGGAGAATCTTGCGGAAGTGGGTACTTTGCTTGCCATTCATATATTCCTCCCCCTTTTTCGGCACGTAGGGTGAGACTTGCTTATGCTGAAAATCGTCGGCCATTGGGATACAGTCTGTCTGCGGAAAAGGGAGCTTTATAAACGAAATGAGGCTGGGCCGCAAGCTAAAAAATCCTGCTCTTTTTCGCTCGAAGAAATTTGACCTGGAACCGCGGTGTGCGTAGAATTCGCGCTTCTCGGGGCGTAGCGCAGCCCGGTAGCGCGCTTGCTTTGGGAGCAAGATGTCGGAGGTTCGAATCCTCTCGCCCCGACCATTACCGTGACCGATGGGTGCCCGTAGCTCAACTGGATAGAGCACCAGCCTTCTAAGCTGGGGGTTACAGGTTCGATTCCTGTCGGGCATGCCAAGAAACCCGATGGGTTGTGTAGAGCGATTACAAAGATTTTGCAGCAGCAGCAACAACAGTGGTGGCCGTAGCTCAGTTGGTAGAGTCCTGGATTGTGATTCCAGTCGTCGTGGGTTCGAGTCCCATCGGCCACCCCAGTTCCTTTATTTACCCCCGCGCGTATTCCTTCTGCTGTCGCGATCGTCCAGGCGCGCGTCGAGATCCTCATTCTCCGCGCAGACGTGAATTTCTTGAAGCTCCCCCGGCGTTTCGGCTAGAATCTATTTTCGATCTAAACGATACGCAGACATAGAGTATTTCCTTCAGGCAAGAAGGGGTGACGCAATGTCCATGCAACAGTTAGGGAAAGGCCTGGCCGAATGCGGCGTCCCTCTGCAATATGACGTATTTGGCGAAGACGGAAAATTGCTCTTGCGCCAGGGTCATGTGATCACCGACCAGAAGCAACTGAACACGCTGCTGCAACGCGGCCTCTATGTCGATGCCGGCGCCGCCGCAGCCAAGGTCCAGGACGATCTGCTGTCAGGCCACAAGTACGACCCTTTCTGGTTGTGGAATGAAATTATCGGCAAGTTGGGTCATTTGCTCCGCCAATGCGACGACGAGGAAAATATTCCCGACCAGTTCGTCGTTCTCTCGCGTCTGGTGCAGCTGCTGACCGACCGCAGCAAGGACGCCGCCCTCGCCGCAATGATCTTGCTCCCCGATCAAGGGCGCTATTCTTTGGTCCATTGCCTGCATGCCGCACTATTGTGCGACATGGTGGCGACACGCCTTGCATGGGGCGAGGAACGTCGCCGAAGTCTCGTTTGCGCAGCCTTGACCATGAACATATCGATGGTCGATTCGCAGCAGAAACTTGCCGAACAGGCCGGACCGCTGACGCCGGCGCAACGGCTGGATATCCAACTGCACCCGAAGACCAGCGCCGACATACTCAACAGGGCCGGAGTGGAAGATTTGATCTGGCTTCAGGCGGTCCAAGACCACCACGAAACGCCGCTCGGCAGCGGATACCCGAATGGCATCAAGGAAATCGGCGCGGAAGCGACGCTGCTGAGAACTGCGGATGTATTCAGCGCCAAGGTGAGCCCGCGCACCACTCGCAGACAGATGAACGGTGCCCAGGCGTCGCGGGTATTGTTCACCGATCCGGGGATGACGACCGCCAATCCGTTTATCGCGGTGTTGATCAAGGAGGTCGGCATCTATCCGCCGGGCTCTTTCGTAAAACTCGCCACGGGTGAAACCGGGATCGTCTACAAGCGTTCCGCCAATGCCCATACGCCCATCGTGCTGAGCCTCACCAATTCGCGGGGAACGCCTGAAGCCAAGCCTATTCGGCGCGATACCTCGAATGAAGAATACAAGATCATGTCGGTCATTCCGCGCGAGAACATCATGATCAGAATCAACCCGGAGAGCCTTTGGGGGTCACAGTAGCGACTGAGGTGCCGCCAACAACATGCACATGTTCCAGGAAATCTATTCGACTGTCTCCAGGACCCCGACCGCCAAATCGCGGAGAAAGGCCAATTCGGTTTCCGGCAAACCCAATAAACCCAGGCACGCGGCTCCCAACTTTTCCCATTCGCAGGTGCGGCTGCCCCCCGTCAACTCATGGACGAGGCGCTCTGCCAGCTGGGCGATCGCAATCATGTAACGACTGGCATCGGATAGTCCGGGGGTCGCAAGATCCAGAGCGGAACGTTCATGATGGTGCCGAATTGCCAGAGAGAGTTCGTCGGGCAGCCACCAGTTTTGCGCAAGAAGATATCCAACCAGCGCGTGATCTATGGGGAAGTCCGGCAAACCATACTGTTCGACTTGTGTGAATGGCTGAATCGCCTCGTCGTTCGCTCGGCTGAGAACCTGATGGTAAGTGGGAAATCGTTTCAACATCACCGGAATGCCGCAGTCCCTGAACAGGCCGAAGGTGTGGGCGTCGTCGGCGCGTAATTTCCCCTTGGCGACCACTTGGACCAGCCAGCCCGACAGCGCGGCGATCTGGGCGGAGGAATCCCAGAACCTTTCCAGGCGCATGTCGGCTGGAAACGCCTTGCGCAGGCTGATGCCGGCGATGGCCCGGCTGGCAACCTCCAGCCCCAGCATGGTGAGGGCTTCCTGGGCCGAGTGTGCCCGGCCACGAAAACCGAAGAAGGGGGAGTTGGCCGTCTTAATGAGGCTGGCCGCCAGACTGACGTCGTTTTCTATGAGATGACCCAGGTGACGGAAATTCGGGTCGTCCTTGGCCATTTCTGTGACGATGCGCTCAAGGATCTTGGGCCGGGGTGGGATGCCAATATCCTTGAGGGTTTGTTCAAGGATGCTATCGAGTGACGGCGGTTCATGCGGTTCGCGGATAACCATGCAACTTTCCTTGAGTGGGACAAACGACCAAGACTCAACCTAGCGTTTCATTCGTTACGCAGAATAATTTTCGCATGATTCTACGCTTCGGAATTTGCTGTGGGCGTGAATTTCGTCACCGAATCCATGGCCACTACCGGACTGGACAAGTCTTGGAAGGTCCAGGACTCCTGCAATTCCGATCACTCAAAAACACAAAGGCCACCGCATGGATGGCCTTTGTGCAAGATTGTTTTGGCTCCTCGACCTGGGCTCGAACCAGGGACCTACGGATTAACAGTCCGGCGCTCTACCAACTGAGCTATCGAGGAATTGGAGCGGGGCGAATTATAACCTCGCCCCCGCGGCGCCGCAAGGTATAGCAGTGCTTTTTAGCCCTTCAACACCGTGGCGATGGCGTCGGCAACGTAGTCGAGATTGCGCGAGTTGAGCGCGGCCAGACAGATGCGGCCGGTCGACACGGCATAGATGCCGAAATCGGCGCGCATCTTGTCCACTTCGGCGGCGCTCAGGCCGGTGTATGAGAACATGCCGCGCTGCCGGGCGACGAAGGAGAAGTCTTGCTTGACGCCGCGCGTGCGTAATTTTTCCACCAGGCCGCTGCGCATCGTGCGGATTCTCTCCCGCATGCCGGCAAGCTCGGTTTCCCACATCTTGCGCAGTTCCGGGCTGGTCAATACGGCGGCAACGATGGCTCCACCATGGGTGGGCGGATTCGAATAATTGGTCCGCACCACGCGTTTCACTTGGCTCAGGACGCGTGCCGCCTCGTCCTTGCTGGCGGTGATCAGGGACAGTGCGCCGACGCGTTCGCCATACAGCGAGAATGATTTCGAGAACGAACTGGAGACGACGAAGGACAAGTTGGAGTCGGCGAACAGTCTCGCGGCAACGGCGTCCGGTTCGATGCCGTCGGCGAAGCCCTGGTAGGCCATGTCGATGAAGGGAACCAGGCTGCGTGCGCGCACCACGTCGATGACTTCGCGCCATTGGGATTCCGTCAGGTCGGCGCCGGTAGGGTTGTGGCAGCAGGCATGCAGCACGATGACCGAACCGGCGCTGAGCGTCGCCAGGAAGTCCTTCATCGCGCTGAAATTGACCCCGCGGCTGCCGGCATCGTAATACGGGTAGTTGCTCACCGGGAAGCCCGCCGCCTCGAACAGGGCGCGGTGGTTTTCCCAGCTCGGGTCACTGATGTAGACGGTGGCGTTTGGCAGCAGGCGCTTGAGATAGTCCGCCCCGACCTTGAGCGCACCTGTGCCGCCCAGTGTTTCGGCGGTGACTACCCGGCCGTCGGCGAGCAGAGGCGCGTCGGCGCCGAAAAGCAGTTTTTGAACCGCCTGATTGTAGGCGGCCAAGCCTTCAATGGGTTGGTAGCCGCGCGGCGGCATGGCTTCGAGACGTGCCTTCTCGGCTGCCTGGACCGCCGCCAGCAACGGAACTTTGCCGTTGTCGTCGTAATAGACGCCGACGCCGAGGTTGACCTTGTTGGTACGCGTGTCGGCGTTGAACGCTTCGGTCAGGCCGAGTATGGGGTCGCGGGGCGCCATCTCGACCGTGGCGAATAGGGAAGAAGTGCTGGCTGAAGTCATGCTGGCTCCGTGGATAAACGCGTCTGGGCAGGTTAAGCGGGATTCAAGACATGGTAATTTTAACCTTGATTCGTTGTTGCCGACAGCCATCGGCGCGATCAAATTCTCCCTCCTTGATCTGGCGCAAACCCGATTCGGCGTTAAACTTCGCGACTACGGTTGAAGAGCCCAAAACACATCCAAATCGTGTCGAATATCATCGATTTTCCGGCCAGTCCTTTTCGCCTGCACCAGCCTTTCCTGCCGGCCGGCGATCAGCCGGAGGCAATTGCCAAGCTGACGGAAGGCATCGGCGACGGCTTGATGTATCAAACCCTGCTGGGCGTCACCGGGTCGGGCAAGACTTACACCATGGCCAACGTTATCGCACTCACCGGGCGTCCCGCCCTGGTGATGGCGCCGAACAAGACCCTGGCGGCCCAACTCTATTCGGAGTTCCGCGAGTTCTTTCCCGAGAACGCGGTCGAGTATTTCGTTTCCTACTACGATTACTACCAACCCGAGGCCTATGTTCCTTCGCGCGACTTGTTCATTGAGAAGGACTCCAGCATCAACGAGCACATCGAGCAGATGCGCTTGTCCGCCACCAAGGCGTTGCTGGAGCGGCGCGATTGCGTGATCGTCGCCACGGTGTCGGCGATCTACGGCATTGGCGACCCGGTCGACTACCACAGCATGATTTTGCATTTGCACGCCGGCGAAAAACTCACTCAACGCGACATCATTCGGCGTCTCACCGAGATGCAATATGAGCGCAACGACATCGAATTCAAGCGCGGCGTGTATCGGGTGCGCGGCGACGTGATCGATGTGTTCCCGGCGGAGAACGCCGAGAACGCCATCCGCATCACCTTGTTCGACGACGAAGTCGAATCGCTCAGCCTGTTCGATCCGCTCACCGGCCACGGCAAGCAGAAGCTCGGCCGCTTCACGGTGTTTCCCGCCAGTCATTACGTCACGCCGCGTGCCACGGTCTTGCAGGCGATCGACAAGATCAAGACGGAATTGCGCGAGCGCATCGAGTTTTTTCAGCAGAACCAAAGACTGGTCGAGTGCCAGCGCATCGAACAACGCACCCGTTTCGACCTGGAGATGCTGGATCAGCTCGGTTTCTGCAAGGGTATCGAAAACTATTCGCGGCATCTCTCCGGCCGCCAGCCGGGCGAGCCGCCGCCGACGTTGATCGACTACCTGCCGCCGGGATCGCTGATGTTCATCGACGAAAGCCATGTCACCATCCCGCAGATCGGCGGAATGTACAAGGGCGATCGCTCGCGCAAGGAAAATCTGGTCGATTACGGCTTTCGTCTGCCCTCGGCGCTGGACAACCGACCGTTGCGCTTCGACGAGTTCGAGAAACTGATGCCGCAGACGGTATTCGTTTCCGCCACGCCGGCCGATTACGAAGACCGGCATCAGGGGCAGGTGGTGGAGCAG
>JBAYJH010000201.1:0-8982 GCA_041665185.1 Sterolibacterium sp.
GCCGCCGCCGAGGTCGATCACGGCGATGCGCAATTCCTCGCCGGCGCGGTCCAGGCCGTAGGCCAGCGAGGCGGCGGTGGGCTCGTTCACCAGGCGCACCACTTCCAGTCCGGCGATGCCGGCGGCATCCTTGGTGGCGCTGCGCTGATTGTCGTCGAAGTAGGCCGGCACCGTCACCACGGTCTTGGTCACTGCCTCGCCGAGAAATGCCTCGGCGTCGCGCTTGATCTTCTGCAACAGGAAGGCGGAAAGCTGCTCGGGCGAGAACTCTCGGTCGCGCAGGCGGACGCGGTCTCGCGTGCCCATCCGGCGCTTGAAGGCGCTGGCGGTGCCCTCGGGATTGGACGCCGCCTGACGCCGCGCCGGCTCGCCGACCAGCATCTGCCCGTCCGCTGTGATCGCTACGTAACTGGGAAATGCCTTGCCGCCGAGGCTCACGCCTTCGGCGCTGGGGATCAGCACCGGCCGGCCGCCGCGCAGCACCGCCGCCGCCGAGTTGGACGTTCCCAGGTCGATGCCGATGATTGCCATGAAACCTTCTCCTCAGCGCCGCCAGTGCACCCGCAGCAGATCCTGCGCATCGTTGTAGTGGAACTCCAGCTCACCCTGGTAGGCGTGATGCAATGCCTCGCCCAGGTCGCGCGCCAGATGGATGTCGGTGGTCGTGACGAGAAGGCCGTCCGCCTCGTCCTCGATCGCCATGATGCGCGCCAGCGCGTGCTCGGCTTTGGCCTTGCCCTCGTGGTGACGCAGCAGGTGGATCAACTCTTCGCGATGTTCGCTGAAAAACTTGCCGCCGACGTGCACAAAGCCGGCCGGGAACTGGTCGCGAATGCGGTGGCAGGCGGGGCAGATCAATTCGTGGCTGCCCCGCGGCCGTTCGCCCCATTGCCAGCGGCCGCCGTGGTAAATGGCGCCGCAATCCGGGCAGGCCGCCGGCTCGGGTGGCTTGTTTTGAAGTTTGTAGCTATCGTGTTCGCGCTCCTGCCGCAGCTGGTCGCGGCGAATGGGCTGGAAGCCGACGGGGAATGGTCGAGAGTTCATGTTTTTCTGCCTCTGATGTCGAGATGGATTGTTTGATGACGACGCGATCGGGAGCGGAGTCGCGAGACACACATTACATTTATAGGAGGATGCGCCCAGAAAACAAGCCGCCCCTGCCCCCGGTCCGGGCCAGGCGATGCTACAAATTGCTCGCTACGCTCGCGGGTTACTGGTGCCCGACTTTGGGGCTAGGGTACTGGTGCCCGACTTTGGGGCTAGGGTACTGGTGCCCGACTTTGGGGTTAGGGTGCGGGGTGCTTCGTAGCGGTATTTCACGCTAACCCGGATGCGAGTTCCGCTGTCGATGTCAGCGGCGTTGATACAGACCCACAAGTTCGGCCTGGCCGATGATGTGGCCTCGCATCGCCCTCTCCAGGCTGGCTTTGTCCGGCCGGCCGAGATCGGGCAGCACGGCGTCGAGGGCATAGAGCTTGTGGAAGTAGCGATGACGCCCGATGGGTGGGCAGGGGCCACCGTAGCCGGTGCGCTTCCAGTCGTTGATGCCCTGGCGCGTGCCCGGGGGCAGATCGGCGTCGGCGATGCCCGCGGCGAGCGTAGCGGGATTTGGCGGAATATTATAGAGAACCCAATGCACCCAGGTCATCTTCGGAGACGCCGGATCCGGCGCGTCGGGATCATCGACAATCAGCGCCAGACTCCTGGTGCCGGGAGGAATGCCGGACCACGCGAGCGGGGGAGAAAGATCCCTGCCGTCGCAAGTATGCACAACGGGAATCAGCCCGCCGGCGATAAATGCCGCCGAGGCCAGGCTAAGTATCGGGCCTATGTCGCTACCCTCCGCTTGATTTCCTCAGTGTCCTTCGGCGCCGCGGAATTTCGCCTCGGCTTCCAGCCAGTCGTCAAGTTCCTGGCCGGGCATGAAGCCGCGCGCCTCGGCCTTGTAATACGCCGCGGTAGCAATATAGGCGAGCCGGTCTTCGGTGCCAGGCGGTGCGTCCATCTTCATGGGAACACCGGGCGTTGCCTTGCCGCTGGCCTTTTGCTTGGTTGCAGTGGTTTTCATGTCACTCCTCCTTGCGTAGTTACGTCCTCAAAGCATAGGAAGATCCAATAGACAAACAAATACTATAAATGCCATATTTTGACTACTTGTTTTCCGGTAGTCGCGCACCAGGGCCTGGGGACATTCGCCCGCCGGGCGTCACGCTGGCCGGCTGTCCACGTCGCGGGCCAAATCCTTTAGAGCCTCCGCGACGTCGACCCGGTAGGTCGCTGCGCTGTCCAGACTGCATAGCGCCGGTGGCAGCATCGCCCGCTGCGCCCGCGCCTGTTCACGCAATTCGGCCAGCGCCGGCGAGGGCGTTAGGCGGCGCCCCTTGCTCAACACCGTGCCGAGCAGCGGCGTGCCCTCCTGGGTATCCCCTTCCAGGGTCAGCGTGTCGCCGGCGATGCGTCCGTCGTCGTCGACGCGGCGGAATACCTGCTTGCGGCCCGGCCAGGTGGCCTTGCCTTCGGAGCGCTTGCGCCGAGCCACACCCGCATACTCCTGCAACTTGTAGGCGCAGTCGAAGTAGGGATGGTCGGCCGAAGTGTTCATGCGCGTGCCGACGCCGAAGCCGTCGATGGGAGCGCCCGCCTCCAGCAACGTCCGGACCGCATACTCGTCGAGGTTGCCGCTGGCGAAGATCTTGATGCCGTTCGCGCCGCCCGCGTCGAGGATGGCGCGCACCCGGCGCGCATGCTCGCCGAGGTCGCCGCTGTCCAGGCGCACCGCCTGGATATCCACCCCGTCCGCGGCCAGCCTGCGCGCCAGCGGCAGCAGCGCCTGGGCGGCGGACTCGGTGTCATAAGTGTCGATGAGCAGGGTCGCGGCCCGCGGGTGGGAACGCGCGAAATCCTCGAAGGCCGCGAGCTCGTTGCCGTGCACCTGGACGAAGGAATGCGCCATGGTGCCGAACAGCGGGACGCCCCAGCGCATGCCGGCCAGCATGTTGGAGCTGCCGTCGAAGCCGGCGAGGTAACTCGCCCGCGCCGACAGCAGGGCGGCCTCGTCGCCGTGGGCGCGGCGCATGCCGAAGTCCACCAGCAGCCTATCGCGCGCGGCGAGGCGCACTCGCGAGGCCTTGGAGGCGACCATGGTCTGGAATTGCAGCAGGTTGATCAGGCGCGTCTCCACCAGTTGCGCCTCGCGCAGCGGCGCCACCACCCGCAGGATCGGCTCGTCGGGAAAGAACACGGTGCCCTCGGCCATCGCCTGTACCTCCCCGGTGAAGCGCAGCCCGGCGAGCGAATCGACGAAGCGGCGGTGGAAGCGGCCGCAACCGGCCAGCCAGTCGAGTTCTTCGGCGGAAAAGCGCAGGTTTTCGAGGTAGTCGAGCGCCTGCTCCAGGCCGCCGGCGACCAGGAAATTGCGCGCCTTGGGCAGCTTGCGCACGAAGAACTCGAACACTGCGGTGTCCTCCATGCCTTGGTCGAAATAGGCCTGGAGCATCGTGAGTTGGTAGAGGTCGGTGAGCAGCGCCGGCGTTGCCATGCTCAGCCTTTCAGGGTCGCGGCACCGGCGGCGAGCATTGCCGCAAGCGCCCGTTCGCCGTCGCCTGCGTGTACGTTGACGGCGCGCATGGCATCGAGCAGTAACACCACCTCGTAGCCCTGCCGCAACGCGTCGTTCACGGTATTGAGTACGCAATAATCGGTGGCCAGCCCGCCGACGAAGAGCCTGCGCACGGCGGCGTAACGCAACTGCGCATCGAGATCGGTGCCGGCGAAACCAGAATAGGCGTCGGCCTCCGGCAGCGTCGCCTTGGATACCAGGCAGACCGTCGCCGGCAGCACCAGGGTGGGGGCAAATTCGGCCCCAGGCGTGCCCGCCACGCAATGGCTGGGCCATATCCCACCCTGACCACCTTGGCCGCCCTGCTCCCGGAAGGAACAGTGGTCCGGCGGATGCCAGTCGCGCGTCGCATAGATCGGCTGTCTCGCCAGCGTGAACCGGCGTACCCAGTCGTTCAGCGGCGCAACGACTTCGTCCCCGGCGGGCACCGGCAGGCTGCCGCCGGGCAGGAAATCACGCTGCACGTCGACGATCAGGAGCGCGTCGCCCGCCTGCGGCCTGACCTCCGCGGAAATTTGCATCGCCATGTCCTTTCCTTCGCCGGGCCTGCGGCGCGCCCTCCCGGGGAACTATAGACCGCGCGGCGGGCACAAGACAGAAACGCCGGGGCACGCACCGATCGGCCCGCCTCGGGAATATTGCCGGCGGCATGTCCTATAGCGGCAACTCCGACCGCGGAACCGCACCGTCTCAGCCGATCAGCGCCAGAACGTCCTGTAGCACGCTCATCGGCACGCGTACGCCATGGTCTGCGGCCAGGCGCTCGGCAATCTCGTCGACGTCGGCGGATCGGGGCTGCATGGCGCGGATGAAACCGCTCAGGTCTTCCGCCACCGCCCAGGGGTAAATGATCCACCGCCACTTCACGATCTTGTGCACATAGTAGTCGGGAACATAGGCGCTGACCGTCTTGTGGTGCAGGACGGCGCTTCTCACTTCCATGGGCGTCCCGCGGCTGGACAAATGCTCTAGTGCCACCGCGAACGTGTCGCCGCTGTCGCTCACGTCGTCCACCACCAACACCCTGCGGCCCGTGATATCCGCCGCGAGCGGATAACGCACGCGAGCCGCGGACTGCTTCTGCGCGCCACGGTAGTGTTCGATTTTGAAGCTGGTCAGGTCCATCTGGCCGAGAAAATCCGACAACACGCGGCCCGGCACATAACCGCCGCGGCCGATCGCGACGATCAGATCCGGTCGGTATCCCGAATCTCGCACTTGCCGCGCCAAGGTTCGCGCCAGTGCGTAGAAGCGGCTCCAGGTGATGACCTCGCAGCGGATGCTCATATCGGATCCGGAAGTCGGGGTAGATTATTCATAATAGACGAAAGTTGAAGATCGCCGCCGCCTACCGACGGTTCGCCATTGTCCGAAGCATGCTTGCGGCAATGACGGTCAGAAACGGCTGGAGTAGCCGAAACGGGCCGGTTCGCGCGCACCGGGCCGGCGGCGGTGGGAGTGGCCGAAAAGCCGCTTGAACCGGTTTGCCCAACGAACTGCCCAGTGCGCTTCGTCGACCAGCCGGATGGCGCCGGATCGCAAGGCTTCGACGAGCCCAAGGCCATTGCTTTCGATGCGCAGGCGTTCTCCCCTGGCAAGCAGGAAATCGCCTGCCTGGCCTTCAAGTGTGAGCCACACCTTCCCCTCGGTGCATTCCAGATCGACACCGCGGGCACCTTGAAAAGCCAGCGGCTTCCCGTCGACAAGCTGGATTACCGCGTTCTTCAACGACATTCGCATTACGGCTTCCCTGAACCGCGAAATAGCGGCGCACCGCCAGTCTAGAAATGTCACAGCGAACAGTACAGACACACCAAAGTCAAATTGTTACCAGCACAATTCACATTCAGATAAACTGTAGTGGTCGAGATTTCAGGCAACTGTGCCCGTCGACAGGGCGCCGATTGCGGGAAAATCCGGCACAGACCGTGGGCGAAAAAGGTAACCGGATGGATCAGCGGGCGCTGCGTTACGAACAACTGGCGGACGAGCTGGCCGGCCTGATCGCCGGACGCGTCTTGCGACCCGGCGACCGGCTGCCCTCGGTGCGCCGTCTGGCCCGCGAAAAGAAGCTGTCCGTCTCGACCGTGGTGCAGGCCTTGCGCCAACTGGAGGAGCGTGGCCAGGTGGAAGCGCGGCCGCAGTCCGGGTTTTTCGTCCGCCTGCCACCCCCCAGCCAAGAACCGGAACTGGCGCCGCAAACGCGCAGACGGATGGCGCGTCCGGTATCCGTCGATATCAGCAGCCGTCTCATGGGCGTGCTCGCCTTGAACAGCCGGACCGAGATGATTCCCCTGGGTGCCGCCCTGCCGGCCGCCGAACTGCTGCCTATCGCCGGTCTCCAGCGCCTCTACGGCATCGTCGGCCGGCGCTCCGGCGCGCTCCTCGACGCAGCCAGCCATACGGCGCTGAATCACCCGGATCTGGTGCGACAGTTCCTGCGCCATTCGCTGGGCTGGGGCCAGCCCCTGGACGCGGACGAGATCGTCGTCACCAATTCCTGCACCGAGGCCCTGTCGCTCTGCCTGCGCGCGGTAACCCGGCCGGGCGATACGGTGGCGGTGGAATCGCCGTCGTACTACCTGATGCTGCAATTGCTGGAGCACATGGGGCTCAAGGCCCTGGAGATTCCGACCCATCCCCGCGACGGCATGTCGGTCGACGCACTGGAGATCGCCACCCGCGAACGGCGCATCGCGGCATGCCTGCTGGTGAGCAATTTCAACAACCCGCTGGGCAGCCTCATCCCCGACCACGAGAAGAAGCGCCTCGCCGAGTTGATGGCGGCGCGGCGGATACCCGTCATCGAGGACGATATTTTCGGCAACCTGCATTTCGGTCCGGATCGCCCCTGGCCGGTGAAGTCGTTCGATACTGCCGGCAACGTGATGCTCTGCTCTTCGCTGTCGAAAACCCTGAGCCCGGCTCTCCGGCTCGGGTACGTCGCGGCGGGCCGATTCCACGCGGAGATCCTGATGCAAAAGACGTTGACCTCCGGCGCCACCAATCCGGTGACGCAGGCGGTGGTCGCCGGGTATCTGGAATCGACGGCGTACAGCCGCCACCTGCGCCGCCTGCGCCATGCCTACGAGAAACAGGTCGTGCAGATGTCCGAAGCGGTGCTGCGATATTTCCCGGCCGGGACCAGGCTATCCCAGCCTCAAGGGGGTTTCGTCCTCTGGGTCGAACTTCCCGCCGGGATCGATTCCGGAGCACTCTTCGACGAAGCCGTGAAAGCCGGCATCGCCTTCGTTCCGGGTGATCTGTTTTCCGCGAGCGGTCACTATCGGAATTGCCTGCGCCTGAATTGTGGCAACCCTTGGTCGGCACGCTTCGAGGAGGCCATCAAGCGCTTGGGATCGCTGGCAACCATGGTTGCGCCGTCCGCCACGTAGCCGCGGGTAGCCGTAGCGTGATCCTGACACGCCTCGCCGGTTCCCGGCCGGCAGTGCCTCAAGCCCGCCGCGCAAACTCCTCGAACTCCGCAAGCGGCAGCGGGCGGCCGAACAGATATCCCTGATAGGCATGGCAGCCATGGTGTCGCAGGAAATCCCGCTGGGCCTCGATTTCGACGCCTTCCGCAATGACCGCCAGACCCATGCTGCCGGCCAGGGCGACAACCATCTTGGCGATGGCGGCATCGTTGGGATCGGTGAGGATGTCCCGGACGAATCCCTGGTCGATTTTCAATTGGTCCAGAGGCAGGCGCTTGAGATAGGAGAGCGACGAATAACCCGTGCCGAAGTCGTCCAGCGAGAAGCCGACGCCCTTGGCTTTAAGGGCGCTCATCTTGGCGATAACGTCCTCGATATTTTCCACCAACAGGCTCTCGGTCAGTTCCAGCTTGAGCAGTTGCGGGTTGGCGCCATGCCGATCAAGAATCGACAGCACCTCCTCGACAAAGCTCGGCAGCCTGAACTGCCGGGAGCTGACATTCACGGCGATGGTGAGATGGGCCATTTCCGGCCGGCCGGCCCACTTGGCGAGTTGTTCGCAGGCGCATTGCAGCACCCAGTGGCCCAGGGGCAGAATCAGCCCGGTGTCCTCGGCCAGGGGGATGAACTCGGCCGGGGACACCAGGCCGCGCACCGGATGCCGCCAGCGCAACAGCGCCTCGGCACCGGTCAGGCGGCCGGCATCGACCACCTGGGCCTGGAAATAGAGCAGCAACTGGTCTTGCAGCACCGCTTCGCGCAGGTCGGCTTCCAGCGCCGCACGCCGCGTGACCACAGCCTGCATCTCCGGATCGAAGAAGCGCAGGGTGTTGCGCCCGGCCGCCTTGGCCTGGTACATGGCCATGTCTGCCCGCTTCAGCAGATCGTCGGTAGTTTCATGTTGATCGGCAAACAGGGCGACGCCGATGCTGGGCGTGCTGTGGTGCGGGTAACTGCCAAGCTGGTAGTGCTGATTCAGCGTCATGAGTATCTTGCCGCCCACGGTTTCGGCCTGGGTTGCGGCTTCTTGCGTGTTTTCACTCAGGTCTTCAAGCATCACCACGAATTCGTCGCCGCCCAGCCGGGCCACGCTGTCCCCCTCGCGAACGCAGGTGGCCAGGCGCTGGCCGACCTGTTGCAGCAACAGGTCGCCGATGTCGTGGCCCAGGGTGTCGTTGAGGGTCTTGAAGTTATCCAGGTCGATAAACAGCAGCGCGCCGGATCTCTTGCTGCGGCTGCTGGAGGCAAGTGCCTGTTGCAGCCGATCGAGGAGCAGCCGGCGGTTGGGCAGGCCGGTCAGCGGATCGTAGAAAGCCAGCGTATTGATCTTGTCTTCCGCCGCCTTCCGCGCGGTGATGTCTTCCTTGACCGCCACATAGTGGGTGATGCTTCCATCCGCCTGGCGGATGGGCGTGATGACCGCATGCTCGATGTACTCGCTGCCGTCCTTGCGCCGGTTGTGAAACTCGCCATCCCAGGCCTGGCCCTGGGCCAGCGCTTCCCAAAGGGAGACGAAGGTCTCGGGCGGGGTCTTGCCCGAGTGCAACATGCGCGGGTTCTGGCCGATGGTTTCCTGGCGGCTGTATCCCGTCTTGCGGACGGAGGATTCGTTCACATACTCTATGCGGCCATCGAGGTCGGTAATGACGATGCTCTCTGGGCTTTGCTCCACCGCCAGGGAGAGTTTGCGGAGTTGCTCCTCGGCGGCCTTGCGCTCGGTGATGTCGCGGACGAGCACGATGAAGCGCCGCTCCTGGGCTTCGATTTTATCCATGGGCGCCACCGAAAGCTCGAACCAGTGCTTCCCTTGCGGCAGATCCAGGGCATAGCTTCTGCCGGTCGACCAGCCTTTTTCGGAGGCTTCCCGCAGCGCCGCCAGGCATACTGCCGTCACGTCGGGGGGCAGGAATTCGGCGATGAGCTTGCCCA
>JBAYJH010000202.1:0-8957 GCA_041665185.1 Sterolibacterium sp.
AAAGCCTTCATCCACAATCTCATGGGTAACAGCCAAGCGTTGCAACGTCCCCGCAGCATGTCGCGGAGTCACGATCCGCGCGATTTGGCGGTTTGGACGCTGCCGGCGCTCACCGGGGCCTTCCAGGAATTTGTCGACGACGTCTATGCCAATCTCAGCCACCCCGCGCTCGGGATATCTCCGAAAGAAGCGATGTCCCGGGGGCTCGCGATGTCAGGAATCCGCGGTCACCTGCTGATTTCGTTCACGGAGGACTTCCTTATCTTGTGCATGCCAACCACCCCAGCCGGCAAGGCCGTCGTTCGCCCGGGCCGCGGCATCAAAATCAAGGGCATCCACTACTGGAACCCGGCGTTCAGGGACGCCAAAGTGGAACGTACCAAAGTTCACTTGCGCTACGACCCGTTCGACGTTTCCAGGGCGTATGCCCTCGTCGGTAAAGAGTGGGTGCTGTGCCGCTCCGAATATCAGTCCCTATTTGAGCGACGCACTGAACGGGAGATTCACTTAATTACCCAGGAAATACGGGCGTTGCATGGTCTGGCGGAGTCTAGGCGCGGCGATAGAGCCAGTGCAATCGCCGCCTTCATCTCCAAAGCCCACACCACTGAAGCGGTACTTTTACAACAGCGTCGGGACGCCGAGCAAGTCTCCAACGGATCACCGCCGGCGCTTCCTTGTCCCAGCACAACACCGAATGAACAGAAACCGGACAGCGAGAGCTTCTGGTCAGTACCCATAACAATCGAAAACTTTGAGGAATTGAAATGAATACAAACATCCAAACCGTAACCGCAACCATGAATCCCATCACTGAAGCCGTCTTCGAATTCAAGAACCAGATTTTTAATCATCGGATCGCCAAACGAACTTTCAAGGATTTAGGCGCGGCCCTCGGCGCAATCTCTTCGCCACAGATCATCATCCTGACCGGTCCCCCTGGCGTGGGCAAAAGCACGCTTGCGGATAGGGCGAGAGATCGTTTGATCGCAGGCAATAGCAAACAACTCAATTCCGAACCTGATTTTGTGCCGGTGGTGAGAGTCGATGCCGTAGCGCCGACAACCGGAACGTTCAGCTGGAAGGACTTCTATATCCGGCTGCTGACCGGGCAGAACGAGCCTTTGGTCGAGCGCAAGCTTCTGGTCAACCCGCAGGCGGCTTTCTTTCCTAATCCACACTCACAAGCCAGGGGCTTGGAGCATTCGGTCAGCGATGCGCTCCGCCGCTCGGTTGAACAGTATCTGCGCCTTCGCCGGACCAAGCTGCTCTTCATCGATGAAGCCCAACATCTGCTGATGGTCAATGGACCACATCGGCTCGAATGCCAGTTCGAGTGCTTGAAGTCCCTGACCATCCAAACCGGCGTGACCATCCTTCTCAGCGGCACCTACCGGCTGCTCGACATCCTCGACCTGAGCGGCCAACTCACACGGCGCAGCCAAGTGGTCCATTTTCCGCGCTACGACTTGAGATCGAAAGAAGACCGTGAGGACTATCGTAAGGCGCTCGTATTCCTAGAAAGCAAACTTGCTGCGCATGTCCCGGTGGCGCTGGATGTAAATGCGGACTATTTCTACCGTAAGTCGGCCGGATGCATTGGCATTCTCAAGGACTGGCTCGCGCGTTGCCTGGAGAATGCCCTGCTTGAACAAGCTCCAATCATCGATGCCGCCTTCGCCGAGCGCTTCGCGATCACGAATCGGGGCGTGGCAACCATCGTCGAGGAAGCTTGTTGCGGTGAAGGCAGGCTGACCGATGCCAGCGACGACTATCTGACCGACCTCCTCAACAACGGTGTCCTCCTTGCGGGCAGCAAGACTAAAACGATAAGAACGCCATATCGTCCCGGCAAGCGTAATCCGAAGCGGGATCTCGTTGGGGAGATGCGGGTATGAATCCGTTCATGGAATTGGAAAACGAGTTTGATTTCAGCCAGGCGCCGGCGATGCCGCCCAGGAGTGTATTGTTTTCTTTGGCGCCGATGGGGGAGGGCACTGCGCAGCAAGAAAGCCTCCTGTCGCTGATTGTGCGGACCAGTCATGCGCATGCGGTCAGTCCGCGACAGCTGATTGCACGGGTTTTTGTCGAAGTCGAGCCTACCATCGCAGAGCTTGTCGGCTCGGCGTTCTTTCGTCGTGCCGGTGGAACGGTGAACGGCCTCGGTCAATACGCGGAGATGTTTGCCTCTGCTATGGAGAAGCTGACTGGGCGGCAGGAATTGCGGCATTTGACGATGCTGCCATGGAAGGAGCTCTTTCCCCGCAAAGGCCCTGCACTGCTTTCTCGGTATCCGAGATGGTGCCCTGTCTGTCTCGAGCAGCAACGCGCTCGCGGTGAGACCACAGTGTTTCCGCTCAAATGGTCCTTGGACCTGCATAAGGTGTGCTTAATACACCAGGCTCCCATGGAAGACCGCTGTTCATCATGCGGGAAGGTGCAACCATTCATTCCACGTTACCCCGATCTGGCAATCTGCGATCACTGTGCCCAGCCGCTGGCTGAAAGCCGGTTCTGGCATGATCGTCCAGGGCTTGAGTCATGGGCCGCCGAAGCCGTAGAAGGCATGGTACGGCGCCAATCGGAGTCCGGATTTTCTCCTTCTCTGGAGAGATTCCGGGCGTTCGTTGCCGAGCGTGTGGAGACGCTGGCCGCTGGAAACAGAGCCGCGGTGTGCCAGGCAATCGGATTTCACGATACTGGACTGAACGGCTGGCTGACTAAGCATGAGCGACCCAGCATCACTCAACTCCTGGCATTCTGTCATGGAGTAAATGTGATGCCGGCGGATATCTTTGACGGGAAGCTTCCCCGTGTGGCGGAGCTGCCAAGTGGGCCTACCGGAAGGCTCAAGAACCGAGCCTTATGTCCGAGACCAACGTATACGAGACGCCAGGAGATGAAGACTTTGCTTGAGGCAAGTTTGGCGGCCGGTGACTGTCGTCCGATGGCAGCGATTGCCGCCGATCTAGGTGTTGGACCCAGTTGCTTGCGCTACTGGTTTCCTGACTTTTGCAGGGCGCTGTCGGATCGGTATCGGGCGGCGGTCAAGGAATGCGCGGTGGCGAGTCTTTATCAGCGCTGCCTGCGAGTGCAGGAGGTGGTGCGGCAGATGCAGGCGGAAGGTGAATATCCTTCCCGGCGCCGGGTCAATAGGGTGCTGCGTGGCGAGCGCATATCACTTGCTGATATTCACGTGCTCGAGGCTTACCTTAAGGTTCTACATCAAAATTAGATGATGAGCGAGAAAGCATCGTTCATTCGGCCTTACTTCTGGACAGATTCGCCTCTTGGCCAATATGCGGGCCGATGGCAAAGAATCGGCCAGAGCGGCCTCCCCAGGTCGACACGCGAAAGCTGGGTTTGAAGGTCTGCTTCTTGTTCTTACGAATGCGTACTTTGTGCCCATTGCTGCCCCATGATGTTTGCATGGACACTGGCTGGTAACAAAGTGGAGCTGCCGCTCAGACGTACGAACGCTCAGTGACAGCCGTCGCCATGGAGGAGTCATTGACCTTGGATTTTGGGGGGCCGCTTGACTCTCAGCTGCTGTCATCCACGACTGTGCGCGGCGGAAGACAACCGATCCTGTCTCGAGCTGCAGCTTCGGGGCAATCTAACGGGCCGGACCAGAACCACCGCGGCTCCTGAGGTCCATATCGATCAAATGGCGGCCCTCCATTGAGGTCATACAGTGGACTGAACCGGGGCAATGCTTCACTGCAAACCCCTCGAATTGGTCCAACGGCAGTGGATAGCTAAACAGATACAATATAAATTCAGAAGCCTACACATCACACTCAATTGACAGGGCAATCGCATTTACCCACGAGGAGCTAAGCCAAGCAATGAAGCACGATAGTCTGGAAGTCGGTCGGCTGTTTTGCGGCGGCGCCGCAAGCTGCGCGTGGGATACTGTTGATCCTGTCGCAGCAAGCTCAGGGCGAACTTGCGTAAGGCCGACAGGTTCTGCGGTGCATGGCCCTTGCGAACCCGACAGTCATCTTCGCGAAACGTGACATCGAGCACCCAGTGCAAACTGTTCTCGATCCCCCAGTGACTGCGCGCCGCGTCGGCAAAGGTCTCGGCATGAGCTATCCCCTTCGAGCCGATATAGAGCGCCTGTTCTGTCGAGGTCTTGCCGTTGATCTCGCGCGTGCGTTCCACCATGCCCACGCCCGCAAGCTTCGGCCAGTGCTGGCGGATGGTTCGATCCAGCCAGGACAAATCGGTCACCCAAAGATGTTGTCGGGTTTCGATCCGGCCATGATCCTTTCCGACCGTCTGGTACTGACCGACCGGCAAGCTCCCGAACCCACCGCTTTCTCCCTCGGCAAAGAATTCCCGCAACGCTTTGGCCAAGGTCTCCTGATTGTCCTTCACCGCCAGCAGATAGTCGCCTCCCTGATCGACAATCTTCTGGGCAATCTCAGTCTGGCAGCCCATCGCATCGATCGTGACGATGCAGCCCTTGAGCGCCAGCGTGTCCAGCAACGCCTTGATACCGGCAATCTCGTGCCCTTTGCCACGCGTGCCTTCCTGCCCCAGACACAGGCCGCTACCCGTGGCAAACGCGCTGATCATATGCAGTGCCGTGTTCTCTCCATCCCGCGAGCCCCGTACCGTCTTGCCGTCCAAAGCCACCACCCCGCCGATCACGCCAACCATTCCAGCGATCCAGCCTCGAAAGCATTGTTCGAATACCGTGGCGTCCAATATCCGGAAGACCCGACCAAAGGTGTCGTGGGAGGGCGTGCCATACTCAAGCAACAGATACCGGCGCAACCAATCTTCGTTGTCTTCAGCCCAGTCTGCAACGTCCACCCAGGTATCCGCCCCACACAGCACCCCGCACAGCGCCATCAGTATCATCTCACGCAGGTCGTGCCGTTGCGCCGGCCCAGTGCGCGGGTCTTGCAGCCCAGCAAATACCTCCGTCAGCGTCATTTCCACCCTCGACAAAATTCGAGAGTAGACGCGATATCACTCGGGTTTACAAGCCCGCGTCATAACCCACTGTCTGTAAACAGCTTTCCCTCAAGGTTTACGACACCTGCGTATGCGATTGCCTTGACTCAATTGAAGACACGATCACCTGAAAGGAAATGACCCCATGAGAGCCTTGTTAGCCACAGCATTGATGCTCCTTGCCACTCAATCGAACGCTGATGACGCGGCGCTATTTGCCGAGACCAAGAAGACTGCGCTTGAGATCCCGCCGAAGTTACTGGCCATGCTCCAGGATGAAATTGGCAAGGGTGACTTCAATGGTGCGATTGCTGGATGCAGCGAAAGGGCGCCCAAAATGGCGGCAGCCGCGTCACAGGCCACCGGTTGGGCAATCCGCCGAGTGAGTCTTAGGAACCGCAACCCCAAAGCCACACCTGACGACTGGGAGCGTTCTGCGCTCGAAGACTTTGATCGCCGCGCGGCGGCGGGAGAAAATCCGGCGACCTTGGAAAAGACCGAAATCGTCATTGCAAGTGGCAAGCGCACTCTGCGCTTCATGAAGGCGCTGCCCACCCAACAACTTTGCCTTAACTGCCATGGCAATCAGGACCAACTGGCACCAGAGGTCAAAGCCAAATTGAGTGAGATCTACCCCATTGACCAGGCGACCGGTTACAGTTTGGGCCAAATACGCGGTGCACTTACTGTGAAACGACCCCTTTAGGACAGCCTCCTGGATGGGTTGGATGTCATGAAACCGGTCGCAATCCTTCGTCATGCCTATGGAGAGGGACCGGGCTATCTTGCCACCGTTCTTGATCGTCATTTCATCCCATGGCAATTGATCAGGGTCGACGACGGCGCGTCCGTACCTCGGGATGCTTGCAGTTTCAGCGGCCTGGCGCTGATGGGCGGACCCATGAGTGCCAACGATTCGCTACCGTGGATAGGCGAGGAACTCGCGTTGATCTGCGACTGCCGGGCACGTGACATTCCTGTCATCGGGCATTGCCTAGGTGGGCAGATGATGGCAAAGGCGTTCGGGGCGACGGTAGTGAAAAACCCGGTGAAGGAAATTGGCTGGGGAACGGTGCGTGTGGTTGAGAGCGCCGTTGCGGGTACATGGTTCGGCAGAATTCGGGAGTTTGCGGCTTTCCACTGGCACGGCGAGACTTTCGGCCTGCCGGCGGGCGCCACTCACATCCTTAGCAGCACGCATTGCGCGCACCAGGCATTCGCGGTTGGTCCGCACCTAGGAATGCAATGTCACATCGAAATGACGGAGTCGATGATCGTTGATTGGTGCAAATCCGGCGCCGCTGAAATCGCCGCCTGCGCTTTGTCCTCGGTACAGTCCGCGGCCCAGATGCAAGCTGACATGGAGCGTCACCTCGCTGTCCTCGGAGCCGTCGCGGATCGCGTCTATACACACTGGATAGACGGACTGCCGCGCAGCTGACTGTGTCGTCAGTCGCAGGGGCGGCTGACGACAAATACCCGAGTATCCTCTTGGTGCTCAAGGAGAATGCGGCGCACCCTGTCCTGCCATAATGCGGCGAAGCGGCGCGATTCTTCCGCGCTGGTAGTGCCGCCCAGGCAACGCCGCATTAACGTCGGGGTATCGGGGTCGCCCGTTACCGCTTGCAAGTTGGCAGCCACATCGACCTTGTCGCCAGTGTCAGTGCGCGTAAAGCGCATGTCGAGCGGAACCGCCGCGTCGAAAAACATCAGGTGGCGTCGATCGAATTGGCCGACCAGACCCTTGAATCCCATATCTTGTGTTGCGCCGGTGAGCATCGAGACGACGTTGGCGATTACCCCCGTGACGCCGTTCAGACTGTTCTCGCGAAAGTCCACGCGGATGGCACCGCGTTCGGGCGTTTGGCTGCCATAGAGCGCGCCGAGCGCCAGGCGAGTCATCCAGTAAGCGGAGGCCACGGTGGGACAGGAATGGCCGACGAGCTTGACGACATCGAGATAGCTGTATTCGATCATGCCGTTGTCGACCGCGCCGAGGAATTCAGCCAGGGGATCATGCAGTCTGAACCGGGGGACGTTGTCGAAAAAATCTGGATATTTCAATTCATTTCTCCGATAGATGCCGAGAAGGATGGGTTTGCTGGCGCGAGCATCGCCTCGGCGAGCGGAATCAGTTCACGTTCCTCAAAGCGTACCTGGACTGCAAGCAGATCGGCAAAGCTCAATAGTGTGGCTGCATCGGAGTGCGACAAAGCGCAGATCAGCTTTCGTAACTCCTCGTGTTCCGCCAAGCTCCGCCTTGCCATATCATGTTCGCCGATCTGTTTCAGGAATGCCAGTATGTCCTGGTTCTCGATGTGGAAGTGCCGGTAGAGTTCCCCGTTGAAGGAACTCGCGACTCATCTTGCAATCTCACCGATGTCGTCCGGGTCGCTCGACTCTGCCGCGTGCCGGCAGTACCGAGCCAGTCTTAGCGCACTGTGACGTTCGCGGGAATGTTGCAATAAATCGGGGTGGCGCTTCATTTTGTTTCGCCTTGGCTATGATGGTCGAACAGCCCGATGCGGTTCTCGACGATCAGTGCGCACTCCTGACGTTTGCCTGAATCAGTCCGAGACCAACCCGTGCCGTGTGGCGTAGCGGATCAGGTCGGCATTGTTCTCGACACCGAGCTTTTGCATCAGGCGCATCTTGTGGGTGCTGACGGTTTTCGAACTCACATGAAGTTGGTCTGCAATATCGCTTAACGCGTACCCGGCGGCAATCATTTTAAGAATCTGAATCTCTCGTTCGGACAGGCTGTCGTGGGGCAAGGAGTCCCTGTCGCGGGCATCGAAGACCATCGCATCGACCAAGGCGGGATCAATGTATTTGCCACCAGCGGCGATCTTGCGAATCGCTAGCAACAAGATTTCCGGTTCGCTGTCTTTGGTCACATAGCCTGACGCGCCGGCTTTCAGTGCTCGCGCCACGACCTGTACTTCGTTGTGCATCGACAGGACCAGAATCGGAATGGCAGGGGTTTCTTCGTGCAGGTGCCGGATCAGGTCGACGCCACTCAAGCCGGGCATCGTCATGTCGAGCAAGAGCAGATCGGCAGGCGTTTCTGCCAGCATGGCCAGCACCTGGTGGCCATGAGTCGCTTCGCCAACTACTTCGATATCGGAGGTGGTCGCGACGATTTGCTTCAAGCCGCCGCGCACCATCGCATGGTCATCGGCAATAACGATACGGATCATGCTTTGTCGCCTTCGGAGACCGGTAGTTCGATCACCAGCGTGGTTCCCATACTGGGAGAACTATCGATCTTGAGTGTACCACCGAGGGCCAGAATCCGCTCGCGCATGCCGAACAGACCGAGCCCCCGCAGCTTGCGCACCACTGACGAATCGAAACCACAGCCGTTATCCTTGACCTTCAATAGCAACCGGTTGCCATAGTGCAAACTGATCGTGACTTCGCTGGCCTGAGCATGGCGGGCCACATTGGTCAACGACTCTTGCACGACGCGAAAAACAGTCGTCGCGGTCGCCTCATCCAAGGCGATCTCGTCACCGCTCAAGTCGATGTTGCAGGACATATCCCAGCGCTGGCCGAACTCCTTGGACAACCATTCGATCGCCGGCACCAGACCAAGATCGAGGGCTACAGGGCGCAGGTTGCTGGCGACTTGGCGTACCACACCGATAGTTTTTCCCACCAGAGTTTGCATGCCCTCGACTTTTTCCAGCAAGACCGGATCCTGACCGAAACGCAAGCGTAGCAAAGAGATGTCCATTTTCAGTGCTGTCAGTAATTGACCCAGCTCGTCATGCACCTCGCGTGCGATATGCTTGCGCTCGTCCTCCAACAAGCCTTCCTGATATACCGATAGGCTCCGCAGTTGTTGCTGGGATTCCATCAAAGCCACCTCGGCCTGTTTTCTTTCCGAGATGTCGCGAATGATGGCCTGATGAAAGCACCGCCCGTCCAGTTCGATGCGACGGGCGCTGACCTCGACCGGAAATGAGCTTCCATCACGACGGCGA
>JBAYJH010000203.1:0-8948 GCA_041665185.1 Sterolibacterium sp.
GACAGCCGCTTTTGCGCGCCCTGCCACCAATTTCCACCGGGAGCGCGCAGCCTGGCTGGAAAGCTCATTGAAAACACTTACGAGGAGTGGCGCGACAGTCCGGCGGCGCGCCAGGGTGCAACCTGCCAGTCCTGCCACATGCCGGACCGGCGCCACATCTGGCGCGGGATCCATGATGCCGAGACGGTGCGCAAGGGACTGCGCCGCGAACTCGAGGTGAAACGCCTCGCCAACGGCAAGCTCGCAGTCCTGGCCACCATCACCGCGCCCGGAGTGGGGCATTATTTCCCGACCTATGTGGTGCCAAAGGTCACAGTCAGCCTGCACTTGCGCACGCCTGCCGGTACCTGGGAACTGGCCCGCCACGTGATCGGCAGAACGGTCAGCGTGGATATGACCCGCGAGTGGTCCGACACGCGCATTCCGCCGGGAGGCAAATCCGAGGTGTCCGCCGAAGTCACCGTCACCGCCCTGCCCGGTGGCGGCCAGATTGAATTGCACACCGAGATTGCGCCGGCGGAACACTACATCCGGATGTTTCAATCCATGCTCGAACAGAACCCCGGGATGGATGCGGCGGCGCAGTCCTTGCTGCGGGAGGCGTTGCGGCAGGCACGGAATACCGCCTACCGGCTCGACGATCTGAGGACAAAGGTGCCTGTCGGACTCGACGACGCGCAACGGGCGGTTGCAAATTGAAATAGAGCCGGGGGACGGACAAATTTTGCAATGCATTGGCGGCCCAGTGGTTCCGGTAAGCACATGTTTTATCGGGTTATGATCAGATGGCACGCAATGTGCTCTAGATTCCACGTCAGGAGCTTGAGCGTGCGCAGGGACAAATTCAAATGCGAAATCTGAAGAGATCGGCTGTAGCTTTGCTGGTGGCCGCCGCCGCTATCGCCCCTGTTGGCGCTGCGACCATGGTGGTTGCAGCCGAACCGAGCTCCCAGGCATCGCCCGGACGCGGTGGATTCTCGTCGGTGCCGGCAGCAAAGGGACGCCTCAAATTCAAGTCGTCCGGTCCGGTTTGCATGTGCGCCGAGGGGCTGAGCGAGCGAGATATCGAGCAAGCGCTGGCAAGATCCTCAGCGGAAGTGATTGCCGGTCAGGATACGGGTCACAATCAAACACCGGTCGGTGGGCAGGAAAAGAACCTCAACTCAGGAGTCGCCAAATGAGCATCAGAACGATCGTCGGTCAATTGCGCAAATATACACGCTGGATGCTTGCCGCCACGGCTGTTACCGTCCTGTTCGCCGCATCCACCGCGGCCTGGTTGTCGCTGGTTGCGGAGCAGCATTCCGAGGTGGCGCCGGTCGGCAGCGCTGGCTCGGGATGGGGGCAGGAGGCCATCGTGGACTTGCGGGAATATGCCGCGGCGCTTTCGCCGATTGCCAATGCCAACGCCTGCGGCATGGGCGCATCCTCGTGTTTCAAGTGCCATAACGGCACGCGGGCCGCAGCACCCAAGATGGATGCCAAGACGGCTCCGTGGCACCTCGATCACAAGTCGGTGAATGGTTCCTGCGTGGGCTGCCACAAAGGCAAGGATCGACTGATCAAGAAGGAACTGGCGCACGAGGGCATGATCAAGGATTCGCGCCTGAAAGTGGCTGAAACTTGCGATAGCTGTCACAAGTCTGGAAATACGGCTGAACTCAACAAGCGTTATCAAAAATAGACCATGGGGGAGACATCGATGAATACCAAAACCAACGTAAGAAACAACCGCCTTGCCGGGCTTGGCCTGGTCCCGGCCGGCATGCTGCTCCTGGCAGGTTTGAGCGGCGCGGCACACGCCGGCCCGACCATCCCCTTCAATAACGAGAGCTATTTGACGCTCAGCTACTCCCTTCAGGTGTGGGGCCAGAACCGTGGCTACACTTCGGACACCGATGCCGGCAGCACCAGCGATTTCTTCTTGCGCAGAAACCGTCTGACTTTCAATGGCCAGGTCAATGACTATGTCGGTTTCTATTCCCAACTCGAGGCGGGCAACGACGGCAAGGGTGGCGATGTCGATAAGAGCGTGTATTTCCGCGATGCCTACATTACGCTCGACTACACGGATCCGGTGCGCTTCATTGTAGGTCGCTTCAAGAATACTTTTTCGCGCGAAAATCTCGAGGGTTGCCTTGATCCGCTGACGATGGATCGCGCGGAATGGCTTGCCTATACGCCGTGGGGAGGGAGCCGGGACACCGGCGTGGCAATGTGGGGAAATCTCGCCAACGGCAAGTTTCAGTACCGGGTGATGGTCGCCAACGGACGCGAGGGCGACAATGTGCCGAAGAAGAACCCGCGTTTCACTGGGCGCGTACATTTGAGTCTCCTCGATCCGGAAACCGAATACGGTTATCTCGGAACTTATCTGGGAACAAAAAAGGTGCTGACGATCGGCGTCGCGCTGGATGCGCAGAAGGAAGTTGCCTACGGGGATTTCCTGACCCGTAGCATGCCGCAAGACTATAAGGCCGAGACCGTGGATATCTTCTACGAACAGTCCTTTGCCAGCGGCACTTATACGATTTCAGCCGCAGCCATGCGTTACAAGACCGGCAACGCCATCAACGCCAGGTCGGTGGATCCGCTTTTGCCGCAAAATTCCGAGCTGGGCGGCGGCTACCTGAAAGGCGCCTACATGCTACCGGGCAAGACCGGCATGGGTCGGCTACAGATATTTGCCCGTCACGAAAAATCGGCTTATCACCTGACCTCTGGATATAGCGACCGGAAATGGGATAGCCTGGGTGCGAACTACTACATCGATGGCCAGAAACTGAAAGTGACCGGCGAGTTTGCCAAAGTCACCTTCGATAAGCAGAACCCGACCAACCCCTCGCAACGCGACTATAACCAAGCGACCATTGGCTTGCAGTTCGAATTCTGACGGAGGATCGTCCGGAATCTGCGGTTTCACAAGGCGGCTATTGCCGCGCATAACTACATAAATAAACGGAGGAGAAAACTATGGTAGCTGGAGTTGCTCGCCCTCGAAAAAGTAGTCAACCATGCGAGGGGCTACTGGCCTCGATGCTGGTTGCTTCGTCCTTGGTGTTATTGGGTGGCTGTGGCGGTGGCAGTGACGCCGCCCCCGAGGTGGCCGCCACCCCGACGATTCCCTTCGAGATACTATGGACCAACGATACCCACGGATATTTTGTGCCTACGTATCACGCGGAGTACACCGAGATCGATTCATATGCCACGACTGCGGCCACCGAGGGAACCATCGGCGGCTACGCGCGCATCGCCGCCATGGTCAAGAACTACAAGGCCAAGAATCCGGACACGGTGTTCGTCGATGGCGGCGACACGTTCGACGGCAGCCCGGTGGCACAGCTGACCCAGGGCGCTGCGGTGATCCCGATCCTCAACGCCATGGGCTACGACGTCATGGTTCCCGGCAACCGCGACTTCGCCTTCAACAAGGAGAGCTTCCTGGCGGTCACCAAGGGCGGCACCACCACCGGCACCATCGCCAACGGGGTCACCGCCCCCGGAATCACCTCCCCCGGCATCAAGTTTCCCATCGTAGCGGCAAACCTGCTGGATGCGGATACGAAACTACCGGTGTTTCCGCGCTATTACATCAAGCAGACGCCGCACCTGAAAATTGCCTTCATCGGCCTGACATCGCCTCTGGCGGGCGGCACCCGAAAAGCGGACGGCTCGCAGGGTTTTTTGGTGGAAGGCCAGACTGCACAGACCGCGACCGCGCCGGCAGGGGCAAATGTTCCCGCCGGGTTCCGGATCGAGGATGAGATTTCCTCACTGGCGGCGACCATACGCCAAGTCGACAACCCCGATCTGGTCGTGGTGTTGTCCCATTTGGGCTACTATCAGGACCGCAAGTTCGCAGCGCGCTCCACCAACATCGACGTGATCGTTGGCGCGCATACGCACCATAACGTCACCAACCCGCCGGCAATTCCTAACGCCGATGGCAGCCGAAAAGTTGTGGTGACCCAAGCCGGCTCGCATGGAAAATATCTCGGCAAGCTCGACCTCCAAGTGAAGGACAAGAAAGTGGTCAGCTATACCAACGAACTGGTGCGTGTTACCGCGGCCAACGCTCCGACGCCCGACCCGGCGGTGCAGGCACTGGCGGATGCCGCCTACGCGCCCTTCAAGGCGCAGTTGGACACTGTGGTGGGCCAAACGACCACGGTGATCGAACGGCGCGGCGATGTCCAGAGCACCATGGGGGTCTTCCTGGCGGATGCGATCGCCAGCATTTTTGGCACCGATACTTCAAGTTCTCCCGGCATCCGCTATGGTTCTTCGATCCCCGGCTCAGCAGCCAAGCCGGCCCCGATCACCTACGGCGACGTTATCAACATGGTCTCGCCGAACATAGGCAGCAACGCCATGTACGTGGGGACGACGACCGGGACGGCGATATTGTCGGCGCTGAACAACGGTCTGAATAACGAATACGGCGAAGACATATATACCTGGGGAGGTGGCGACGTAACGCGCTACAACGGCCGGGTCAAATATACTTACAACATCACCGCGCCGGTTAACAAGCATATCGTCGATCTCACGGTCACCGATGCGGCCGGGGTCGCATGGCCGCTGGTCGAAAAAGGCGTGAGCAACGCCGCCAACCTGGCAAAAGTTTTCACCTTTGCCGGAAGTTCGGGCACCGCCGCGCAAATGGTGACCTCGCCATTGACGGCCGTCGACCAGATCGTGGCCTATATCAAGAGTCAGCCGAACTCCACGGTCGGACCCAAGATCGACGACCGGGCGGTATGTCTCGACAAGGCGAAGCAGGCCACCGCCGAGTTTCAGGCGGGCTTCTATCAATGCCCGGGCCCCAGCGGCGCGTGATCGGCGCGTTTGTCTGGCTCGACAGGGTGGACTTGGGTCGCCCCAAAAGGCCGGCTCGGCCATGCGGGGCGATCACGGCGTCATTGCCGTATAACTCGAATCGACCGGAAAGGGGAGGCAGAGCGCTTCCCCTTTTTTCGCACAGGCTACCGTGACCAAGGCCTGCTGGACCTCGTTACGGTGGCGGTGCGTTCGCCCGCCTTTCCAGCCGCCGCGGCCAAGTTTGTTGTTGCTTACGACAGGAATCGACATCTTGCGTTGCCCATTCCCTTCAATATCGGTTCCGACATTGCTGGCGGCCATGCTTGCGTGCCGCACGCGACTTCACTCCATCCTGTTGCTTTGCGGCTTCCTGGTGGCCCTGCCGCTCCATGCCCATGACCGCATCGGCAGCGTCAGCCACTCGATCGTCATCGTCCGGGGCGACGCAGTCTCGTATTACCTCAACATGTCGCCGACGATCGCGGAACTCGTAAAGAAGGAGGTCGACCCGAACTCCGCGGATTTCCAGGATTACTTCTCTTCCGAACTCAGCGTCAAGACATGGGACAGCGAATGCCCGCTCGCCTGGATCGAGAAAGCCGCGCCGCAGCCTGCCGGTAACTGGATTGTCCACCTTAGGTTTCAATGCCCTCGGGAGGTCAAGGACCTGACGATCACGTCGACCCTGTTTCTCGACCTGGACGAGACCCATACGCAGTTCGCCCGCCTAGCATCGCCGGATGATCCCGGTACCGCCATGCGCGAAGCGGTTCTGAAGGCATCCAATGTGAGTTTCCATATTCCCGATATTCGCACCGGCGGCTCGGCCCTGGGCGATCGTGCGCTGTCTTTTTTCAAGTTGGGGATCGAGCATCTGCTCAGCGGATACGATCACATCCTTTTCCTGCTGACCGTCATCATCGCCATGAGTCTGCTGGACACCGTCAAGGCGGTGACGGCGTTCACCGTGGCGCATAGCCTGACGATGGCGCTGGCTTTTCTCAACTTGGTCTCCCTGCCTTCCAGCGTCGTCGAACCCTTGATCGCGCTTACCATCATCTACGTGTCGGTGGAAAATATTGTTGCCCAAAACGTCCGGAAAAGATGGCTGCTGACCGGGCTGTTTGGCCTGGTGCACGGGCTCGGATTTGTCGGCGCACTGAAGGTCATTACGGTATCGCGCGACGAGTTGCTGCTGTCCCTGTTTTCCTTCAACGTCGGAATCGAGGTTGGCCAATTGCTGGTCATCGCCATTTCCATCCCGGCATTGCGATATCTCAGGCGTCGTGCCTGGGACCGCCGATTCTGTCGTGGTTTCTCCCAGGGCGCAGCCGTGTTGGGCGGCGTATGGATGGTCCAAAGAGTGTTTTCTTAACCGGTCAACAGGCAAGGCATGTTCCTCGGGAAGGCCATTTTCAAGATCGCATCGGCCAGCGCGATATCTGTTCTGGCACTGACGGCATGCTGTGTTCCAGCCGGTGCCTGGGCGACGATGACTCTGCCGCAGATGAAGGCGTTGAAGGGTGCGGCGCAAATGGAAATGACTCTCGACAGCCTGTTTCGCATCTGCGGTCTGCCGGCGGCGATTGTCGATAATGCTGCGGCGAATCGAGCCAAACTGCCTATTCACTGGAATCGCGTGGCGATGCACTTGACCTCCATGGATTGGGACGTCTCCTATGGGATGCGGGAGCGCGACCTGGAAACGTCGGCGGGTTGGCTTAATCCGGGAGAACCGGCCGGCCGCTGCACCGATGGGCTGTCGCGGTTGCAGCTTCATGCCATGGGTAATGCCGGCGTTCTTACCGTCACCAAGAAGGCGCAAGGGATCGGTTACGTTACCGTCTATCGCGAGCCGAATAATCTTTTCAAGGCCCATAAGGTTGTGATGGCCACGGCGACCCTGGCGAGGAGCTTGCCGATAGAGGATATCCTCGGCCGTTACGGCGACGCGGATGAGGTCGTGAGGCAACCGGGAAAGTGTGACCGGTTGCGCTACTGGGTTCTCACGCGCCGCGATCACCGGCCCGAACTACTTTATGCCGTAGACTTCGAGATCGACGGCCGTGGTACCGGAACCTACACCCTCACTTCGAGCGCCGTGGACTTCGTCCGGCAACGGCTCGATTTCCTGTTGCAGCAGTGGGAGCGGGACTATGTACTGGACTGATTGCAAATTGCCGGGAAGCTTACTACACTCTCCGGCTTGGGAATCGAAGAGTGTGTTCGCTCCGCTCGACGCCCAAGCGGCTCGTCTCTTGCAAGAGCATTGGCGGAGCGATCGATCCGCTTCCGGGAATATGCTGCCTTTATGAGAACGTTACCGATTGCCCCTTCTTCAAGAATGCTGCGCTGGTTGCTCAGCGTGAGCATCCTCGCGGCGGCCATCGTCATGCTTTATCCCCTGAAGCTGGAGCAACAATTGCCGCGCGAAGGCGCCATCCTGGCGCTGGCCATCGTCGGCGCGCTGACCGGCGCGCTGGTGGTGTATCTGCTGACTTTCCCGCATGGCATGGCAATCATTCATCGGGGCATACGTCGAGCTACCGAAGGAACACTCAAACCCATCGAGACAACCCGCAGGATCAGATTCTTTTTCGGCCCGATCGTCAATGATTACAACATCCTGATCCGGAATATCGGCTCGTTGTTCCATGAAATGGAGCAAAGCCAGCTGGCGATTATCGGCGATCGCAACCGTAACGACGCCATCCTGCGCAGCTTGCCGGGCGCCTTGCTGACCGTGGATAGCGACTTTCGCGTGACTCTGTCGAACAAGCAGGCCGAACATTTGTTCGACATGGACAACGCCGGCTTGCTAGGAAAGAACCTGTTCGAACTGCTGTCCCTGAATGAGGACGGAAGAGATCTGTTGCGTGAGGCATTCCTGTATGAGCTACAGGTCACCAACAAGGAAGTGGTGCTTACCAATGGCAGTGGCGCGCGGCACTATACCCTCAACGTCACCTTTTTCCGGGAATCGCAGAATGCCAGCGAATCCTGCGCCGCCGTGATGCTACAGGATGTCACGGAGTACAAGCGTCTACAGGAATTGATCCATCAGTCGGAGAAATTTCTTGCCATCGGGCAACTCGCCGGCGGGGTGGCGCATGAACTCAACACGCCGCTCGGCACCATCGTCGGCTATGCCCAATTGCTTAATGAGGGCGTCGCCAGCGAGGAGAGAAGGCTGGAATACGGGCAAAGAATTTACCACGAGGCCAAGCGGTGCGCCCACATCATCGAGAACCTGAGGGCGGTGGCGCAGCGCGACGTTTGCCATCCCGAGACATGCAGCATCAATAGCGTCATCGCGGATGTGGTGGACACGGTCAGCAACTGTCCGAGCAAGACCCACAACGCCAGAATCGTAACCAGCCTCGGCTGCGACGCGATGGTGCAGGGCGGGGCGGGGCAACTGGACATTGTTCTCGTGAATGTGCTCATGAATGCGGTTCAGGCAGCTACTGGCGCGTCCCGGGACCCGCGGGTAACCATCGCCACTTCGGTCAATGCCGACAGCGTGCAGGTGAGCATCGCCGACAATGGACCGGGGATCCCCGTGGCGCAGCGCAACCAAGTCTTCGATCCGTTCTTCACCACCAAGAAGGATTGCGCCGGCATCGGCCTGGGACTTGCCATCAGCAGATCCATCGTCACCCGAATCGGTGGCAGCCTGAGTTGCGATACCGAATTTGCCGGCGGCGCCAGATTCATTCTGACGCTGCCGTTGGTGCGACGGGAAGGAATGTGAGTACCCTGGCGACCACCAAGAACCACGACCCGGTTGCGGACGGTGGCAGGGAGCAGCCGGTGATTCTGGTTGTCGAGGATGACGAGCCGATGCGACAGATGATCGCGGCCGTGCTCGAATCCCTGGACGCGATCGTGCTGCTCTCAAAGGATGTGCGGCAAGCGATGGAGATCATCGAGACGCGGGAAGTTGCGGTCGTCTTGACCGACTTGCGCATGCCCCATGCCGACGGCATCGACATTCTCAAGTTCTCCAGGATGCGCAACCCCCTGACGCAGGTCGTCCTGATCACCGGTCATGCCACAGTGGAGTCGGCGGTGATGGCCCTTAAGAATGGCGCCTTCGACTATTTGCGCAAGCCCTTCGAGCC
>JBAYJH010000204.1:0-8930 GCA_041665185.1 Sterolibacterium sp.
CAATTACACCCACTATGACTTGCTGAATGCCGGAATGTCGGAACCGGACTACCGCAGGCTATTCCAGCGTGATCTGCCGTTGGCGCTGCGCTGGGCCCTTCTTGCGCCCTATTGGGAACGCATACAATCGACGTCATTCAGCCGGCCCATCCACCTGGCGCTCAAGCGCTTCTATGCCGCCGACGGCCTCAATGGCCGCAACTACGCCGAGATTTCGGCGCAAATCAGCGCCGCCAACACCCCCGGTGTTTTCAAGAGAGTGGTGCGCGACGCTTGCCGGATCGGCACGGTCCTGACAAATCTGTGGCCGCCCGCACCGGCCGACGACCTGCTCGCGCCGGTCCTGCCCCTGCTTAAAGAGGAGAAGATGACTCACTGGGATGACCTCGCGCATCCCTTCTTCGAGCCCGATGCGCACATCGCGACGCTGGACGATTATCTGGAGGCCATCCGCCGCTATATCGTGGGCGGCAAACTAGCCGGCGCAGTGGCCTTCAAATGGGTGGTGCGCCCCGATCTGCCGCCGGACCGACGGCAGGCCGAGCGGCTGTTTTCGGAGATCAAGCAGGGCGGGGGCCAGCGCGTACCCCGGTCGCCGGACATGGATCTGACGCCGCTGACCAGCTTCGTTGCCGACTGGGCCATCCGCATCGCCACGGAGCAGGATCTGGTCATCGCCATTCACACGGGATACTGGCAGGATTTCCGAAAACTCAATCCCGCCAATCTCATTCCGGTGCTGCGTCGCCATCCTGACACGCGCTTCGACGTCTTTCATGCCGGGTATCCGTATGTGCGGGAAGCGCTGATGTTGGCAAAAGGCTTTCCCAACGTGTGGCTGAACTTCTGTTGGACACACATCATCTCCCAGCATTTTGCCCGCGCGGCGCTGGCCGAGGCGCTCGACTTGCTGCCCGTCAACAAGGTGCTGGCCTTCGGCGGCGACTACGGGACCGAGGCGCTGGAAAAAATCTATGGCCATCTGGTCATGGCCCGTGAAAGCGTCGCCTCAGTGCTGGCCGGGCGGGTCGACCAGGGCCGGATGTCCATCGACGAAGCTTTGCGCATAGCGCGCCTATGGTTCTGGGATAATCCGCAAGAACTCTACCGGCTTAACGTCGACACCCACACGGTTGCGGGTAGAAAATAGTGCCCCATGGAGATTTCGGTTGTTCGACTGAGCTGGTCTTTCCATCGGGCTTGCAACAGATGACGACCCCCAATTAACTCAGGTTCCATAGCCATGATTGACGCGATCCGCTTTTCAACCTATCTCGAAGCCCTGGCGCTGGAGATCAAAAAGTCACGCAGTGGCGAAAAATCGACGCTGAAATTGATGGCGGCCGGCGCCAGGCTGCTGGATAGCGCCGGGTATCGTGACCTCAATGTTGAAAATATATGCACGGAAGCCGAGTTGGCGAAGGGAACGTTCTATGTTTACTTCGAAAGCAAGGAAGTATTTCTCAATCAACTGATAACCAGGTACATCGGGTTCGAAGAGCAGACCTACCCGCGCGGCGATCCACAGGCGTCGGCGTTTCGGCGCGCGATGGATTGGGTGACCTGGTATGAGCGGTCTTTCGCGGCAAACGTGGGTATTCTCCGCTGCCTGGTCCAGTTAAGCGCGGCGAGTATCGAACATCTCGAACTCTGGCACCAGCGCAATCGCAACATCGTGGATCGGGCACTCGATCAGGTGGCGCGCCAGCTCGACATCGATCCGGACAGCGAGGTCTATGAGTTGATGCGGATGTCGGTGCGCTCGGTCGGCGGCATGATGGACCAGAGCCTGTTTGAACGCCATAACATCAATGTCGGCGCCGGCCGGGAGGAAATCGATCTGGACTTGACCATCGAACTGCATGCGGTGCTGATCTATCGTGCCATTTACGGAGAGAACCCTCCGCTGGCCGAGGTCGAACGTGTCCGTCCCCTTCTGGCCCTGCCTCACCCCGCAGGAGCTGTTAGGCGGCAGAGTCGCCAACGCTGACGGCAACCGGATCTCGTTGCTTATGACTTTTTGGCGCCAATAGTCCGCCGCAACAAATCGCAAGCACCGGGATTTCGGTTGATCAACTGACCGCCCGGTCATATAATCTGCGCGTCGTGTAAACGAGCTGGCGTCCCCATCGCCGGGAGGATGGTCGGCGACCTCCGAATTTCCCTTTGCGGCCAGTCCATTTCACCGTTTGGAGGAATCACCATGCGCGAGGCATTTATATTCGATGCGGTCAGAACGCCAAGGGGCAAGGGAAAGAAGGATGGATCCTTGTATGAAGTCAAACCCGTCACAATGCTGGCGGGACTGCTAAAGAGCCTTGAAAGCCGTCACCAGCTCGACACATCGCAAGTTGAGGACGTGATCATGGGTTGCGTGACGCCGGTGGGAGACCAGGGAAGCTGCATTGCCAAGACCGCAGCCGTCAAGGCAGGGTGGCATCTGAACGTCTGCGGCGTTCAGGTCAATCGTTACTGCTCGTCCGGCCTCGAGGCCGTAAACCTGGCGGCGCAAAAGATCCGTTCGGGATGGGAAGACCTGGTGGTTGCCGGCGGCGTCGAGTCCATGTCGCGGGTTCCATTGGGAGCGGATGGAGGTGCCTGGTTTGCCGACCCGGAAACCAATTTCCAGAGCGAATTCATCTTTCAGGGAATCAGCGCGGATCTAATGGCGACCTTGGATGAGGTTGACCGCGATGAACTGGATCGTTTCGCGATGGAGTCTCAGCGTCGGGCCGGACTCGCTCAGGCGAACGGGTATTTCTCACGTTCTGTCGTGCCAGTGATTGATGAAAATGGGCTTCCGATACTGGAGCGAGACGAGTTCATCAAGGCCGATACCACCCTGGCCGTCCTCGGCGCTCTCAAGCCCTCATTTGCGATGCTGGGCGGCCTTGGGTTCGACTCCGTCGCAATCAGCAAATATCCCCAAGTCGAACAGATCAACCATATTCATACCGCGGGGAACTCATCCGGAATAGTCGATGGCGCCGCCGCGGTGCTGATCGGGTCGTCGCAAGCCGGAGCGCGGATGGGGCTGGCCCCTCGCGCCAGATTTGTCTCGGCGGCGATTGTCGGGACGGATCCGACGCTGATGTTGGCCGGCCCGGCCCCCGCGGCACGCAAGGCGCTGCTGAAGGCCGGCATGGCAATCGAGCAGATCGATCTGTTCGAGGTCAATGAAGCCTTTGCCGTGGTGCCGCTTCGCTTCATGAAGGAAATGGGCGTCCCGGACGAGAAGGTCAATGTCAATGGAGGTGCCATCGCGCTCGGGCATCCGCTCGGAGCGACCGGCGCCATGATCCTCGGCACCCTGCTGGACGAGCTTGATCGACGCCATTTGCGCTATGGCCTGGCCACTCTCTGCGTGGGAAGCGGGATGGGGATTGCAACCATCATCGAGCGACTTTGAACGTGCCCAATAATTTCAAGGAGCCAAGGACGGCGATGGAACACATTCGATACGAAGTGGATGACGCGGGGATTGTCACGCTGACCATGGACTGGCCGGGAGTATCGGTTAACACCATGGGCGAGGACTATCTGCCTGCAATGGAAGAGACGCTGCAACGACTGGAGAAAGAAAGGGATCGCATCTCGGGGGTGATCCTCACTTCCGCCAAGGAGACATTTTTCGCCGGCGGAGATCTGAAGCAGCTAATGGGCGTCACCCGGGAGCAAGCCGGTGAAATCTTTGCCAAGACGGAACGCGTCAAGGCCCAGTTTCGTCGGCTTGAACACCTGGGGCGGCCTGTGGTTGCCGCGATTACTGGCGCGGCACTCGGTGGCGGATGGGAGCTGGTGCTGGCATGCCATCACCGTATCGTTGTCGACGACAACCGAATCCAGCTCGGCCAGCCCGAAGTGCAACTCGGTCTGCTGCCCGGAGCAGGCGGAATCACACGCATGGTGAGATTGCTTGGATTGAAGGAGGCATTCCCCTACCTAATGGAAGCGAAGCTGCTGAAGCCAGCCGACGCAGCGAGGCTGGGACTGGCTGAACTGGCCTCGGACCGGGATCAAATGCAAACCAAGGCGCGAAGCTGGATTCAAGCCAACGCTGCCGCCCGGCAGCCATGGGACAAGGACGGCTACAAGATGCCCGGCGGCGATCCCAGCCGCCCCTCGGTTGTTCAAATGATCGCGGTCGCTCCCGCCATGGTCGTGGCAAAAACCCAAGGCGTGTTTCCGGCGCCCAAGGCCATCCTGTGTGCCGCCGTGGAGGGGGCACAGGTCGACTTCGACACGGCGACGCGGATTGAAAGCCGGTACTTCACGCAATTGGCAACAAGCCAGGTGGCGAAGAACATGATCGGGACCTTTTTCTTCCAAATGAACGAAATCAAGGCTGGCGGTTCCCGGCCGGCAGGCATCCCCGTCTGGAAGGCCACGAAGGTTGGGATTCTGGGTGCGGGCATGATGGGTGCGGGGATAGCCTATGCGAGCGCAGCGAGGGGTATTTCCTGTGTCCTCAAAGATGTCACCCAGGAGGCGGCCGACAGAGGAAAAGGTTACTCGCAGAAACTGACCGACAAGAGGGTCAAGAAAGGCGCCGCATCAAGCGAATGGCAGCAAGCGTTGCTCGGTCGAATCGTCGCGACAGACAACCCCGATGCCCTGGCCGGATGCGACATGGTCATCGAAGCCGTCTTCGAGGACGTGAATGTCAAAGCCCAAGTCACCCAGGAGGTGGAACCGCGAATGGCGAGCGGCGGTGTTTTCGCCTCGAATACCTCAACACTGCCGATAACCCAGTTGGCGAAGGCCTCACGGCGCCCGGCCAATTTCATCGGCCTGCATTTCTTTTCCCCGGTGGACAAGATGCAACTGGTTGAAATCATACGCGGCGAAGAAACCAGTGACGAAACCCTGGCCAGAGCGTACGACTATGTACAGCAGATCGGGAAAATACCCATCGTCGTGCGCGACGGCCGCGGGTTCTTCACGACGCGTGTATTCGGCAAGTTTGTTGCCGAAGGAGTCGGAATGTTAGCTGAAGGCATGCCCGCCGCCGCCATCGAGAACGCCGCGCTACAGGCGGGGTATCCCGTTGGTCCGCTGGCCGTGAACGATGAAATCTCGATTTCTCTGGCGCAGCATATCGCCGAAGGTTTCAGGCAGGCGGCGCTCGGCGAAGGCAAGACGTTTGACGACGCCGGCGCGATTGCTGTCCAGCAGCGCATGCTCGCCGAGTTCGGGCGCAAGGGCAAGGCGACTGGAGCCGGTTTCTATGAGTATCCGCTGGATGGGAAGAAACACCTCTGGCCGGGCTTAAGAGCATTTGCGGCAAGCGGTTACTCGGCGTTCGACATTCAAGAAATGAAGGACCGGATGCTGTTTGCGCAAGCGGTGGACACCATTCGGTGTTTCGAGGAAGGCATACTGGAAAACGTGCGTGATGCGAATATTGGGTCGATCTTCGGTATTGGTTTCCCGGCGTGGACAGGCGGGGCAATGCAGTTTGTCGACCAATACGGGACACGGGCATTTGCAAAGCGGGCGGGAGAGCTCACGAAGAAGTATGGAGAACGCTTTGCTCCGCCCAACCTGCTGTTGGACAAGGCTGCCAAGGATGAGAAATTTGCCTCTTGGAGCGCCTAGCCCCAACCATCAGAGTCATCGGGGTCTTGGTTGTTCATGACTTTGCAGCGCACAAAAGTATAGCGGCAGAAGCGACAACCCGCCAAATTGGTATTGATAAACTGACTGACGGGTCATATAATCACCTCGACCTGCAATCGAGTGGCGTATCAGGAAGATCACGGATTCGGGCGAAGTCGATTATTCCCTTTGAGGTCGGTTCATGGCTCGTTCAGTTATCGTCACTTGCGCTGTCACTGGTTCTCAGCCCTCGTTTCAGCGACATCCCAATATCCCGATCACCCCGGAGCAGATAGCTGCCCAGTCGGTGGATGCGGCGCGCGCAGGCGCGGCCATGGTCCATGTGCATGTACGGAACCCGGAAACCGGTGCGGCAGTCACCGATACTCTGCTGTACCGGGAGGTATCCGAGCGCATCGCCGCATCCGGCGTCGATGTCATCGTAAACATGACCACCGGCTACGGCGGACGTTTTGTTCCGAGCGAAAGCAATCCGCGCGTCGCCGACGATATCCAGTCAAATCTCCTCAGTCCCGAATCGCGAACTGAACATATTCTCGAGCTGGCTCCCGAAGTTTGCAGTCTCGATGTGGCAACGATGAATTTTGGCGAGCAGGTTTTCATGAACACGCCGGGCCACCTTCGCGTGATGGCCGACCGGATAAAGGCTGCCGGTGTCAAACCGGAAATCGAGGTGTTCGAGCCGGGTCATATCCTGCTTGCCGCACATTTGATCGAACAGGGACATTTGCTGGCGCCGGCGCATTTTCAGTTCTGCCTTGGCATCAAGTGGGCTATGCCGGCGACCCTGGAGGCCATGAAGTTCATGCTCAGCCTGTTGCCCCCGAACTCGACCTGGTCCGCGTTCGGTATTTCGCGCTATCAATTTCCGATGGTGGAAGCCGCCGTGGATCTGGGTGGGCATGTCAGGGTGGGCCTGGAGGACAACCTCTATCTGGCAAAGGATGTCTTCGCGCCGGATAACGCCGCCTTGGTAGCCAGGGCGGCTGAAATCATCGAGGCCAAGGGACAAAAGGTTGCCACCGCCGCCGAGGCACGCCAACAACTCGGGCTGCCGGCTCGGCGCTGAAGGTTTCCGGCCCAATGACAGCGCGCTTGCAAATTGTGGCGGAAGGCCTCCGGTTTCCGGAAGGCCCCGTCGCCTTGCCGGATGGCAGGATACTGGTGGTGGAAATCGAGGGACAGGCTCTGACCGCGGTGTCGCCGGACGGGAAACTGGAGGTCATCGCCGATCTGGATGGCGGCCCGAACGGCGCCGCAGTCGGACCGGACGGCTGGGTATACGTCTGCAACAGCGGCGGCTGGCTGTATACCAATGAAACCTTGGGCACCGGGACGATTCGGCGCAATACGGCGCAAAGCCCGCGACGAGGATGGATAGAACGCGTCCGCCTTGCTGACGGAGCTGTCGAACGGCTTCACGAGGCATATCAAGGAGCACCACTGGGGTCGCCCAACGACATCGTGTTTGACGACCACGGCGGCTATTACTTCACGGATCACGGCAAGCGTTCCGCTACGGCCCTGGAGTATGGGAGCGTCTACTACTCACCGCCTGACGGCTCAGGTTTGATCAGGTGTGCGCACCCGATGATCACTCCGAATGGACTTGGTCTGAGTCGCGACGGAAAAACCCTGTATGTCGCTGAAACCGTAACGCGTCGCCTGTGGGCGTTTGACCTGGTCGAACCTGGACGAATTGTTCCCGAGCCCTGGCCGTCGAGTAACGGGGGGCGCCTGGTGGCGGGACTGACCGATAACAACCTGCTGGATTCCCTGGCACTCGATTCCCAGGGCCATATCTGTGTTGCCTGCCTGTTCAACGGGGGCATCTGGGTGATATCACCGGATGGCGTCGAAAGGCGTCACACGGCGCTGCCCGACTTGATGACGACCAATATCTGTTTTGGCGGAGAGGGGCTGCGCAGCGCCTATGTGACCCTTTCGTCCACCGGGCGGCTTGGTCGCCTGGACTGGGACCAAGCCGGCCAACCCTTGCCGTTTCTCAACTACCAACCCTGACATGGCCTATTCCTGCCGACCAGGCTTGCCCGAACGCACGCCCGGAAAACATACAAGGAGATGAACCAATGAAGAAATTGCCCAAGGTCATCATTACCAGCGCAACCACGGGAGCCATGCACATGCCTTGCATGTCGCCCTACCTTCCTCTGACGCCAGACCAGATTGTCGCGGATTCCGTCGCCGCCGCTGAGGCAGGCGCGGCAATTGTCCATCTCCACGCCCGCGATCCGGAGAATGGCTGCCCGGTCACAGACCCTGCTGTTTACGCCCAGTACCTGCCGCGGATCAAGCAGCAGTCAAACGTGATCATCAATTTGACGACCGGACAACCCGCCATCCGACGGGATCCGGCGACCGGCCAGATGGTGCCCAAGATGACTTGGCCAGAACAGCTTGTGGAGAGGCTGGCGGCACCAAAGGAGTTCTCGCCCGAGATTACTTCCTTCAATATGGGACCGATGAATGGCGCACAGTGGATGCTTGCGGACCGATTCGATCCCGACGAGCTGAGGGATTGGGAAAAGCTTTTCCTGCATGTCACCAAAGATGTCACTTTGACCAATACCTGGGCCAGCATGGAGACGTTCATCCAGGAACTCGGCCGCGACCGGGGCGTGGTGTTCGAGTATGAGTGTTTCGATATCGGCCACTTATATGCCCTGAAGGTGATGGCTGACCGGGGTTGGGTGAAACCGCCGTACTTCATCCAGTCGGTGTTCGGCTTTGCCGGCGGGATTGGCCCTCATCCAAGACATGTAATGCACTTTCGCGACACCGCCGACATGCTGTTCGGCGACGATTACATCTGGTCGGTCCTGGCTGCCGGCAAGGAACAGATTCGCCTGACGACAATGTCCGCTGTCATGGGGGGAAATGTCCGGGTCGGTCTGGAGGACAGTCTCTGGTACGGCAAGGGACGCAAGGCGACAGGTAGCGCGGAACAAGTTGGGCGGATCCGCCGCATCATGGAAGAACTCGATCTCGAGATTGCCACGCCGGACGAAGCGCGGGCGATGCTCGGCACCAAAGGCGCCGACAAGGTCAACTTCTGATCAAAAAGGGAAATGCAATGAGCGACTCAGCCGGCGCGAATCCATCGCACATCAAATCCGCCGAAATATTTCAACGCGCGCGACAGGTCCTGCCGTCGGGCTATACCCGCCACATGGTGGTGGCCAAGCCGCATCCCTACTATGCGATTTCGGGAGATGGGTGCTGGATAACCGATGTGGACGGCAACCGCCTGCTGGACTGCGTCAACAATTTCACGGCGATGATCCACGGGC
>JBAYJH010000205.1:0-8912 GCA_041665185.1 Sterolibacterium sp.
CAGGCCGGCGAGGTCGACCGGGATAATGGCCCTGGTGCGCGGGGTGATCGCTCCTTCGATGTGCTCCAGGTCGATGTTGCGGGTGACAGGGTCGATATCCACGAACACCGGTTTGGCACCGATGGTGAGGACGACGCTGGCGGTGGCGACCCAGGACAGCGGTGTGGTGATGACTTCGTCACCCGGGCCGACACCGGCCAGGCGTAGCGCGATTTCCATGGTGACGGTGCCGGAATTGAAAACGCGCACCGGGCGCCCGCCGCAATGTTGGGACAATGCCGCCTCGAATTCCCTGGCCTTGGGGCCGGTGGTGAGCCAGCCCGAGCGCAGCACTGCGGCGACTGCGGCGATGGTCTCCTCGTCGATCGAGGGGCGGGTGAAGGGTAAGAAATCTGTGTTCATGAGCGCGCCACCAGAAATACGCCGACCACGATGAAGCCGATACCGAGAAGTTTTTGCGTGGCAAGCGCTTCGCCCAGCCACTGCCAGGCGACGAAGGCATTGATGACGTAGCCGATGGACAGCATCGGGTAGGCGATGCTCACCGGCACGCGCGACAGCGCCATGATCCATACCACCAGGCTGACCGCATAGCAGGCCATGCCGCCGAGGATGTGCGGCTCCAGCGCCAGCTTGAGGCCGACCGGGACGAGGTTGTCGAGGTGGAACTCGAAATGCCCGATGGCATTGGTGCCGGCCTTGAGCAGCAGTTGGGCGGCGGCGTTGAGCAGCACGCCGGTGAGGACGAGGCTGAAACTGATGGCGTTCATGGTTTCCTGACTATTATCCGGCGGGTGTCGCGGGCGGCCAGGTGCATCGGCAAGCCCGTCGCCAGAAGTTGCTGGTAGGTGTCCGGACCCATCAGCGCCCAGGCTTGCGGCGCGGCGCGCCAGGCCTGCTCGAAGCCGGCCAAGTCGGGGATGAATTTCTGTGGTTCCTGTTCTATGCCGAAGCCGAGTTCATCCTTGTAGCCGACCATGGTCACGCTACGCTTGAGATAGAAGGGCAGGGTCTGGTCGTAGGTGTTGAGGCTGAAGAAAGGCACGCCGGGTTGGACCTGGCTGCGGATGCGTTCGACGATCTGGTAAGCGGAATTGGCTGGTGCCAGGCTGTCGTGGCCGAGCAGGAACAACTGGCCGACCAGCAGGCCGCCAAAGGCCAGGCTGACGACGCTGGCGCGCGGCCGGGCGAACCAGGCGCAAGCGAAGGCTGCCAGGGCGCTCAGCAACAACAATCCGCTGGCGGCCCGCAGCCAGGGCACGTAATCCGCATACAGGTGCCTTGGCACTTCGGGGCTGCTCAGCAGGACGGCATCGGGTGCGAACGCCAGGCCGGCGCCCGCCAGGACGATCATCGGCAGGGCATGCCAGCGCAAGTCGCGCGCGTCGCGTCGGCCCAGTTCGGCGAGGTGGACGCCGATCAACGCCGCCAGGGCCGGAAACATGGGCAGGATGTAGGATGCCAGCTTGGAACTGGAAACCGAGAAGAAGCCGAACACCACCACACACCACAACAGCAGGAAGCGGCGCGGCTGGAAGCGGTTTTGCGCTTCGCGAGTGAAGGCCTGACGCAGCATCAGGAACAGGCTCACCAGCCACGGCAGCATGCCGATCAGCAGGATCGGGATGAAGTACCACATGGGTTGATAGCGGCCGTGGGCCTTGGTCAGGAAGCGTTCGAAATGCTCGTGGATGAAGAAGAACCGGGCGAACTCCGGATTGGCCAGCGACACGGCGATGAACCAGGGGGCGGTCACCGCCAGCAGCAGCGCCAGGCCGGAAAGCAGATGCAGGCGCCGCCACAAAGCGAAGTCGCGCTGCCACAGCGAATAGCCGACCAGGGTGGCGGCCGGTAGCACCAGGCCAATCAGCCCCTTGCTCAACACCGCCAGCGCCAGTGCCAGCCAGGTCAGCCACATGAAGCTGCTGGTTTCCCGTGGCGTGGCCTGGTCGCGTTGCGCCAAAACGAATCCGAACACGGCGCTGGAGAGGAAGAAGCTGACGCCCATGTCGAGGGTGTTGACGTGGCCGATCAACACCCACAGCAGGCTGCCTCCGAGGGTGCAGGCGGCATACAGCGCGGCATCGGCACCCCACAGGCGGCGCACCGCGAAGAAGGCCGCCAACACACCCAGGAAGCCTGTCAGCGCGCTCCACAGCCGTGCGGTCCAGTGATGTTCGCCGAACAAGGTGAAGGCGGTGGCGGTGGCCCAGTATTGCAGGGCCGGTTTCTCGAAATACTTGATGTCGTTGAGGCGCGGCGTCAGCCAGTCGCCGCTGGCCACCATTTCGCGGGGAATTTCGGCATAGCGGCCTTCGTCCGGCTTGATCAGCTTGCGATAATCGAGGGTGCCGAACCACAGGACGGCGAATACCGCCAGCAGGAGCAGCAGCGCGCCGGTTTTCACTGCCGGCTGGCCGGAAGCCTCGCTCGCCTTCATCAGTCGAGCAGCAAGGCGGCGGCGACCTTGCGGTCTTCCGCCATCAAAATGTTGTAGGTACGGCAGGCGGCGGGGGTGTCCATTACCTCGACGCCGATGCGCGCCAACATCAATGGTTGCAGCAGCGCCGGCCGGGGGAAACGCTGGCGGCGGCCGGTGCCGAAGATCAGCACTTCGCAGTCGAGCGCGGCGATGCCGGCGAAATCGGCCTCGGTGAGGGCTTCGAATCCCGCAGCGCCCCAATCCGGTTCGATTTGTTCGGGCAGCAGCAACAGGCTGGCTTCATGGCGCACCCCGTTGACGGCGATATAGCCCTCGCCGCAGGCGGTCACCTGGTTTCGTCCGACGGGGCGGTCTTGTTCGAGTTTCATGCGGGACGATAGCAATAATGCCAAAGAATGGGAGAGCGGGGGCGTGAGATTGGCGAGATTGGTTTGCGGCATGCTGCCGGCTTCGGTAAGATTATATCTTTTTGGTGCCGGCCCCGCTGCCGCGGGACTCAACCCGGTGCCGAAGCCGTCAGTGAAGCGCTGAGAAAGGGAATTTTGATGCAACCGGTCACCAAATCCGCCAAGCTTGCCAGTGTCTGCTACGACATACGCGGGCCGGTCATGGCCCGCGCCAAACAGATGGAGGAGGATGGTCACCGTATCATCAAGCTGAACATCGGCAACACCGCGCCGTTCGGATTCGAGGCGCCGGAGGAAATCACCCAGGACGTCATCCATAATCTGCCGGATGCCTCTGGCTATGCTGAATCCAAGGGTCTGTTCTCCGCCCGCAAGGCGATCATGCATTACACCCAGGAGAAACGCATCGCCGGGGTGCAGGTGGATGACATCTACATCGGCAACGGCGTCTCGGAACTGATCGTCATGGCCATGAATGCCCTGCTCGACAGCGGCGACGAGGTGCTGGTGCCCTCGCCCGACTACCCGCTGTGGACTGCCGCCGTCAGCCTGTCGGGCGGCACCGCCCGCCATTACCTGTGCGACGAGGGCGCCGGATGGCTGCCCGACCTCGACGACATCCGCGCCAAGATCGGACCGAACACGCGGGCCATCGTCATCATCAACCCCAACAATCCGACGGGCGCCTTGTATCCGGTCGAGCTGCTGCGCGAAATCATCGAGATCGCCCGCACCCACCAGTTGATCGTCTATGCCGACGAGATCTACGACAAGGTGCTGTATGACGGCGCCACCCATACCTCGATCGCGTCGCTGGCGGACGACGTGCTGTTCATCACTTTCAACGGCCTGTCCAAGAATTACCGGGCGCCGGGTTTTCGCGCCGGCTGGATGGTGGTGTCGGGCGAAAAACGCCATGCCCAGGATTACATCGAGGGCCTCAACATGCTGGCGTCGATGCGCCTGTGCGCCAACGTCCCGTCCCAGTTTGGCATCCAGACGGCGCTGGGCGGCTACCAGAGCATCAAGGATCTGGTGGCGCCGACCGGACGCTTGTGCCGCCAGCGCGACCTGGCCTGGAAGCTGCTGACCGACATCCCCGGCGTCACTTGCTACAAGCCGCAAGGCGCGCTGTATCTGTTTCCGAAGCTCGACCCGAAGATGTACCCGATCAGCGACGACCAGCAGTTCATCCTCGAACTGCTGGAGGAGGAGCGAGTGTTGCTGGTCCAGGGCACGGGCTTCAACTGGCCGGCACCGGACCACTTGCGGGTGGTCTTCCTGCCCAATGTCGACGACCTGACCGAGGCCATAGGCCGCATTGCGCGTTTTCTCGAACATTATCGCAAGCGTCACGGCACCTGAGCGATGCAACTGGTGGCGATCACCGATGACGCCGGCGGGGTAGCAGAAGCCGGCTGGCTGGCGCGGGCCGAAGCGGTGCACCGCCAATTGCGGCCGCAACTGCCGGCCGACTACGCCGACAAGATGCGGCGAGTGTTCGCCGACGGCGGGCGGATGGTCGTGGCCACCGACGCCGCCAGCGTTGTCGGCGTGGCGGTATACCGGATCTACCAGGACACTTTCAATGGCACAAAGTGTTATGTCGACGACCTGGTGACGGATGAGCGGCACCGCTCGCAGGGCGTCGGCCATGCCCTGATCGACTGGCTGGGCGAGACGGCGCGGCGCGCAGGATGCAGCGGGCTCAGCCTGGATTCCGGCAGCCAGCGTACCCAGGCCCACAAGTTCTATTTTCGCGAAGAATTCGTCATCACCTCTTTCCATTTCAATAGACCGTTCAAATGAAACCCATCAACGTAGGACTGCTCGGCATCGGCACCGTCGGCGGCGGCACTTTCAATGTACTCAGCCGCAACGAGAGCGAGATTACCCGCCGCGCCGGACGGCCGATCCGTATCTCCGTGGTTGCCGACAAGAATCTTGAACTGGCCCGGCAGGTCACCGCGGGCCAGGTGAGGCTGACCGACGACGCCTTCGCCGTGGTCTCCGACCCCGAGGTGGACATCGTCGTCGAGCTCATCGGCGGCTACGGCATCGCCAAGGATCTGGTGCTCAAGGCCATCGAAAACGGCAAGCACGTGGTCACCGCCAACAAGGCCTTGCTGGCCATCCATGGCAACGAGATTTTTGCCGCCGCGCAAAAGAAGGGCGTGATGGTGGCTTTCGAGGCCGCAGTCGCAGGCGGCATTCCCATCATCAAGGCGCTGCGCGAAGGGCTATCCGCCAATCGCATCGAGTGGATTGCCGGCATCATCAACGGCACCACCAATTTCATCCTTTCCGAAATGCGCGACAAGGGCCTGCCCTTTGCCACCGTGCTGAAAGAGGCGCAGCGCCTCGGCTATGCCGAAGCCGATCCGACTTTCGACATCGAAGGGGTCGATGCCGCGCACAAGCTGACCATCATGGCGGCGATCGCCTTCGGCATTCCGATGCAGTTCGACAAGGCCTATATTGAAGGCATCAGCAAACTCGACGCCGACGACATCAAGTACGCCGAACAGTTGGGCTACCGCATCAAGCTGCTCGGCATCACCAAGCGAGTTTGTGTGAACGGTGCGGACGGCATCGAGCTGCGCGTGCATCCGACGCTGATCCCGACGCGGCGCCTGATCGCCAACGTCGAGGGCGCCATGAACGCCGTGCTGGTGCAGGGCGATGCGGTCGGCGCGACGTTGTATTACGGCAAGGGCGCCGGCGCCGAACCCACGGCCTCGGCGGTGATCGCCGACCTGGTCGACGTCACCCGGCTGCACACGGCCGATCCCGAACAGCGCGTGCCGCATCTGGCGTTCCAGCCCGACGCGGTGGTGAATACGCCGATCCTGCCGATGGCCGAAGTCGAGACCAGTTATTACCTGCGCCTGCGCGTCGCCGACCAGCCCGGCGTGCTGGCCGATATCACACGGATACTGGCCGACCAGGGCATCTCCATCGACGCCATGATCCAGCGCGAGCCGGGCGAAGGCGAGGAACAAACCGATATCATCATGCTGACCCACTTGGCACGCGAAAAACACGTGGATGCGGCTATTGCGCGGATCGAAGCCTTGGCGGTGGTCAAGCGCCGGGTGATACGCCTGCGGCTGGAAGGTTTGGACAAATGATGCAGTACATCAGCACCCGCGGCAATTCGCCGACCCGCAATTTCACCGAGATCCTGCTGGCCGGCCTGGCGCCGGACGGCGGGCTGTACCTGCCGGAGACTTATCCTCGCGTCACGCAAGGAGAATTGTCCGAGTGGCGCCAATTGTCCTACCCGGCACTGGCGTTCAAGGTGCTGGGAAAGTTCATCACCGACATTCCCGCCGACGATCTGAAGCAACTCATAGCCCGCACCTACACGGCCGCGGTGTACTGCAACGGCCGGGCAGACAGCGACGCCGCGGAGATCGCTCCGCTGCGCACCCTGGAATCCGGTTTGCATATCCTCGAACTCTCCAACGGTCCGACGCTCGCCTTCAAGGACATGGCGATGCAACTCCTCGGCAACCTGTTTGAATACGCGCTCGGCCAGAGTCACGCGGAACTTAATATCCTTGGCGCCACCTCAGGCGACACCGGTTCGTCGGCCGAATACGCCATGCGCGGCAAGCGTGGTATCCGCGTCTTCATGCTATCGCCGCAGGGCAAGATGAGCCGTTTCCAGACGGCACAGATGTTCTCGCTCCAGGATGCCAACATCTTCAACATCGCCGTCTGCGGCGTCTTCGATGACTGCCAGGACATCGTCAAGGCGGTCAGCAACGACCATGGTTTCAAGGAGCGCTACAAGATCGGCACGGTCAATTCGATCAACTGGGCGCGGGTGGCGGCACAGGTGGTCTATTACTTCAAAGGCTATTTCGCCGCTACAGAGTCAAATGATGAGCAGGTCGACTTCAGCGTTCCATCGGGGAATTTCGGCAACATCTGCGCCGGCCACATCGCCCGCATGATGGGGCTGCCGATACGCCGGCTGATCCTCGCCACCAACGAAAACGACGTGCTCGACGAGTTTTTCAGGACCGGCATCTACCGTCCGCGCGCCACCGCCCAGACCTTCCAGACCAGCAGCCCGTCGATGGATATTTCCAAGGCGTCGAACTTCGAGCGTTTCGTCTTCGACCTGGTCGGGCGCGACGCGGCGACCATGCGTGGTTTGTGGGGCCAGGTGGATGCCGGCGGCGCCTTCGACCTGTCGCAAACCGAGTATTTCTCGCGCATCGCGGAATTTGGTTTTGTTTCCGGCACCAGTTGCCATGCCGATCGCCTGGCAACCATCCGCCGAGTCTGGGAGCAGTCTGGCGTGATGATCGACACCCACACCGCGGACGGCCTCAAGGTCGGGCTGGAGCACCGCCAGCCCGGCGTGCCGCTGGTCTGCCTGGAGACGGCGCTGCCGGTCAAGTTCGAGGAGACCATACGCGAGGCGCTCAACCGTGAACCGGAGCGGCCGGCCGGCCTGGCCGGCATCGAAGAGTTGCCGCAGCGCTTCGAGGTGATGGCCGTCGATGTCGGCGCGGTCAAGGACTTCATCGCGGCACACACGTGAGCCACGCCGATGCCGAGCAGTTCTGGAGCGGGCGCTATGCCGCGGCCGGCGACGACTATCTATTCGGCACCGCGCCCAACCAATTCCTGAAAAGCCAGGGGCACCGGCTGCGCCCCGGCCAGAAGGCGTTGTCGGTGGCCGATGGAGAGGGGCGCAACAGCGTCTGGCTGGCCGAGGAAGGCATGGCCGTCACCGCCGTCGAAGTGTCGCCGGTCGCCCTGCACAAGGCCCGACGGCTGGCTACGGCGCGGCATGCCACAGTCGATTTCGTGCTTGCCGATATCCTCGAATGGACCTGGCCGGCAGGCGGCTATGACGTGGTCGTTGGAATCTTCATCCAGTTTGCCGCGCCGGCAGAGCGCGACCTGCTGTTCGCGCGCTTGCAAGCGGCCCTCGACCCCGGCGGATTGCTGCTGCTGCACGGGTATACGCCGAAACAGCTGGAATACCGGACCGGCGGCCCCTCGGCGGTGGAGAATCTGTACACGGAGGAGTTATTGCGCGCGGGATTTGCCGGCATGGAAATCCTCGAATTACGCGAGTATGAGGACACGCTCGAAGAAGGTTCCGGCGGACAGCGCGGCCACTGGGGGCGCTCGGCGTTGGTCGATCTGGTGGCGCGGAAGAAGGTCGCTGGATGAGCGTGGGCGGGAGATGTTTCGGACAACAAAAAGCCACCGAAAGCGGTGGCTTTTTGTTGCGATTGAGGTTGCAGCGCGCCAAGTGGTTGCCGTCAGCTAAGCCGTCGGACGGCACCGTCGCCTTTCAAAAGGCGAGGGGCGGCGCGGAATCTATAGGTAAATTACCGCCGGGAATACCGTAACGGCCAGCACCAGCATCAGCCATTCAATGTTGTAGCGGGCCAGCAGCCCGGTGAAATGCATGACCATTACGACGATCGCGACTAGGTAATAGAGGACGAACCACATCTTAGTATTCTCCGTTGAATGGCGGGGTATTTCCGTAACGGGCACAACAAAACAGCAACACCTTGGATATTTATACCTTTTTCAATTCAACATAGCAAGCCGGAGTTGGGCTATTTTTCCGCCGCAATTCAACGTTCGACGTGGCGCAACGACAGGTCGATGGCACACACGTCCTTGGTCAGTCCGCCGATGGAGATGCGTTGCACACCGGTTTCTGCTATCGAGCGGACCCGCTCGAGATTGACGCCGCCGGAGGCTTCCAGTTCGGCACGCCCGGCATTGATGGCGACGGCTTCACGCATCTGGGATAAGTTCATATTGTCGAGCAGCACCATGGTGGCCCCACATTCCAGGGCTTCGTGCAATTGGACCAGGGTTTCGACCTCGATCTGGATGAACACGCTGCCGTGCGCCAGTTGCCGCGCCTGCGTCAGTGCCGGACGGATGCCGCCGGCGGCGAGGATGTGGTTTTCCTTGATGAGGATGCCGTCATACAGACCCAGACGGTGATTATGGCCGCCGCCCGTCCGGACCGCGTATTTTTGCGCCAGGCGCAGTCCGGGCAGGGTCTTGCG
>JBAYJH010000206.1:0-8852 GCA_041665185.1 Sterolibacterium sp.
GACCAGATAGAGTTCGCACAGCGCCGGATCTTTCTCCTGGCAATCGGCGAGTTTGCCGGGCAGGCCCATGCCGTCGAGCAAGCCCTTGCGCCGCGTCATCTCCCGCGCCTTGCGCGCCGCCTCGCGGGCGCGGGCGGCGTCGACGATCTTGCCGGTGATGATCTTGGCATCGACGGGTTTTTCGAGCAGGAATTCCGCCAGCTTCTGGGCGACGACTTCCTCCACCACCGGGCGCACTTCGGAGGACACCAGCTTCTCCTTGGTCTGCGAGGAAAACTTCGGCTCCGGCACCTTGACCGAGAGCACGCAGGCGAGGCCTTCGCGCATGTCGTCGCCGGTGGTCTCGACCTTGGCTTTCTTGGCCAGCTCGTTCTCGTCGATAAATTTGTTGATGACCCGCGTCATGGCCGCGCGCAGGCCGGTCAGGTGGCTGCCGCCGTCCTTCTGCGGGATGTTGTTGGTGAAACACAGCACCTGCTCGGCGTAGGAGTCGTTCCACTGCATCGCCACTTCGACGGTCATGCCGTCCTTGCTGCCGACGGCGTGGAAGACGTTGCCGTGCAGTACCGTCTTGGAACGGTTGATGTACTCGACGAAACCCTTGACGCCGCCGGAGAAGGCGAAATCCTCCTCCTTGGCGTTGCGCTGGTCGATGAGTTTGATCTTGACGCCGTTGTTGAGGAAGGACAGCTCGCGCAGGCGCTTGGCGATGATGTCGTAGTGAAATTCGATGTTGCCGAAAGTCTCCGGCGCGGCGAGGAAATGCACCTCGGTGCCGCGCTTTTCGGTGCTGCCGATTTCCTTGAGCGGCTCGACGGCGACGCCGCCGCGGAATTCCATGTGATGTTTCTTGCCGTCGCGGCGGATGGTCAGGTGCAGCCAGTCGGACAAGGCATTCACCACCGACACGCCGACGCCGTGCAGGCCGCCGGAGACCTTGTAGGAATTCGAATCGAACTTGCCGCCGGCATGCAGCTCGGTCATGACGATTTCGGCGGCGGAGCGTTTCTCCTCGTCGTCTTCCTTGATGTCGGTGGGTATGCCGCGGCCGTTGTCGGTGACGGAAACGGAGTTGTCGGTGTGGATGGTGATGACGATCTCGTCGCACCAGCCGGCCAGCGCTTCGTCGATGGCATTGTCGACGACTTCGAACACCATGTGATGCAGGCCGGTGCCGTCAGAAGTGTCGCCGATGTACATGCCCGGGCGTTTCCTGACCGCTTCGAGGCCCTTGAGTATCCTGATGCTGCTGGAATCGTAAGAACTGTCCTGCTGGCCGTTGTTCTGGCCGTTATCTGGCTGCGCTTGCGTCATTAAACTGCTCCATTAATCCTGCGGGTGGTGCGTTTGTTACATCTGCTTCGTTTACTCTCGGCGTCAAATCCGCATCGGCATGACCACGTATTTGAAGTTCTGGTTGTCGGCCAGTTGGAACAGGGCGCTGCTGTTGGCGTCGCCGAGGTGGCATTCGATCTGCTCGTTGGTGACGTTGTTGAGCACGTCGAGCAGGTAATTCACGTTGAAACCGATGTCGATGGTGTCGCCGGCGAATTCGATTTCGATTTCCTCCTGGGCTTCCTCGCGTTCGGTGTTGTTGCCGATGATCTTCAGGCTGTTGTCGCCGAACATCAGGCGCACGCCGGGGGTTTTTTCGTTGGTCAATATCTTGGCGCGCAGCAGCGATTGCAGCAGACCCTGGCGCGACAGCTTGACCAGCCTGGCGTGGCCCTTGGGAATGACGCGCTCATAGTCGGGAAACTTGCCGTCGATCAGTTTGGATACGAACTCGATGGCGCCGAAGCGGAACAAGGCCTGGGTCGGCGTGAGTGCGATTTCCAGGGCGTCGTCGTTGTCGGCCAACTGACGCGATAGTTCGAGCACGGTCTTGCGCGGCAGTATCACCTCGATCGACGGTAACTGTTCGTCCAGGGTTTCGCTGGCGTAGGCAAGCCTGTGGCCATCGGTGGCGACGACGCAGATTTCGTTGCCCTTGACCACCAGCAGCAGCCCGTTCAGGTAGTAGCGGATATCCTGCTGCGCCATGGCGTACTGCACCAGGGCCAGCAGACGCTTGAACTGTTTCTGGGTCAGCTTCAGGCGCGTCTGGTTGCCGTCGCTCAAGGCCATGCGCGGGAAGTCTTCCGCCGGCAGGGTTTGAAGATTGAAGCGGCTGCGCCCGGCCTTGACCTGGAGGCGCTTGTCGTCGAGGGTCAGGCTGACTTCGGCATCCTCGGGCAGGGAACGCAGAATGTCCTGAAGCTTGCGGGCGGCGACGGTCAGCGAGGTATTTGCGCCGGCGACGGTCTGGGTGCTGGTCTTGATCTGAATTTCTATGTCGGTCGCCAGCAGCATCAAGCTCTCGCCTTCTTTCTCCATGAGAACGTTGGAGAGTATGGGCAGGGTATGGCGTTTTTCGACAATGCCACAAACCGATTGCAAAGGTTCAAGAATTTGGTTACGTGGACCTTTAAATAAGATCATATTTAAATTCCTAATAATAAATATGCAGACAAGAAAACTGTGGAAAACAACAATAAACCGCTAAATGTCATGTAGTTAAGCAATGTATAAACCTATGGAAAAACCTTAGGAAAACTTGTGGAAGAATGTTGATGATTATCCAGCGAAGAGATAAACATGTAGTTACCCACAAATTACCCAAGGCCAATACCTTACTTGTACAGAGAGTTTCCTAACCTTTTAAAGTCTGCATCAATACATGTACGTCATTGCCAAGCTGGGCATCCTTGCCGCGTAGATCGGTGATTGTACGGCAGGCATGGAGTACCGTGGTGTGATCGCGGCCGCCGAAGGCTTCGCCGATTTCCGGCAGGCTGTGATGGGTTAGTTCGCGCGCCAGCCACATGGCGACCTGACGGGGCCGGGCGATGGCGCGTGTACGCTTCTTGGAAAACATTTCGGCGACCTTGAGTTTGTAATAGTCAGCAACGGTCTTTTGAATCAACTCGAGGGTGAGCAGGCGATTGATGGCGCCGAAGATGTCTTTCAGGGCCTCCTTAGCCACGTCGATACTGACTTCCCGGCCATGGAAGCGGGCGTAGGCCAGCACTTTGTTTAGGGCGCCTTCCAGTTCGCGTACGTTGGAGCGCAGATTCTTGGCGATCAGGAAAGCGACGTCGTCGCCGAGCTCGATCTTGGCTGCCTCGGCCTTCTTCTTGAGGATGGCAACCCGCATTTCGGGTTCAGGCGGCTCTATCTGTACCGTCAGTCCCCAGTCGAAGCGGGAGACCAGGCGTTCTTCGAGTCCGGTAACATCCTTGGGATAAGTATCGCAGGTGATGACGATCTGCTTCTTGGCTTCAACCAGCGCGTTGAAGGCATAAAAGAATTCTTCCTGGGTGCGGTTCTTGTTGTTGAAGAACTGTATGTCGTCGATCAACAGCAGGTCGAGTGAGCGGTAATAGCGCTTGAAGACATCGAAGGATTTTTGCTGGTAGGCGCGCACTACATCGGCGAAATAGTCTTCGGCGTGCACATAGCGGATGACGAGATCGGGGTTGTGGCGCCATACTTCGTTGCCCAGGGCGTGGATCAGGTGGGTCTTGCCGAGGCCGACGCCACCGTAGACGAATAGCGGATTGTAGGAAGTGCCGGGGTTGAGGGCGACCTGCTGGGCGGCTGCGCGGGCCAGGTCATTGGCTCGCCCGGTGACCAGGGTATCGAAGGTAAACCCGGGGTTAAGACGGGATTTTTCGTATGCGCCGTCCTCGGATCGGGTCTTCGGCACATCCGCATGCTTGTATTTTCCGTTTGTCGCGGTGGACGTGGATAGTGCGGCGGTGGGCGCTGTTTCCGGCTGCTGCGGGGGTTCGCCCAGGGCAAGGCTGATGCTGACGGGTTCGGGGAAGTACTGCCGACTGAGAACCTGGATCTGGTCCAGGTAACGTTCGCGTACCCACTGGAGGACAAACCGATTCGGTGCAATCAGGCGAAGCCGGGTGGGAGAGGGCGACCCAGCGGCGATAGAGGCGGGATCATCGCCGTCGTTTTCGAGGCGTAGCGCCTTGATCCAGGTATTGTATTGCTGCGTTGGCAGTTCTTTTTCGAACCGATTCAGGCAGGCAGACCAGAAGTCGCTCATCAGGGTAAGTGGCCTGTCTAGGTAAGCTGGTAATTTATTGATATTATTATAAATAAATGTTCCGCACGGGGCTTGTTTTGGCGTCCGGCGGAACTTTGAGTGACGGCATTCTAGCGGTTTTTCCAGTAGTTATCCACAGGCGCCCGGAAAAATACCACTTGACAATCTTCCCTCGAAAAGATGTAATCACGGGTTCATTTTTTCTAGGAAATTGGTCATGAAACGCACTTATCAGCCTTCGGTCGTGCGACGTAAGCGTACCCACGGCTTTCTCGTGCGCATGCGTACGAAAGGTGGCCGGGCGGTGATCCGCGCGCGGCGCGCCAAGGGTCGTAGCCGCCTGGGTGTTTGAAAACACCACCAGTGGTTGACCTGAAAAAGGGCACTACCGGTACTGAAGTCGTAGATCTCTGTTTTCGTTACGAACACAGGTTGCACTCTGCGGCCGCCTTCTCAACGGTTTTTTCAGCCCGCCGGGTATTTCGCGGAGCAGTTTTCGATTTGCATTACTGTTCCAGGAACCCCGGGGACGATTCCGAGCCTGCTACCGCCCGGCTCGGTTTGGTTATTGCGAAGAAACTGGCGCATCGCGCTGTTCAGCGCAATTTATTGAAGCGTCTGGCTCGCGAAAGCTTTCGCCTTGCCCGGCAGACCTTGCCGCCGTATGATCTGGTGTTGCGACTGGCGAAAGCGCCGGGACGCAGTCTGGATGGTGCGGCGCGCAGGACCTGGCGCCTCGATATCGAGCATTTGCTGGGCCGTTTGCAGTGATGAAGCAATGGTGAAGTCTTGGGCGACCACGCCGCTGATCGGCTTGATCCGCATCTACAAATACCTGATCAGCCCGTATTTGGGGAATCGTTGCCGTTTTGATCCAAGTTGCTCCGAATATGCCGTCGAGGCGCTGAAACGCCACGGCGCATGGCGTGGCCTATGGCTGGCGCTGCGACGTGTGTCGCGCTGCCATCCGTGGCATGACGGCGGTTTCGATCCCGTTCCCTAGAGTTTGGACGACCCGAAACTCTATATAATCGCCTGCCGATTCTGGCTCTCTGAACCGAAAGACTGTCGATGGACAATCAACGTCTGATCTTGCTCGTGGTGTTTTCTTTCTCCCTGGTCATGCTGTGGGATGCCTGGCAGAAACAAGGCGTGCCGAAGCCGGCGGCTCCCGGCGTGGCGGTTCAGGGGGCGACCTCTGCCGGCGGCAGTGCGGTTCCGGTTCCCAGCGCGGCAACCATCCAACCCGGCGCGACTGCCGGCTTGCCTGGGGTCGCCGCGATACAGAAAGAGTCCGGCGCGGGCATCGCCAAGGCGGTCATACGAACAGACTTGTTCATTGCCGAAATTTCGGCGCAGGGCGGGGACCTGACCCAGTTAGAGCTGGTTCAACACCACGCCACCGAGGATAAGTCCAAGAACTTTGTCCTGTTCGATAACGGCGTCAAGCATTTTTACCAGGCACAGAGCGGATTGATCGGTGCCAATCTGCCTAACCATAAATCTCTGTACCAGTTCATCGACGGGAGCCGCGAACTCAAGGATGGACAGGATGCGCTCGAAGTGCGGCTCGAGACCGCCGCCGTCGATGGCGTCAAGGTAACCAAGACCTATACCTTCCACCGCGGCAGCTACCTGATCGATGTCGGCCAGGAGATCGTCAATCAATCGGCGAACCCGCTGAGCACCCATGTTTATTTCCAGACTGTCCGCGACAGCAAGCCCCCGGAAGGCAGCACCGGCGGTGCCATGGGAGTAAGTACCTTCACCGGACCCGCGGTGTTCACCGAGCAGGAGAAATACCAGAAAATCGACTTTGCGGACATCGCCAAGGGCAAGGCCAAACACGCGCTGAAGGCCGATAACGGCTGGATCGCCATGGTTCAGCATTATTTCGTCTCGGCATGGTTGCCCCAGGGCGCAGTCGAGCGGGAATTCTTTACCCGCAAGCTGGGCGACGATTTGTATGGCGCCGGCGTGATCCTGCCGGTGCCGGCAATTGCGCCTGGCGCCAGCGGCAAGCTGATGGTGCAGCTCTTTGCCGGGCCCCAGGAACAGGACAAGCTGGCGAAGGTTGCGCCCGGACTCGACCTGGTGGTCGATTACGGCTGGCTGACGGTGATCGCCGCGCCCTTGTTCTGGGTGCTGGAGATGCTCCACAAAATGGTGGGCAACTGGGGATGGGCGATCATCGGCCTGACCGTCTTGCTGAAGCTGATTTTCTTTCCGCTTTCCGCCGCCAGTTACAAGTCGATGGCGAAAATGAAGGTGGTCGCGCCCAAGCTGGCCAAGCTCAAGGAAACCTACGGCGATGATCGTGCCCGACTCAACCAGGAGATGATGGAACTCTACAAGCGCGAGAAGATCAACCCGCTCGGCGGTTGCCTGCCTATCCTGGTGCAGATCCCGGTGTTCATCGCGCTGTACTGGGTATTGCTGGGAACCGCGGAAATGCGTTACGCCCCTTGGCTGGGCTGGATCCAGGATCTCTCGGCCCAGGATCCGTACTACATCCTGCCGTTGCTGATGGGCGTCACCATGCTGGTACAGACCAAACTCAACCCCACCCCGCCCGATCCGATCCAGGCGAAAGTGATGTTGTTCATGCCGATCGTGTTCACTGGCATGTTCCTGTTCATGCCGGCCGGTCTGGTGCTCTACTGGACCGTCAACAACCTGCTGTCGATCGCGCAGCAGTGGCAAATCACCCGTCTGATCGAGGGTGGCAAGAAGGCCTAGTCTCGCCCAAGACACTATCGCCGCTGTCGCCTCCGGCCCGGGGCGCGGCGGCATAGGAGTGGTCCGCGTGTCTGGCCAGGGATTGCTGGTTCTGGCGGAGAGGATCGGTGGTCTCAGACCGCAACCCCGTTTCGCCAGCCTAAGCACGTTTCGCGACGCCGATGGATTCCCGATCGACCAGGGCATCATGCTGTATTTCCCGGCGCCGCATTCCTTTACCGGCGAGGACGTACTCGAGCTGCACGGACACGGCGGGCCTGTGGTATTGCGGATGTTGTTGCAGCGTTGTGTGGAACTGGGCGCCAGGCTGGCGGAACCGGGGGAGTTCACACGGCGCGCCTTTCTGAACGACAAGCTGGACCTGGTCCAGGCGGAAGCCATCGCCGACCTTATCGACGCATCGACTAACCAGGCCGCGCGTTCGGCATTGCGTTCCCTCGCCGGTGAGTTTTCGGTGGCGGTGCATGGCATGGTCGAGGGACTGATAGAACTGCGCATGCTGATCGAGGCGACGCTCGATTTTCCCGACGAGGAACTCGATGCGGAGGAGATGCTGCGTTCCTGCAACGCGGCGGGTCGGCTCAGTGAATTGCGCGCCCGTCTGGCGGATATTTGCACCCGCGCGCGGCAGGGAAGCCTGTTGCGCAACGGCTTGTCGGTGGTCCTGGCCGGAGCGCCGAATGTCGGCAAGTCGTCGTTGCTCAACCGTCTCGCCGGCGACGACTGCGCCATTGTCACCGAGCTGGCCGGCACCACGCGCGACGTGGTGCGTGAAACCATCCAGGTCGACGGCATCCCGTTGCATGTCATCGATACCGCGGGTCTGCGGGAGCCTGGCGACATTGTCGAGAAGCTCGGCATCGAACGCACCTGGCGCGAGATCGAGAAAGCCGATGTCGTTGTCCAGCTGGTGGATGCACGGCTCGGGTTGACGGCGGAAGACGAGAAAGTCGCCGGACAATTCCCCGCCGGCCACAGGTCAAAGCGGGTTGTCGTTCATAACAAGTGCGATCTGGCCAAGCTGCCGGCACAACGACGGGAGGCCAACGGTGAAGTGCACCTGTGGTTGTCGGCGCTCACGGGAGACGGCATCGGCCTGCTGCATGACGAGTTGTTGAGCATCGCCGGCTGGCGCGGACATGGCGAAGACGCGTTCCTGGCGCGGGAAAGGCACCTTGGCGCGCTTGCCTGCGCCGCCGCCCATTTGGACCAGGCCGCCGGTGAGTTGGCTCGAATCGAGCTTTGTGCGGAAGAGTTGCGCCTGGCACAGGAAGCCATGAACGGCATCACCGGCGAATTCACCCCGGACGACCTGCTTGGGGAAATCTTTTCGCGCTTCTGTGTTGGAAAGTAGATGAGCCTCGATATCAGCATGCCGCTGCTCATGGGAGCGGCGTTTCTGGCGGGACTGGTCGATGCCGTCGTCGGCGGTGGCGGGCTGGTACTGATTCCCGCGCTGTTCGTGGCGTTGCCGCAGGCGTCGCCGGCGACGATTTTCGGCACCAACAAGTTCGCCGCAATCTTCGGCACCGCCAGCGCCGCCCGCCGCTATGCGCTGCGCATCCAGGTGCCCTGGCGGGCGGCGCTGCCAACGGCGATTACCGCTTTCGTGTTTTCCTATGGCGGGGCCATGTCGGTGGCGCTGATGCCGAAAGAGCAGTTGCGGCCCTTGGTGCTGGTGATGCTGATCGTGGTTGCGGCGTATACATTTTCACGCAAGGATTTTGGCAGCGTCGACCAGAGTCGTCCCCACCAGGCACTGGATACGCTGTGGGCCATGTTGCTGGGGGCGGTGATCGGTTTCTATGATGGATTCTTCGGTCCGGGGGCGGGCAGTTTTCTGCTCTTCCTGTTCATCCGCTTTTTTGGTTTCGATTTTCTGCGCGCTTCGGCTGCGGCAAAGATCGTGAACGTTGCCACCAACGGTGCGGCACTGATCTATTTCAGCGCCACCGGACATGTACTGTGGGGGATCGCGGTGTTGATGGCAATCTTCAATGTGGGCGGTGCC
>JBAYJH010000207.1:0-8834 GCA_041665185.1 Sterolibacterium sp.
CATGCGCACTCACGTCGCTCAGGGCGAGGGAATCGTCACCGGCATGGGCTGGCTGGACGGCGCCAACGCGGTGGTATCCGCCCATCACGAGAAATGGGATGGATCCGGTTATCCATACCAACTGAGCGGCGACCGGATACCGATTGCGGCGAGGATCTTCGCGGTCGCCGACGTCTTCGACGCACTGTGTTCGAAGCGCCCCTACAAGGAACCCATGGACTTCGCGGCGGTGATGGCGATCCTCGACAAAGACACCGGCAGCCATTTCGATCCGGCCGTGATGGCGGTGTTTCGCCCACTGGCCGACGAGATCTTCAAACGGCTGGGAAGCGGCGACGAAAGCGTCGCCCGTGCACTCCTGGAGGACCGGGTACGGCAACATTTCGAGATGTGAAACCATGCTGCCCAAGTTCCTCATTCGCTACGCCTGGCTGTCGATTGCCGCGGCCCTTGCCACGATCCTGCTGAAGAGCGTGGCCTGGTGGCTGACCGGCTCGGTCGGCCTGCTTTCCGATGCCCTGGAGTCGTTGGTCAATCTCGCCGGAGCCCTGATGGCCCTGGCCATGCTGACGCTGGCGGCGGGGCCGGCGGACGACGACCACGCGCACGGACACGGCAAGGCCGAGTATTTTTCCAGCGCCTTCGAGGGCCTGCTGATCCTCGTGGCGGCGGGCGGTATTGCCTATGCGTCGGTCGAACGCCTGCTCAACCCGCGACCGCTGGAGGCGCTCGGCATCGGCCTGCTGGTTTCTGTCGTGGCTTCGTTGATCAACCTGGCGACCGCGCGCATCCTGTTGCGGGTCGGGCGCCAATATCGCTCGATTACGCTCGAAGCCGATGCGCATCACCTGATGACGGACGTGTGGACCTCGGTGGGGGTCATCGTCGGCGTGGGACTGGTATGGCTGACCGGGTGGCTGTGGCTGGATCCGGTGATCGCGCTGGCGGTGGCGGCCAATATCGTGTGGACCGGCTGGCAGCTGCTGCAACGCTCGGCGGCGGGACTCATGGACGTGTCGATGCCCGCCGAGGAGATCGAAGCCATCGAGGCCATCCTGCAAGACTATCGTCGTCAGGGACTGGATTTCCACGCCCTGCGCACCCGTCAGGCCGGCACCCGCGCCTTCGTCAGCCTGCATGTGCTGGTGCCGGGTCACTGGAGCGTGCAGCAAGGCCACGATTGGTCCGAGCGTATCGAGGCCGACATCCGTCGCACCCTGGCCCACGCCCACGTGACCACCCACCTGGAACCGAAGGAGGACCCGGTTTCGCTGCTGGACCAGGGCCTGGATCGTTCCTGACTACACACGGCATAATGGCGCCTTCATGCGGAAGCGGATGAAAGGCACAACGATGATGGTTGCTCGGTTAGATCTATGAAGCTCGCCACCTGGAACGTCAATTCGCTCAAGGTCAGGTTGCCGCAGGTTGTCGACTGGTTGGCGGCGCAGAGCCCGGATATCTTGTGCTTGCAGGAACTCAAGCTGGAGGACAAGGCCTTTCCGCTGGGAGAGATCGAAGCGGCCGGCTATCGTGCCGCCTTCAGCGGACAGAAGACCTATAACGGCGTCGCCATCCTGTCGCGCGGCGAGCCGCAGGAAATCCAGCGCGGCATCGCCGGCTTCGAGGATATCCAGCAGCGGGTCATCAGCGCCAGCATCATCGACACCGCCGGCCCGCTGCGCATCGTCTGCGCCTACTTCCCCAACGGCCAGAGCATCGATTCCGACAAGTACCAGTACAAGCTGCGCTGGCTCGCCGCGCTGACCGACTGGTTGCGCGGCGAACTAAAAAAATATCCGCGCCTGGTGTTGCTGGGGGATTACAACATCGCGCCGGAGGACCGCGACGTGCATGATCCGGCTGCCTGGAAGGACCAGGTGCTGTGCAGCGAACCCGAGCGCGCGGCCTTCCGGGAACTGCTCGGGTTGGGCCTGGACGACGCCTTCCGGCGCTTCGAGCAGGCGGAGAAGAGCTACAGTTGGTGGGATTACCGGATGATGGGATTCCGGCGCAACATGGGCTTGCGCATCGATCATATCCTGATGTCGACGGCGCTGGCGGGCCGCTGTACCGCTTGCAGCATCGACAAGGCGCCAAGGAAGCTGGAGCGACCCTCCGATCACGCCCCGGTGATCGCGGTGCTGGATTAGCGGCAGAAGACTGGCCCTACTGAGAGCAGCCCGCCGCTGTCAGAAGGCCGGCGACTGGACCGATATCGACGAGCGTATTGCCTGAATCGGGACCGAGTACCCAGACGTGATTGTCAGGCGATGAGGTCGCCAGATAGTTGCCGGATCCGGTGTAGTGCCGAACGTAATACGGCGCATAAGCGAACGATGCCGCTCCGGAAGGGCGGAAGAACATCGGATAAAACCGTTCCGCCCAATTGAAGAGACAGTCCGCCTGGGCCGTGGCAGAGATCGATGCCGGCCGCACTTCGACGAATTGCAGGGTATGTGCGGGTATGCTGATGGTGATTTCAATCTTCCCGCCACTTGGCGTCAGCGCCGCTCGCGTGTCCTTGGCGACAGAGGCGATGAGCGAGGCGATCGCCGCTGTATCGGCCGCGATGGGGTTCCCACTCGCGGACAGATCCCGAGTCCCCGAGGGCGGGGTACTGATGGTCGCCGTCACGCTGGCCGAGTTCAGCCCCTTGACTCTCAGCGTGTAGGTGACGGCGCTGCCGCCGTCATTGGTGATTGCCACACTCTGCGCATCCCCGGTTTGCCCGGCCAATGCCAGCAAGGGCGCAGAATCGGCCGCATAGCCAGCCACACAGGCGCTACCCTGTGGGCAGACTTGCGCGCTCAGCATGGTCGCGCCACGCAACTTGGAATGAGCCCAGAACGCCCACGCCGACGGATTGATGCGTGCCGTACCCGTCGCCGTGGTGAAGTCGAAGAGCGCCATGCTTGGCACGGCGGAATAGAAATGCGCAGCCTCGACATTCTGCGCGGGGTCCTGCATCAGCGTGAGGATGCCGCTGGCAAACGACTGCGTGCGCTGTTCTGCATAAAATGCATTGCCGCACTGTGAACCGAGACCAATGTTCCATTCGCTGATCTGCAACGGCATGGCGCTGCCGCCTTGACCGTTCACCACGTTACGCAATGCCCGCAGGAAGTTCGCCGAGGAACCAAGCGTGGCCGTGGAGCAACTGCCGTACAGGTGAGCCGAAAAGAAGTCGAGCGTCGACGCCCCCACGGCAGAGATGAAACCATGCGCGGGATTCCCGATTTGCGCGCTGTTGATCAAGATGCCTCTCGTGAAACCCGCGCCGCCTACCTTTACCGTTCTGCCGGCCGCGGCGGCCGCGGCCCGGACACGTTGAGCCGTCTCCACGAAGAGCGTGTTGAATGTCGTCGTCTGCCCGCTCCAGAATCCGCCGTCTGGTTCGTTGAATATTTCAACGTAAACCGGATCCACCGCTATCCCCGCGGCGGGCTTGAAGATGCCCAGCACATGTCTATAGATGTTGGTGGCGATCTTCGCCCATGCCACCGGATCGTCGGTGTCGTTGGGGCCGTTATAGCTTTCCCCGAGGCGCAAATAGATCGATGCACCGGTGGCGAGGGCGGCGGAAATTGCCTCGTCAACTGAGGTGAAATCGTAGTTGCTCGGATTGTTTAGATCCGCGTCGGCGGACGAGGTAGGGGTCCAGTTGAAGTGCGGCGTGCCCCCATCACCTTCGAGGCTGCACCCGTTTACGGTTTGGGCGGGAGTCACGCCAGTATTGCGCTTGGTCGCTGCCGTGTAGGTCGTGCACAAGTCCACGGCGGAATCGTGCAGTCGTATCTGTGAGATCCCGAAAGCGCTGTAGAGTGGCCCGGCATTCCAACTCTGCCCGGAGGTTCTGCCGCCAAACGTGGGAGTCTTGTTGGCGCCGAACAGGTCGCGAATGGTTCCGCCCGCCTGCGCGGCATCGACTTCTATGGTGACCGTCGAGGTTTCGGCGCGCGCGACCAAGGAAATCGTCAACGCAAACAGAAGAATGATTGGATGCACACTTTACCTCGCACATATTCACAACACGAAATGATCGCCCGGCAAGGCTTGCGACACTAGCACCCCAGAACCAAAGGCGGGCACTAGTACCCCAGAACCTACTGCGGGCATCAAAAATTCAGCGCCCCCGTCAGCGAGGCGACTTCCTCGGCCGATTCCTTGAGTATGCTGGCCAGGGTGTCTTCGCCGATCACCATGTCGATGCTGGCCCGCATCCCTTCGCCGTGTTGCTCGCCGCCCAGCGGATGCAGCGGCGAAGGCACCGGCGCCAGTTCGTCGGCGAGCAGCAGGGTATCCGCCAGCGTGGCCGGCGGCATGGCGAGGTAGCCGTCCCAGAAGCCCTCGATCGCCTCGACAACCGATGCCGGGACCGACAAGACCTTGAGTACCGCGCGGCCAATCTCGGCTTCGCCGCACTCGATCCAGTCCGCCGGATCGCCTTCGAGCAGTCCCGGAAACTCGTGCGCGCGCGACAGCAGGTAAAAACCGCCGACCTCATGGACAATGCCGGCGAACATGGCGGTTTCCGGATTCTGGTGGGTGACCCGGTGCGCTATCACCTGGGCCAATGAGGCGACATGGGCGGTGTGTTCCCACAGGTCCGCAGCCAGCTTCCGTTCGGCCACGGCGACGGGTGCGCCCGCCAGCTGGCGCGTCACCAGCGCCGTCGCCAGCGACCGCACGGTGGCAAACCCAAGCCGCGATACCGCGCTGCGGACATCGGTAATCTCGCGGCCGGAGCGATTGAACACGAAGGAATTGGCCATCGCAACCACCCGTGCCGACAGCAGCGGTTCGGCCTGCACCAGGCGTGCCGCGGCGTCGATGTGGCAGTCGGGCTTGTCCAGCGCCTGCCGCACCCGCATGGCGACCTGTGCGCTGGTGGGAAACGCCAGTTCGCCTTGCGACAGGTCGGCGGCGACGGACTTGAATACCTCGCGATGGTTCATGTGCCTAATCATAGCCCATCCCCAGCGCGGCACCCACCTTGCAGGGGAGTACTTTACCGAGCCGTCGGTCAGGCAAGGTAGAATCCGCTTCCGTTGCTTTTTACAATTCCGTTCGTGAACGATCTTTCGCAGCTGACAGGCAAGGACTTCGAGAAGCTCGCCCGCAACATCAACCCGGGTGGCTGGGCAATCGAGACCGACAAGCCCATCGCCACCCTGCTGGGTTCCTGCGTGGCGGTGTGCCTGTTCGATCCCAAGCTGAAGCTGGGCGGCATGAATCATTTCCTGCTGCCGAGCCGGACCGGCGGCGCCAATACCGACACCGACGTCATCCTGAATGGCGACTACTCGATGGAAGTGCTGGTCAACGGACTGCTCAACAAGGGCGCCAACAAGACGCGGATAACCGCCAAGGCTTTCGGCGGCGGCACCATCGTCAGCTCCATCCGCATGGCCATCGGCGAACGCAATGCGGAGTTCGCCAGGGAATGGCTGGAGCGCGAGAACATTCCCCTCATCGCCTCGGATTTCAGCGGCCCCTGGTCGCGCAAGGTGATCTTCGTGCCACAGACCGGCGACACCTTTTGCCGCCGCATGTCGATCACCCAGGCCAACGTCATGGACGTGGTGAATGCCGAACAGGCTTACGAACAGTCACTGGTCCTGCCGAAGAAGACCGTCGAGAAGAAGATCGAGCTGTTTTGAGAAACTCATCCCCGGAGACACCCATGGAATCACCTCGCGCTTTTTTTGACCGGCTCAACCAAGACTACCTGGAGGTCCACAAGACCAAGGAAGACCTGTTCTGGGACACCTATATGGCGGTCAGCGACGATCACGCCGGCTTTGCCAAGGCCGAACAGGCATTCAAGACTTTCATCGCCGATCCGGGTCGGCTGGCGCAGGTGCGCGCCCATCTGGCCGAGCTGGACAAGCTGCCCGCGAGCGAGGAACAGCACGCTCTCCAGCACGGCCTACGCGGCTGGCTGGCGCTGTTCGAGTGCAACATCATCGACAACGACACCGCCCGCGGCCACATGCACGACTTGATCGAGCAGGAGTCCGCGCTGTTCGCCAAGCGCCGCGACTACGTCATGACGCATGTGAATGAGCAGGGTGAGCGCGAGGAGGCCTCGCTCGGCACGCTCAGCACCAACATGGGCACCAATCCCGACGAGGCCGCGCGCAAGAGTTCGCACGACGCGTTGCTCGGCCTGGAGCGCTGGGTGCTGGCCAACGGCTTTCTCGACATCGTCAGGAAGCGCAACGAGCTGGCGCAGTCGCTCGGCTATCCCAACTATTTCGACTACAAGGTGCACAAGAACGAGCGCATGAGCGCCGCGCAACTCTCCGCGATCCTGGACGACTTCGAGTTACGCACCCGCGAGGCCAACCAGCGCACGCTGGACAAGTTGGCCGCCGACAAGGGCGAGGATGCGCTCAAGCCCTACAACCTGCGCTATCACATGAGCGGCGACGTGACGCGCCAGCTCGACCCTTACCTGCCGTTTTCGAAAGGTCTGCAACGCTGGGTGGAGAGCTTCCGGCGGCTGGGCATCGGCTATCGCGGCGCGCTGCTGCAACTCGACCTGCTGGAGCGCAAGGGCAAGTACCAGAACGGCTTCTGCCACGGTCCCATACCGACTTTCTTCGACGAGCAGGGGCGCTGGGTATCCGGGCAGATCAATTTCACTTCCGAAGCCAAGCCGGACCAGATCGGCAGCGGCGCCCGCGCGTTGGCCACGCTGTTTCACGAAGGCGGCCACGCGGCGCATTTCGCCAACGTGACGCAGAATTCCCCCTGTTTTTCTCAGGAATTTCCGCCCACCTCGATGGCCTATGCGGAAACCCAGTCGATGTTCTGCGACAGCCTGCTGGAAGACGCCGACTGGCTCAAGCGCTATGCCGCCAATGCGGCCGGCGAGGCCGTGCCCGACGACTTGATTCGCCTCAGGATCGCCACCACCCAGCCATTTTCAGCCTACAACGAACGCTCGCTGCTGGTCGTCTCCGATTTCGAGTCGGCGCTCTACCGCATGCCGGATGCCGAGCGCGACCCGGAAGCGGTGCTGGCGCTGGCACGCGCTTGCGAGCGGCGCATCCTGGGCGTGGCGGTGAGTCCGCGGCCCCTGCTGGCGATCCCGCACCTGCTCAACCAGGAGTCGGCGGCGTCCTACCACGGCTATCTGCTGGCGAACATGGCGGTGTACCAGACCCGCGCTTATTTTCAGAAGAAGTTCGGCTATCTCACCGACAACCCGGCCATCGGCCCGCTGCTGGCGCAGCACTACTGGGCGCCGGGCAACGGCGTGAGCCACGACGCGACCTTGCGCAGCCTGACCGGCGAAGGTTTCTCCGCGCGCTACCTGGCGGATGCCTGCAACCAGTCGGTCGATGAGGCCTGGGACGAGGCGCGGCAACTCATCGCCGCCGCCGCCCAGCGCCAATACCCGGCCAGCGAGTCGATTGCCAACGCGCTGGATGCCAGAATCCGCATCGTCCACGGCGCCGAAACCATCGCCGACAACAGTCGATCCGACGCCGCGATGTGCCAGCAATTCGAAGACTGGCTGGGCCGCCATTACCCTGACACCACAGGCGGGCACTAGCACCCCAGCACCAAAGGCGGGCAGTAGCACCCTGATACCAATCGCCGTCCTATCGTCGGGCAGCGATTGGGCGTTTTTCTCCGTCCACCTTGACGGGGGAGGAGTGTTGCGACGCCGCCTTGGGCGGCTCGCAGTCCGGTAAGCGAGATCCCCATCGTCCGGTAGATCTTCCCCAATCAGGGCAAGTCTCGGTTTCGCCAGCGCCGCGCGCAACGGGGCACCGAATGATCTTTCGACTAGACCACGAGCCACAAACTCGTGGTGGCGTTGCTACGCCGCCTTGTAATCCATTTCCATTCTGCTTAAATGAAATCTCCAGTCCCCTGCTGTCCAGCATAAACACGAAACGGATACCGCCATGACCATAGACGAAGCCACGCCGGCCGGGAAAGCCACAGTCAACCGCCTCGCCATCACCCAGGACCTGACCATTTACCAGGCCGGGGAGCTGAAGGAAACGCTGATGAGCAGCGTGGACAGTTACACGGTGCTCGAACTGGACCTGTCGCGGGTGTCGGAGATCGACACGGCCGGCATCCAGTTGCTGATGCTGGCCAAGCGCGAATGCCAGGCACACGGCAAGACCTTGAGCATCGTCGCCCACAGCCCGGCCGTCCATGAACTGATGGACTTCTACAACATCGCCGGCTTCTTCGGCGATCCGCTGGTGATCCCCGCCCACGACGCGGCCTGATCCGCAAATCCGCCACCACTTCACTACTCCACCGCCCACGAATCTGCGAGACCCCATCATGGAAGAAATCCTCAGCGTCTTCATCCAGGAAGCCCGCGAACAGCTCAGTGAAATGGAAGCCGGGCTGATGCGCATGGAACAGGGCGATCACGACCCGGAAACCCTCAACGGCGTATTCCGCGCCGCCCACACCATCAAGGGCGGCTCCGGCGTGGTCGAACTGACCCTGATCGAGAAATTCACCCATGTCGTCGAAAACGCCCTGGACAAGCTGCGCAACAATGAAATCGCGGTCAGCAGCGAGCTGATCAGCGCGGTCCTCAACTGCTGCGACCATCTCAATGCCCTGCTCGACCTAGCCGAAAGCGAGCAAAGCGCAGCCGATCCGGCCTTGCAGGCCAAGGGTGAAACCCTGGCCAACACCCTGCGCGGCTTCCTCGGCGGGGCGGTGGCTTCCAGCCCGGCGGCCTCCGCCCCGGCTGAAGCGGCGGCGGAGGTCGAGACCGACGGCGGCGGCAAGACCATGAACGACTGCTGGCATATCTCGGTGCGCTTCGGCCGCGACGTGCTGAG
>JBAYJH010000208.1:0-8825 GCA_041665185.1 Sterolibacterium sp.
AATCGAACTTTCGATACTGCCGCGGATGCCGGTGACCACCACCTTATCCACCGGCGCCGCCTGCTGGGCGTGGACGATGCCGGTTGCAAACAGCGACGCACAGGCCGCGGCGAGCGGCGTGAGCCGCAACCCCGAGCGGCAATGGTGCTGCTTGTGGCGATACTCCATGGCTGATTTCCTCATTGCTTCCTTCCTCCCGTTAATGCGACATTGAAATTCATGTACTGCGACGAATAGTGCTCCTGTCCGATCACTTGCCTTGTTGCGGCTTGTACCATTTCGCCAGGCCGTTCTGTATTCTGGCGGCGGCATCCTTGGGCGCGAGCTTGCCATTCAGGACTTGCGAACTGGCATTCCATAGCGCGTCTTCCATGCTCGGCTGGCCACGGTTGAGCACCTGGGCGTTCAGGCGGATGGTGGAGCCGCAGCGCGCGCGCCATTCCATCATCTGCTTGGCCACCGGATCGCGCACCGCGATCAGGTGAGTGGATAAGGAGAAGAAGCCGGTGACGCGGTTGGTATAAATGTCGGCAAACTCCTGCGAGCCGACCCACGCCAGGAACTTCAGGGCGTCGTCCTTGTTCTTCGCTTGGCGGTTAACGCCCAGGCCGATATCCATGTGGTCGGCGACGTAGCATTTGTCCCCGTCCTTGCGCACCGGCGGCGGAAAGGCCCCGAATTCCAGGCCCTGGATGTGGTTGAAATAGGAGATATCCCAGGAGCCGGCCGGATAGAGTGCCGCACCGCCCTGGGCGAACTGCTTCTGGCTGTCGGTGTAGGATTGTGCGGCAGCTCCCCTGGGCAGATACACGCCGAGCCTGGCAAGATGGCCGAAGGCGGCGACAAATTGCGGGTCGGTGAATTTTGCGCGGCCCTCGATCAGCGCCTTGCGCCCTTCCTCGCCCCGCCAGTAGTTCGGTCCGACGCTGGAGAACACAGTTTGCGCCGACTCCCAGCGGTCTGCCGTGCCCAGGGCCAGCGGCACAAAGCCGCCATGCTTGGCGATGGCGTCCAGCACCGCGAAGAACTCCGCCTCGTTATTCGGTGCTTGCAGATTGAGCCGCTTGAAGATCTTCTTGTTGTAGAGATAGCCGTGAATCACCGAGGCGACCGGCATGCAGAAGGTTTCCCTGGCGTCGTCGGTCTGCCAGGCCAGCATCGAGGCCGGCAGGAAGTTCTGCATGCCCGGTTTGCCGTCCAGCCTTTCCAGATAGCCCTTGCGATAGAGCGACAGCGACACGTCGAAGGGACGGCAGGCCACCAAGTCGCCGGCCGTTCCCGCCGCCAATCTGGCCGCCAGCTTGGCGTCATAGTCGGTCGGTGCGGTCGGCGCAAACTTGACTTCGATGCCGGGATGCCTTCTTTCGAATGCGGGGATCAGGACGGTTTCCCATATGGCCTTGTCGTCGATGCGCCAGCTCTCGATGGACAAGGTGCCGGCGCGTGCGGCTCCCGCCGCTAGCAGCGAGATTACCAGCGCGCGGCGGAGTACTCCTGATAGCAATGAAATGCGGCCGAAAGGCATAGCCTGTCCATGACGATGCGGTACCGGGCGATACCGTGAAACGATGCTAGCACCGCTTTTCACGTGACACCACGCGCCGGCGGGCCAACCGAGCCCGGTAGCTAACCGTATAAATCCATGGGGATTTCGTCAATTCATGGCGTGCCTGGGCGTTACATAGGCTTACATGCCGGCGTCCGCATGGCCCGCAATGTGGCCGGCAAGCGGCCAGAAACAGCGCCAGCCGATTGACGAACTCGTTGTAGTCGTTCATCGGCAAAACTTACGCAACATTACAAATCATTACCAAGCCGCCGGCGATTTCGGCAAAAAAACCACAGGCCTCCACGTGATCGATCTGGCGCTGGCCGGTGGGGCGATCGACAGCGAGGACCGAAGGTGCAGGCGATCATGGTGCGGCCATTTGGTATTAAACTGGTATCATTGTCGAATGGTGACTTGCGCGGCGCTTTGAAGGATATGCGGAAGACAGACGAGATCGAGTTCCTGGTCGGCGTGGATGGCGGCGGCAGCGGCACCCGTGCGCTGCTGGCGCGCCGCGACGGCACGCTGCTGGGGCGCGGCGAGGCGGGACCGTCGGCGCTGGGGCAGGGCGTCGACGCCGCCTGGATACAAATCCGGCTGGCCGTGCAGGCCGCCTTCGCCGATGCCGGGCAGGCGCCGCCGGACTGGCGGCAATGCGCTCTGGGCGCGGGTCTGTCGGGTGCCAGCATCCAGGCGTGGCGGGACGATTTTCTGGCGCGCAATATCGGTTTCGCCCACCTGGTGCTGGAGTCGGATTGCTTTACCACCTTGCTTGGCGCCCATGGCGGCCACCCCGGGGCGATCGTCGCGTCGGGAACCGGCAGCGTCGGGGAAGTCTTGCGCCCGGATGGCACGCGCCGCATCGTCGGCGGCTGGGGCTTTCCGCTCGGCGATGAAGGCAGCGGCGCCTGGCTGGGCCAGCGGGCGGTGCAACTGGCGCAAGCCGCCAGCGATGGCCGCGCCCCTGTCGGCGAACTGGCGCGCCTGGTGTGGGCAAGCTGCGGTGCCGATCGCGCCAGCCTGCAAGCGTGGTGCCGCCAGGCCGGCCAGTTCGCTTTTGCCCGACTCGCGCCGGACGTGTTTGCCTGCGCCGACGGCGATCCGGCGGCTGCCCGCCTGCTGGACGAGGCGGTGGCGGCATTGAATGCCCTGGCTCTAGCACTCGACCCGGCGGGTGACTTGCCGCTGGCGGTGTGCGGCAGCGTGGGACGGCGTCTGGCTGGACGGCTCGCCCCCGAATTGCGCCGCCGCTATGTCGAGGCCGCGGGCGATGCGGCGAGCGGCGCGCTGACGCTGATTGGACGCGCCATGGCGATCCCCGGCCGATGAAGCGGGACGCCTTCGCCGAATTCAAGCCGGACGCGGGGGACAGCTCGCCGCTCTACCTGCAACTCGCCCGCACCTTGGGGCACGCGGTGCGCGACGGCCGCTATCAGGTGAACCAGGCGCTGCCGTCCGAACGCACTCTGTCCGCGCAACTCCGCGTGTCGCGGGTGACCGCGCGCAAGGCCATCGATCGACTGGTCGACGAGGGACTGATCCAGCGCCGGCGAGGGTCGGGAAACTACATCGCGCCACGCCTGGAACAACCCTTGTCGCGCCTCAGCAGTTTTTCCGAGGAACTCAAGCAGCGCGGCTATACCCCGGGTTCGCGCTGGCTGGAACGTTCCATCCGTGCGGCAACGGCGCAGGAACGGCAATCCCTGGGCCTGGGACGTGGCGCGCGGGTGGCCCATCTGGAACGCCTGCGGCTGGCCAATGAGGCTGTCATGGCGTACGAGATCAGCGTCTTGCCGCTTACGGTCCTTCCCGATCCGAGCCTGGTCCGGGCCTCCCTGTATCGTTACCTGGAGCGCAGCGGGCACGCGCCGGTGCGCGCGCAGCAGCATCTCCAGGCGGTCAATGCGCCGGACCGGCTGGCCGCGCAACTCGGCATACCTGCGGGACAGGCGGTGTTGTTCATCACCCGTGTCGGCTACGGCGAAGCGGGCCAGGCGGTCGAATTGACCCATTCCTATTGCCGTAACGATTACTACGACTTCATGGTCGAACTGAGGCGCGAGGTTCACTCGAAATCATGACCAAACTGGCCGGACATATTCTCACACCCCAGGGCTTCATCGCCGGCGAAATCGAGTTTGGCGCCGACGCGGCAAACCTGGGGCGCATTGCCCGCATCAGCGGCATACCGGTCAGCGAGGCCGTCGCACGAGATTCCGGGCAGCCGCTGATCCTGCCGGGCTTCATCGACCTGCACGTTCATGGCGGCGGCGGACGCGACATCATGGAAGGCGGCGACGCGGCGCGGTGCGTCGCCGAGATGCATGCGCGCCACGGCACCACGGCGCTGCTGGCGACGACTATGACCGCGCCCGCGGCGGACCTCCTGACGGCTTTCAGCGGATTGGCGCCGCTTTGCGGCACGCCGGGGAGGCAGGCGGCGACGGGCGCCCGGATACTCGGCGTGCATCTCGAAGGCCCCTACATCAATGCCGAGAAGCTGGGCGCGCAACCGGATTTCGCCCGCCCGATGCAACTGGCTGAACTCGCTGAGTTGAACGCCCTGGCACCGATCAGGCTGATCACCCTGGCGCCGGAGATACCCGCCAACATGGCGGCGATCGAGGCCCTCTGTGCGGCCGGCTACCGGGTCCAGATCGGCCATACCCAGGGCAGCTACGAGGATGGCGTGACGGCCCTGGATCGGGGCGCCGGCGGGTTTACCCACCTCTTCAACGCCATGAGCGGCCTGCACCATCGCCAGCCCGGCATGGTCGGGGCGGCGCTGGCGCAGGCGCGCTATGCCGAGATCATCCCCGACCTGGTGCATGTCCACCCCGGCGCGATTCGCGTGGCGCTGCGGGCCATTCCCTGCCTCTACTGCGTCACCGATTCGACCGCCGCGGCGGGAATGCCGGATGGCGAATACCGCCTCGGTCGCCACACCGTCAGCAAATGCCTGGGCGGCGTCCGCCTGGTGGATGGCACCCTGGCCGGATCGACACTGACCATGATCCAGGCCCTACACAATCTGGTCGGCGCACTGGGACTGGACCTGACCGATGCGTCGCGGCGGCTGTCCACCCACGCCGCCGACTATCTGGGCGTGACGGATCGCGGGCGCCTGGCGCCGGGCGCCTGGGGCGACCTCGTGCTGCTGGATCGCGATTTGAAATTAACCGATGTTTTCACGGAAGGAGTATCGCTTGACCACCCGCATGCTGGATGAAGCCCGCGCGGCCCCCGAGGCCGTTGCCAGGCAGTTGGAACATGACCAGGAACGCTACCGCGATTTCGGCGCGACGCTGCGCTTGCCGAGCTCGACTTCCTTGCTGACCGTGGCGCGCGGCAGTTCCGACCATGCCGCGCATTTCATGGCCTATCTGATCATGGCGCGCTTGGGCCGGCTGGTGACCTCGCTGCCGATGTCGCTGGTGACCCTCTACCATTCGCAGATCGCTTGCCAGGGCCTGGTGTCCATGGCTTTCTCGCAGTCGGGACAGAGCCCGGACCTGGTCGAGCCGACACGGTTCTTCCGTGCCGGCGGCGCCACCACGGCGGCCTTCGTGAATGATCCGGATTCGCCGCTGGCCGGCGCGGCGCAATGGCTCTTCCCATTGCATGCCGGCGCAGAAACCAGCGTCGCTGCCACCAAGAGTTTCATCGCGCAACTGGTGGCCGGTGCGCGCGTGGTGGCCGCCTGGCAGGAGGACCAGCAATTGCACCGGGCACTGGCCGGCCTGCCGCAGGTCCTGGCGCGCGCGGTGGCGACCGACTGGTCCGAGGCCGTCGCGGTGTTGCGGCACGCCGATAAGCTGTTCGTCATCGGCCGGGGCACCGGCATGCCGGCGGCGCTCGAGGCGGCGTTGAAGTTCAAGGAAACCTGCGCCATCCAGGCGGAGGCTTTTTCGTCCGCCGAAGTCAAGCATGGGCCGATGGCCTTGATCGAGGAAGGTTACCCACTGCTGGTGTTCGCTCCGCGCGGACCGGCACAGGCCGGCTTGCTGGCGCTGACCGAAGAGATGCGCGGGCGTGGCGCCAAGGTATTGCTGGCCGCGCCGGCCGACGCGCCGGGCTGCAACCTGCCCATCGTCGAGTCCGCGGCCGAGGACCTCGATACGATCTCCGCCATCCAGAGTTTCTATCCCATGGTCGAGGCCCTGGCGCGCGCTCGCGGCTTCGACCCCGATCATCCGCGCCACCTGGCGAAAGTCACGCGTACCCAATGAGCGGACTCGCAAGCGTACCCACCCGGAACCCGTCGAGGAGTAAAGCGCCATGCTGAATACCGAAGCGCCGGATCGCCGGCATGCGGATCTTGATCTCTATCCGGTCGAAGACCTCGTCAATGCCTTCATCGACGACCAGACCCAGGCGGTCAGCGCGGTGCGTGCGGCCAGCCAGCAGATCGCGGCGGCGGTCTCCGCCGCAGTGCCGCGCATCGCCGCCGGTGGTCGCCTCGTTTATGTCGGCGCCGGTACTTCCGGCCGACTCGGGCTGCTGGACAGCGTGGAACTCTACCCGACGTTCTCCTGGCCCAGGGAGCGAGCGGTGGCCCTGCTGGCCGGCGGCGCGACGGCGATGTACGAGGCGGTCGAAGGCGCCGAGGACGACCGCCAGCAAGGCGCCGCGGACCTGCTCGCTGCCAGGGTCGGTCCGCTGGACGTGGTGCTGCTGCTGGCGGCATCCGGCGTCACGCCCTATGTCCTGGGTGCCTTGCGTGCGGCCCGCGCCGCTGGCGCGTTGACGGTGGGTTTGTGCAACAACGCGCATGCGCCGATTGCGCTCGAAGCGGAAATCGGGATCACGCTCGATACCGGCCAGGAAGTGATCGCGGGCAGCACGCGCCTCAAAGCCGGCACCTCGCAGAAGATCGCCCTGAACACTCTTTCCAGCGCCATCATGGTGCGCCTGCACAAAGTCCATGGCAACCTGATGGTGGATCTCAAGCCCACCAACGCCAAGCTGATTCGCCGGGCCATTGGCCTCACCACCCTGGTGAGCGGCGCCGACGAGGAAGCCGCGCGTGCCATGCTGGAGGCAAGCGGTTTTCAAGTCAAGGTGGCGATCGTGGCGCTGACCCGGAAGATATCCGTCGAGCAGGCGCAACTGCGGTTATCTGCCGTGGGTGGCAGCCTGCGGCAGGCCCTGGCCGATTGACGATACACTGGCGGCCTTCAATCCAAGCGCTGGCGAGAGACCCATGGGAATAAATAGAAGCGCCTGGTGGTGGATTCCGTCGCTGTATTTCGGCCAGGGCATCCCCTATGTGGTGGTGATGACGCTGTCGGTGATCATGTACAAGAACATGAACATCTCCAACACCGACATCGCCCTATACACCAGCTGGCTTTACCTGCCCTGGGTCATCAAGCCGCTGTGGGCGCCCTTCATCGACATGTTCAGGACCAAGCGCTGGTGGGTGGTGACGCTACAGCTGCTGATCGGGGCGGCGTTGGCACTGGTGGCACTGACCCTTCCGCTGCCGAACTTCTTCCAGATCACCCTGGCGGTATTCTGGCTGATGGCGTTTGCCTCGGCGACCCACGATATCGCCGCCGACGGGTTTTACATGCTGGGACTGAAGCAACACCAGCAGGCGGCCTTCGTCGGTGTGCGCAGCACCTTCTATCGCATCGCCATGGTCACCGGGCAGGGCGGTCTGGTGTATCTGGCGGGCCAGTTGACCGAATCCACCGGCAACGTCGGCCTGGCCTGGTCCGTGGTGTTCTTCATCCTGGCCGGGATGTTCCTGGCCTTGTCCATCTACCATCGCTTCATCCTGCCGGTCCCGCCCAGCGACCGGGCAACCGCCAGCGGCGCGCCGGTGTTGAAGGAATTCCTGACGACCTTCGCCGCATTTTTCAGGAAGAAGGACATCCTCATCATCCTGGCCTTCCTGCTGCTCTACCGTTTTGCCGAAGCGCAGTTGCTCAAGATGGCCGCGCCTTTCCTGCTGGATGCAGTCGCCCAGGGCGGGCTGGGCCTGAGCACCCAGGCCGTCGGCATCGTCTACGGCACGGTCGGCGTGGTCGCGCTGACGCTGGGCGGCTTGCTGGGCGGTTATGTCATTTCAAGGCAGGGTCTGAAGTTCTGGTTGTGGATCATGGTGCTCTCGGTGCATGCGCCGGATCTGGTCTTCATCTATCTTTCCAGCGCCCAGCCCAGCGACATTTTCATCGTCGCCGCCGCGCTGGCCATCGAGCAATTCGGCTACGGTTTCGGTTTTGCCGCCTACATGCTCTACATGATCATGGTTTCGGACGGGGTGCACAAGACCGCCCACTATGCCATCTGCACCGGTTTCATGGCGCTCGGCATGATGCTGCCGGGCATGCTCAGCGGCTGGATCCAGTCGCAACTCGGTTACCTGAATTTCTTCATCTGGGTTTGCATCGCCACGGTTCCGGCGTTCCTCGTCACGGTCTTCGTCAAGATCGATCCCGAATTCGGCAAGAAACAAGATGAAGCCAGGAATTGACCAGCGGCTCCTGCTCGTTTTCGCCGCCATCTGGCTGGCCGCGGCCCCCCTGCACGGCGGAGCAGCGGCAGTGGAGGCGCCAGCGGAGTCAACGCAACTAGCGCAACTATCTTCCGAGGACGCGCCGCCGGCGCCGCGGGAGTTTCGCGCCGCCTGGGTAGCGAGCGTCACCAACATCGACTGGCCCAGCCGCCGCGATCTGACGGTGGCGCAGCAGCAAGCCGAGATCGTCGCCTTGCTCGACCGCGCCCGCACGCTGAACCTGAATGCCATCGTGCTGCAAGTCCGGCCCAGCGCGGATGCCTTGTACCCGTCGGCGCTGGAACCCTGGTCAGAGTATCTGACCGGGGAGCAGGGCAGGGCGCCCGAGCCCTTGTACGATCCGCTGAAGATGTGGGTCGATGAAGCCCATCGGCGCGGTATCGAATTGCACGCCTGGTTCAACCCCTATCGCGCGCGCCACATTCAGGCCAAATCGCCGCCGTCGCCGCAGCATATCTCCGTCACCCAGCCGCAACTGGTCAGGAAGTATGGCAACTATCTGTGGATCGATCCCGGCGAGCCGGACGCCATACGGCACACCCTGGCGGTGGTTCTGGATGTGGTGCGGCGCTATGACATCGATGGTGTCCACGTCGACGATTATTTCTATCCGTATCCCATCGAGGCGCCGGTCGACGGCGGCAACGATCCGGTCGCGGCAGCAGCGCGGCAGAAGCGCCAGGCACCGGAACTGGATTTCCCCGATGAGCCGTCCTGGCAGGCCTACCTTGCCAAAGGGGGCTATCTGGCCCG
>JBAYJH010000209.1:0-8804 GCA_041665185.1 Sterolibacterium sp.
CTCCATTGTGAAGGACGATGCGGGTCGAATGCCGCCAATCGCGCCCACCGTACCGCAACTCATTGCCGCCCCGGGTGGCAGCGTTGCGCCGCCGGCGCGATATCCGGCAATCAGGTCAGACGGAGTGCGCAGCGCATTCAGAGCCCCCTCCTGGTACAGAACCTCGCTGCCGTTTTCCCGGATGTAGGAACGAATCACCAGATCGTCCCAATGGTCGGCCACGTCCGCAAAGCGCCACGCCACGGTAGCTACAGGCTTCGCGCAGAGCTGCTTCGACAGCGCGACACTGCGCGATTCCAGCTTCCGATCCGTGTGATCCGAGGTGAGGCTCACGTACATCTCGCCCTCGGCCATGAAGACCAGGGTCTCCACTTCACCTGAAGAATCGGCGCCGACGACCTGAATGCGCGGCGCCTGCGTCAACTGATTTTCCGCCACGCGGTAGTACAGTGGAATGGCGCTCGGACGGGCCACGCCCAGCCTGGCCAGTTCCTCGATATGGTGCTCGGTGGCGGCGAGATCACGGCCGGCCCAGCCGGCGACGATGAAGGAGTCGATATCGACCTCAAGCTGGCGCGATTTCGCGCCAGCATCAATCTGAAATGAAAGTTTCATGGGAACCTAATTGAAAAGAATGAAAAAGCAGTGCTTCGCGGAGACCTAGCTGCCAAACACGCGCGGCAGCCACAGGGCGAGGTCCGGAAATGCGGCGAGCAACGCAATCATCATGAACAGCGCTGCGACAAATGGCAGGCTGCCTACAATCACCGCGTTCATCGATCCGCCCTTTCGCAAGCTTTGCACGACGAAGAGATTCATGCCTACCGGCGGCGTGATCAGCGCCGTCTCGACCAGGACGATGATGACAATCCCCAGCCAGATCGGGTCGTAGCCAACCGCAATCATGATCGGTGCGACGATGGGAATGGTCACGATCATCATGGACAGCGTTTCCATGAAGCAGCCAAGAATCACGTAGAAAATCACGACGACCAGCAGCGTCCACCCTGCGGACAGCCCCAGACCGCTAATCGAATCGGTGAGCAACGCGGTCAGTCCGATACCAGACATGACGAAGTTCAGGAAACCCGCCGCAATGACAATCAGCATGATCATGGCGGTCGCGCGCATGGTGCCTTCCACAGCTTCACGCAGCATCGACAGCGACAAGCGCCGGAAGAACGCCGCCAGGACCAGCGCCCCCAGCACGCCCAGCGCCGCGGCTTCGGTCGGCGTCGCCAACCCGGCGTAGATGGAGCCCACCACCATCAAAAAAATCCCCAGCGGCGGTAGCAGGTGTTTCAAACTGACAATGCGCTCGCCCCACGTGGCGGTGACCCGCTGGCCGCCCCAGGATGGCTTGATGACACAGGCCACGACCACAGTCAGCATGAAAAGCGCCGCCAGCAAAAAACCGGGAATGATGCCCGCCAGATAAAGCTTGGGCACGGAGGAATTGGTCAACACCCCATAGATGACCAGATTGATGGAGGGCGGAATCAGGATGCCCAGTGTGCCTCCCGCCGCAATACTGCCCAGGAACAGCGGTTCGTTGTAGCCGTAGCGTCTGATCTGCGGAAGGGCCACCGTGCCAACGGTCGCAGCCGTAGCCACGCTCGATCCCGAGGTGGCGGCGAACAGGGTGGAGGCGCCGATATTGGCGTGCATCAGGCCCCCAGGGAGCCAGGACAGCCACAAGATCATGGCGCCATACATGCGTTCAGCGATACCTGCCCGCAGCAAGACCTCGCCAAGCAGAATGAACAGCGGTATAGCGACGAGCAGGAACTCGTTGTTGGAACTCCATGCCAATTCGCCCATTGCGCGGGTCAGCGGCAACATCGAAAAAAGGGGATCCAGCAGGAGACCGAGCACGCCCAGCGCGGCGCCGACGGGAATGCTCAGCCCGATGAGTACGAGCAACAGGGTCATGGCGGTGGCAATCATGCGCCCTCTCCCCTGACCATGCGCGCGCCCGCGATGGCTTCGTCCTGGGCTTCCTCTTGCGCGGAACGCACGCCGCACAACGCTTTTACGGTGGCGAGGTCGCCCGTGACCAGCGCCGCCGAAGCCCGGATGAGCATCAGTGTCAACACCACACCCATCCATACCAGCCCGAGCACCCACAGGCCTTGCGGTACCCACAGAGGTGTGCCCAACTGGGTGTTTGCCGCCGAATTCAGCAGCCACGAGGTCTGCGCGACCACGTAGCCGTAGTAGGTCATGAACCCCATGAACACGCCCAGGGCCACCAGCGACAACCAATCGAGCAGGGCTGCGAGTCGGACGGGCAGGTGCTGGTACAGCACGTCTACTCGTACATTGCCCCGGCTAAGTACCACGAGGGCCAGAGCCCACGAGGTGCTGATGGCAAAGGCGTAACCTGACAACTCATCAGCGCCGCCCGTGGTGAAGCCGAGGTACTTGCGTGCGAACACATCGAAGCAGATGAGGAGGACGCTGGCCAGCATAAGTGCGCCGCCAAACCAGACCGCGACAAGGGACAGTGACTCAGCCCAACGCAGCAGCCGGCCGAGGAAAACTGGGGAGTCCGAAGAAGACGTCATGATGCCTTTTTGGGAAGTTGGGCAGGGTCGATGAAACGCTGTTGTGCGGGTGCCAGCACTTCGGGTACTGGCGCCCGCTACAACTACTTCTTGGCCGTCAGGTGGACAAGCTTGCCGATGGTGGCGTTAAAGTCCTTAACACAGCCCGCGGAGCAACGGGCAGCCCATTTGGGCAGCACGGTCTTCTGCATGAGCTTTTTCAACAGCGCACGATCTGCGTCCGTTGGGCGCACCAGCACCATCTTGCCCTTCACCGGCAGAGTGCAGGCGGCCGCACCGGTATTGCAGTCATAGCCCTGCTGCGTCTGGGCGGCAGCGCCGTCCCACATGTTGCTGATCATGGACTTGATGTTGGTTTGCACGAAGGCCTGCACTTTGGGGTCGAGCTTGTCCCAGGCTTTGCGGTTCACGGCATGGATCTGCGGATTCCAGTTGATGGGCAAGGCGTACAGGTGGGTGGAAACCTCGTACCACTTGGCGGAGTAGCCGGAAAGCGAACCCGTGATGGCGCAGTCGACCACCTTGTTCTGCATGGCGGGAACGACTTCGCCGAACGCCATGGTCACGCTGGAGCCACCCAGTGCTTCGACAAACTCGGCCTGGGTGCGGCTGCTGGTGCGGACCTTCTTGCCCTTCAGATCGGCCAGCCCCTTGATATCGGCATTGCAGAACAGCACCTGGGCGGGATAGGGCGAAATGCCGAGCAGCTTGATGTTGGATCCCGCGCCGTAGAATTTGGCATACACCGGTTCAAACGCATCGACCATGGCGCGTGCGGTCTTGGCATCAGGAGCCAGACCGGCCAGGTCCACCGCCTCGTTGATGGGGTTGTCGCTGGCGAAATACGACAGCGTGGCCGTGCCGAACTCGATGACACCTTGCGACATCAGGCGCAGCAGCTCGGGTCCCTTGAGACCCATTTCGTTGAAACCCTTTATGTCTGCAGTGACCTGCCCGCCGGACAGCGTGGGCACGACCTGGGTCCAGAATGGCTTCTCGTAGTCGTTGTAGGCTGAAAGGTTGCTCAGGCCGCCGACCACCTTGAGATGGGTCTTCGGCAGGGTTTGAGCTTGTCCGGCGGTGCTGAGCAAGGCCGCGATAACCGCTGTAAGGAGGAAACGCGTTTTCATGGGTGGTGCTCCGTGTTGAACGGGGGAAAAATCGAACCACGAATTCCCGTTACCTTCGTGGCGCGCTGGCCAGCTAAACAAGGCTGTTGCTCGCAAGGCGTGAGCGGATCCGGCAAACTCCAGAAGACCCGCATTTCCCGCGTTGAGCTGGATTCTAACATTGTCGTGATATTTTACCATGCGTTCTGCGCCACAGCAGAGTGGCGTTACCGCGCGCATGCGATACAATCCTGCTGACCGGTTTCAACAACATGCCTCATGGAGCGTGCATTGCCACAATTAGTCAGCATCAACAAAAAGCCGGCCCGCGGCGCGGTGCAAGCAGAAGCGTTGTCGCAAAACGAACAGGCATACGCCCGCCTCAAGGAAGCGTTGACGACGCTGGCGTACAAGCCGGGGGACTACCTGAACATCGCCAATTTGATGAAAGAGCTCACCCTCGGACGCACGCCAATCAACCATGCGCTGCATCGACTGTCCAATGAAGGGCTGGTCCAGATCATTCCACGCAAGGGGGTGATGGTTTCTCCATTGTCCCTCGACGACGCGCTCGATCTGATCGACGTGCGCATGGCCAACGAAAGCCTTTGCGCACGCATGGCCGCGGTAAAGATCACCAAGGCGGAGTTGCAACAGCTAAAGAACCTGGCCCGGGAAATCGATGAAGCGGTCGAGCGCCGCAACATGGCGCAGGTAATGAATTCGGATCGTCTGTTCCATGAGCACATTGCCACGGCTGCGCGAAACCAGATCCTCGCGGAAATTCTGAAGGTGCTGCACGCCCGGTCACAGCGCTTCTGGGCGATTTCCCTGTCGGCTGACGGGCACCTGGAAGAGGTCAAGGCAGAGCATCGAATCATCATCGACGCGCTTTCCAAGGCCGACCCCGATACCGCCGCGGCGGCGGTGGAAGCGCATGTGCTGTCGTTCAAACGCTCATTGCTGCACACCAAATAGCGTTCAGTTGTTGCTGCGCGAACAGAATTGACCACCGTGCGCGAATTGCGCTGACCACCCAACTTTTATCCATTTCTTTTTCTCGCCAGGCGCTGGTAGTTGCGTAACCCTGGTCAATCCGGTCGCGCGGTCTGGTCAATCCACATCGCGCAAACAACACTCGACCTCATGCGGCTGTAACTACGGAAGCAGGTGTTCGATGTCGTAGACGCCGGCATGCGAGAGAAGCGGGCGATCGCATCAGAAACCTCGAGCGCAGCCACCAGCAAACTGCGGGCAGCCGCTTCCGCCGAACTGCGGACCAGCACGCAGATTTCCCGACCTGCCAATCCTCGGCCTGAACGGACATCAGGCCGCTCGCAAGGGTGCCTCGATTAACGTCTCTGTGGCACGAGCAACGTTCTTGGCCGGACCACGTAAACCCAAAGTCTGAACGGTGATCTGCTCGCCGTCCAATATGAACGAGCTGACCGCCTGCGACAGGGCGCCGGCCTGCTCTCGCAGTGAACCCGCCGCGGCAGCCGCTTCTTCCACCAGCGCTGCGTTCTGCTGCGTCACCTCGTCCATCTGCGTGATCGCCTGGTTCACCTGCTCGATGCCCGCGCTCTGCGCCTGCGAGGCCGCGGTGATCGCCGCCATGATGTCGGTCACCCGCTTGACGCTGCCCACGATCTCGTCCATGGTCTTGCCGGCTTCAGCCACCTGTTTGCTGCCCTCCTCGACTTTGTCCACGGAGTCGCCGATCAGCGTCTTGATTTCCTTGGCGGCCGCTGCTGAGCGCTGGGCCAAGTTGCGCACTTCGGCGGCGACCACTGCAAAGCCTCTGCCCTGCTCGCCGGCCCGCGCTGCTTCAACTGCGGCATTGAGCGCAAGGATGTTGGTTTGGAAGGCGATGCCGTCGATCACGCCGATGATGTCGACGATCTTTCGGGATGAGGTGTTGATGACGCCCATGGTGTTGACTACCTGGGACACGACGCTACTGCCCTTTACCGCTACGCTGGAGGCGGACATGGCCAGCTGATTGGCCTGGCGGGCATTGTTAGAATTTTGTTTGACGGTACTGGTCAGCTCTTCCATTGAGGCAGCGGTTTCTTCGAGTGAGTTCGCCTGCTCTTCGGTGCGCGATGACAGTTTCTGGTTGCCTGCTGCGATTTCGCTGGCCGCACTAGAAACGCTGTGCACGGAATATTTGATCTCGCCCATGGTGGACTGCAACATGGCTACGAGCTGAGTTAGTGAATGCATGAGGCTGCCGTCCCGAGCCCGGGGCACGTTCAGGGCCAGGTTTCCGCGGGCAATTTCCGCTAGCGCCTGGCTGGCCTCGGAAGGCTCACCCCCCAATACCGCGTTTGCCGTGCGGCGAATCCATACAGTAAAACCAATGCACACTGCAACGCAGATGGCGGTCAGTATGGCGGTGAGCGCTCCACCCACCTGGAGATAACTGGTGATGGTTGCGCTGGTGGCTTCTTTGGCTTGCCCTTGCAGCCACATCGCGCCAAATACGACTGAGGCACCTGCACCAGCCACCATGACGGTGGGAATAATCATGGAAAGTGTGAGCTTTTGCGTGTAGTTCATAGCATATCAACGCCCTGCTCTTCCCACCCTAGCGTGAGAGCCAGCAATTCCAGTGCCTCGACGGTGGATGGATTGACATTCATGCTTGTCGCGTGCGTGAGCACCTCTTAAGCGATAGTGACGACGCGCCCGATCACGCAGTACGCTTTACGATTCAGGAAACAGGCAATGTCATTGACAGAGATCTATATCTGTTAGAGGCTGTTAACGGTCAGATGCGGAAAAACTGTAGGGCGCATTAACAATGCGTTTGCAATGATTTTCCTGTAATCCGAACACCGCGCGGTCTATGACACAAACCAAAGAAAAAGCGGCTAGGTCGAGGTGACCTAGCCGCTTAATTTGCAACGATTTATTGGCGCGCCTGGCAGGATTCGAACCCACGACCCCTTGGTTCGTAGGCGGAAACCGCTCCTGCGAAACATTGATTTATCAGTTACTTGTAATGCTTGCCGAACTCCATTCCGCGCTCATCCTGTCACAGTTATGGCACAGTCGATTGCGTAAGGTCACAATATCAGTATCGAGCCCTTAACAACTCGTCGACCAAGGCAAGACTGAGCGCTGGCACGATGGAATTGCGGTTTGGTGAACAATCGCCATATGCCAAAAGTAGGCGAAGGCATCATGCGATGCGCACAAATGCGGTTCGCAAAATTTATGCGCGAATCGCTGCAGCTGTTAGTCATACTATCACTGCACAGGGACAATTAAACGCCGGGACCGGGTTGCTTTTGTGGCTATGATCGATCTGCGAAAAACAAGTACAAGAACATCGCTCCCCCTGCAACTGCCGCCAACTCCGCTGCCCACATATTTTCATTCTGCGAAACGACATTAAGTCTTTGGATAATTTGGTCCGCGTCAAGTCCTTGTGTTTCAAATATTGCGAGTTGTGCTCTGGCGGAGAGGTGCCAACATAGCCCAGACAATAAACTCGCAATCGCAGCGATCATCTTTAAGCCATTTCTAATAAAAGTCGCCATACATCTCCTCACAGGGCCCACGTCGGCAATCGTGACGCAACGCCCAATGGACTAAATCAAAATCGGATTCGAAAGCCCCCGTATTCCAGCGTTATACTTCGACAATACCTTAAGCTCTTTGTACCTTACCCATACGATAAATAACATCGGAAGGCCAAGGATTGCAGTGATGACAAAAAATGTCAGCAACGCGCCCAGAACTGCCCATGAAATACAAAACAATTTAAGTATCGCCAATGGCAAAGGCCTTGTGGCGAACAATTTGGCGTCTGGTCGCCTTACGGCGAACAACATAAAGCGATTCTCTTTCTTCGCCTTGACTTCTAGGAAGTGAAGTTCGACTGATAATCCCTCTTTAACTGCAATTCCTAACTCCCCGTCAATTCCACGTGGGCTACGAAAATCCCTCAGGATTTGCCCGTCTTCCAACTCGATAAATGAATACACGGTCCAGCCTTGATCTACATTTACGGTAGCTTGCCCCGTCGCCTTGATCTTCCCGCGATAAATGTTTGACGTTATGTCCACCTGTCCCCCTGTTCATTTTTCTTGGCGGCGTGAGTCGGATTATCACTTATTTCAAAATAAATGGAAACAAACCCGGAGAGGTCGAATGCATGGATCGACCTTCGCAGCTCCCAAGCGCGTATTTCTCAATATCTAAGAAATCTGCAATCTCAAGCGAAAAGCGTTCAACCAGATCCCCTGCCCACCATTCATTGATCGCCATTTCGCCGCGTCATTCGCTTAACAGGTTAGGCCAGAACCACCTCAAAAATAAGGTTCCTTTCGTTCGTGCGATATGCCAAAAGGGGCGACATTTCCTGGATCGCGCAAATATTCAGCTTTAGCGCCGTCCGCTGTTTTCGCGCTTTCGTCGGACACGTTATCGAATCCTCTTTCAGATAACGAATTTCTACGCCACTCGTTGCCATAGATACCAACTACCACGCAAATTAGCGCATTGAGTAGATCAGCAATACCAAGCCGATGCCCGTAAGGTATTCCCATGAGATAGCCCTCTGGGCTAGGAAATACGAAATACAGGCCCAATCCGATTACGGCAATGATTCCGCCAAGAAGCCATATTCGATGCCAGAGCAGCCAGAATGCACCGAAAATTACTCCGGGAAACGAAAAACCTACCTTCACCGCAACAAGGCGACCGTCAGGGTGTTTATAGACTTTGAATCTATTCATAATATCTAGCGGCCTTAACGCGAGTTCTTGTAGTCATGCCTGACAGTATCACAAGCAAGCGGCTATCGGAGTTAGGTGCGGTCGAGCATTTGTCCTAGAGGCGCCCAGGTGGTTTAAATTGAGACTCGGATCATGTGGCCGTGCTGGTGTCGTATCGGAGTTCCGGAAAACACTTGCCGATTGTCGGGGTAGCGTTGCCTAGTGATTTGCACGAAGGATGCCCGAAACGTCCTTTCTGGGCTATCATGGGTGCCTAAGGAAACTCTGAAAAACCCCGTCTCTCTGTCATCGTACCGGAGACTGTAAACGTTGATCCGGAATGACCGCGAGGAGACGAACGATGAAACAACAAGCGCTTGCTATGACTGGCTACTTTGACA
>JBAYJH010000210.1:0-8683 GCA_041665185.1 Sterolibacterium sp.
CCGGTGACGCTCGCGACCGACAACATGGCGGGCCACCTGATGCAGCAGGGCCGCGTCGACGTGATCGTCGTCGGCGCCGACCGTATCGCCGCCAACGGCGACACCGCGAACAAGATCGGCACCTACACCGTGGCCGTGCTGGCCGAACGCCACCGCATCCCGTTCTACATCGCGGCGCCGCTCTCCACCATCGACTTGGCCATCGCCGACGGCAGCGCGATTCCGATCGAAGAGCGCGATCCCGCGGAGGTCACCGGCTTTCGCGGCCTGCGCTGGGCGCCGGAGGGCGTCAGCGTCTTCAACCCTGCTTTCGATGTCACGCCGGCGGCGCTGATCAGCGGGCTCATCACCGAAAAAGGCGTGATCGAGCGGCCGGACGCGGGCAAGATTCGCGCCTTGTTTGGGAATTGATCAGGTTTCCAGGATGTCCACCGGCGTGCCCGGCGTCACCTGATCGAACAGTTCGACCACGTCGCGGTTACGCATGCGCACACAGCCGTGGGACAGCGGCTTTCCTATGCCTTGCTCGTCGCTGGTCCCGTGGATGTAAACCATCCGGCGCATGGTATCGACCTGGCGCAGACGGTTGAAGCCTAGTTCGCAGCCGGAAAGCCACAGGATGCGGGTCAGTATCCAATCGCGTCCGGGATGAAGCGCGCCGAGCTCGCTGGTGTAAATCTCGCCCGTAGGCCGGCGCCCGACAAACACGGTATTGAGCGGCAGCCCCGCGCCGATCTTGGCGCGGATGATGTGCTTGCCGCGCGGCGTGCAGTCGCTGTCGCACTGTTCGCCGGCGCCGTTCTTGGATGTCGAGACGGCATATTCCCTGAGCAGGCGACCGGCGTCGTCGAACAACTTCAGCGTTTGTCTTGCAAGACTGACCTCGATGCGCGCCATCTCAGACCTTCGCCCTTCTTGCGGCAAAAAACTCACGCAGCAGCGCGCCGCATTCCTTGGCCATGACTCCTGCGGTGAGGCTGGCATGATGATTGAGCCTGGGCTCGGCGAACAGGTTGATTACGCTGCCGCAGGCGCCGGTCTTGGGGTCGGCGGCGCCGTAGATCAGACGCGCGATGCGCGCATGCAGTATCGCACCTACGCACATGGCGCAGGGCTCGAGCGTGACGTAGAGTTCGCAGCCGGGCAGGCGGTAGTTGCCGAGCCGTTGGCCGGCTTCCCGTAGCGCCCGGATTTCCGCATGCGCCGTGGGATCATGCTCGCTGATGGGCGCGTTGAACCCGGCGCCGACGATCTCGCCGTCTTTCACCAGGATCGCGCCGACCGGCACTTCGCCTGCGGCCTGCGCCCTGCGCGCCTGGTCGAGTGCTGCCAGCATGAAGTCAGCGTCTTGGCATATTTCCACTCTATTTTCTCCGATAGGTGACCGTCGCATTGGGCGTGACGGGTGATTGCCCCGACGCCATCCAGGCAATTACGAGAAATAGCGGCTCGCAGTGCCTATGCAGACGACTGTCCAGTTCGCGCTGACGGCTGTCGGTGCAAACACTTATTTGACCACCTCAACCTTGGTTGACGAGACACACATCGCCGAGGCTAATTCTCTTTCGACTTAGTGATAAGTAACAGCGCCTGCTGCAAATCCTCCGCCACCAATCTGGAAAGTTCATCCAACCTGGCGAGCCCAGGCTGCCGTTTCTCGGGAGACTCATTAGTCGATGCCATATCTAGGAGGCAGCCATCGGATTGCAGGATATCCACGACTCGGTAGATACGAGACGAAGACGCTTTCAACGCAAGCCGGCGGTGCGTGCCGTCACGGGCTGCGCCGGAGCGATAAAGCGAAACAAACTCGTCCAGATCCTCTCGTTGCAACGGCTTGGTCTTCAGCGAATAGCGCTTTGTTGTCGGCAGTTCATAGATCCACAAATGCTCAGACAAACGAGGTTTCTCCTGCGAGTTACGACGATCAAAGAACAAAACGTTCGCCTTCACGCCTTGGGCATAGAATAAACCAGCGGGGAGGCGAAGCAGGGTATGAAGCCGGCATGACTCGATCAATCGCCGCCGGATGATTGTTGCCGCACCTGCCTCGAAGAGGACGTTGTCAGGGACGACCACTGCGGCTCGCCCACCGGGTTTGAGTTGAGCAACGATATGCTGGATAAAATTCAGTTGCTTGTTGGCCGTCTGCACCCAGAAGTCTGGTCGTACGATGGTGAGACTGTCATCGTTGCGACTGCGTTTTTGGCCCTGCGTGTAAGTCACGCTGCCCTTGATTCCGAACGGCGGATTCGTCAGCACCACGTCTGCTTGAAATTGCGGAGGCTCCTCTAAGCTATCTCGGCACGCGATAGGCAACTCGCTATCCGCATTGCCACCAACACCATGGAGCAGCAAATTCATCGTAGCAAGTCGCGCAACCTCCTCGACGAGCTCCACCCCACGAATCGACTTGGTAGCAAGCCTCTTCTGTTGCGCGCGTGTCATGCGCGGGTTCTTGCGCTTCAAATGATCATGCGCTGCCAGGAGGAATCCCGCAGTTCCACACGCAGGATCGCACACGACTTCTCCCAAGCGCGGGTCCACGCATTCAACGATCGCATCGATCAACGGCCGCGGCGTGAAGTACTGTCCAGCCCCACTCTTCGTGTCCCGTGCATTCTTCTCCAACAAGCCCTCGTACGCGTCCCCCTTCAGGTCGTTGGACAGTCCTGTCCACTTCGTTTGCCCAATCAAGTCAACGATGAGCAGTCGAAGTTTGGCTGGATCCCTGATCTTGTTCTTGGCATTCCGGAAGATTAGCCCAAGCATCCCCTCTTGTTCGCCCATTGCCGAAAGCACACGCGCGTAGTGCCTATGCATTTTTTCGGCGCTCAAGTTAACAAAGGAACCCCAAGCGTACTCCGGCGGAACAGGCCCGCCTTTCCGCTCGTCGGACATCTTTAGGAAAAGCAGATAAGTTAGTTGTTCAACGTAATCCGGATATGAGAGGCCATCGTCCCGCAACACGTTGCAGTACTGCCAAAGTTTCCGAATCAGCGCGCCTGCGTCACTCACTGGATTAGTCCGCTTGGTTGTCATGCGGCCACCTTCAAGACGATGTCGCGGACCCACCAAACATGCTTGAATGACTCGACGTACACGCGCGCCGCGGCCGAATATTCCTCTTCTGGTTCCATTGCATTCTTCAAATCACGTATCGCATCCAAAAAGGCAACACTCGCCGCATGAATGGTGGCGAAATCTTGAGGTGCATCGCGCTCGCCGCGGTCCACGGTGCGTTCGATCCTGTTATACAAGATAACTCTGGCCTCGCGAAAGGCGGGCCAGTCGAGATGCAGAATGAATCGACTTGCCGCGAACTTCGCCTCTGCGACTGGTTGCCCTCTGTAGGCAGGTGAAAGGTCAACCTCGCCGCTCTGACGGAAGGTCAATAGAACAACGTCCCGCATATCAGTGGGGTCGAGCAAAGCGGGGACTTCCTGTCCTTTCCCCTGCGCTGGCGTGGACGCTCTTGCCGCGGGATCGACAAGGGGAAAATGTCCGCCCTTTCCACCGGTCCCGCCTCCCTCCGGATTGACGCGTGGCCGATTGGCTCGATGGCAACTCAACCGAAGGTTCGTCCAGTCGAATGCAAGCCAGTAATATCCAGGATGCGTCGAATCCTCTTTGACGCCAAGCTTGGGGCGGAAGTGATCGATGTCGTCATCCGTACCGGGATTCTTGCATTCGACATACCAACACTTTCCGTGCGAAAAAGCGGAGAATTCAGCGCGCAGTGCGACCCAGCGCGCGCGATAGGCATTGATTAGCTCAGCACGCCGCGTCGGGTCCGCCTCGGCGAGAACAGCATCACGTGCTTCATCGAGAGCCGGAATAAGATGGCGTATTTTTGGCTTTAGCTTTTCAAGATCGATGAAACGCATCATCGATCCTCGGCTTCTTCCTGTAGCTGCTTGACAATCTTCGCCGCCAAGCGAGCACGCTCCTGCAGTTGTTCAGGGGTCAATTGAACAGACCTCGCCCACGCCGGATCCTGCTGCTCCGTCCAGGCTTTCACGAATTGCTCATAAAGGGGATCGCGGATGGTTTGATCGAATCCCAAAGGTCTGAGCCGCATCTTAAGTTCTCTAAGTTCGCCCTCTTCTTCAGGTGTCAAAACATCCTTCATTGCAAGAATACGCTGGCGATCAAGCGCAGTCTGGGTCTCCGAATCAAGAGTCGAACGCAAACGGAACAGATCGCTAGTCAGGATGGCGGCGACCCCCATGCCGCGCGGGTCATTGTCTGGCAACTCCGCAATGGCTTTCCCCTCTGAGTCTCTGCGGAAAATTCGGACTTGATCACGTTTGAGCCCGGCAAACACCAACGGATCATGCGAAGACATCACGATGTGGCAGCTATCGCGGCCCCGAATAAAACGATCAAGAAAGTCAAGGTATTGCGTGCTCCAGGCTGGATTGAGGTGTGTGTCTGGCTCATCCAATAGAAATAACGCTTCTTCGCGTGCAGTGAATTTCAGCAGCCCAAGTACCAGCAAAAGTTGCTGCTCGCCTTCGCTTAGATCGCGATAGGTAACCTCTCCCCCACCGGCCGCCGGCGTCATTCGTACCCGAGTTCGTACCTCTCCAAGTAGTTTTGATAAATGCATACTCTCCAGCGCCGTGAAGAAAGCGTACTGGTCGGCGTAGGATTCATAGACCTGTTCAAGCGCTTCGGGCCTCGACAAGAAGAGGTACAAGCTTTCAACAATCGGGTTCTTCGTCAGATCAATGGGAATACGCCGATCCATGCGCGCCGGAAGCATCGCCTTGTCATACAAGCGGCTCAGAAACTCCTGCACTTCCCCGACAGCACCCCAGAACCTTGGATCACCTCCTTGGCGCTTCCATGGGGGCCGCTTCAGCGCAAATAGGACGCTGTCCAATCCATCAATTTGAAGGTGCTCGCGCAAGAACTTCTTGTCTTCCTCGGAATCGTCTGCCGCGTTCATGAAGAACGCAATGAGCGCAAACTGCCCGTGCAGGGTTTGGGCGTAGAAGAGTCTACGCAGGTTGTTGGGATCGGTGACAGGGGCATTGCCACGTTGCTCTACTGATTTGATGATCCAGTTGTAGTAGCGCTCGCGGTGCTTCTCGAATATCGAAGCTAAGCGGTCACTGGGCCCGGAGTAGTAGCCGAAAACAAAACCTGGCCGATACAGCGGACGACCGCCCTGGTCTTCGGACGCAAAGCGTTTCCGGGCAAGCTCCCTGTACCCCGACTCTTGCCTGCCCTTCGCCCAGAACTTTGGAAACTGATCGGCTTCGGCTTTGATTTCAACGTCGTGATCGCGACATTGATATTTGATGTGATATGAAAACGGCGCTCCAACGTCGAGATCAAGATTTCGAAAGATGAGCGAGAGCGCCTCGATCAGATTTGACTTCCCCGATCCATTCTCGCCAACCAGTACGGTGTATGGCGAGCCTTCATCAAAGGTTACGTGCAGGTTCCGAAGATTCTTGAACTCGCCAATGGTGACCTCGTCAAGGCGCATCGCTGATGACCTCCAGCATAGCGTTCTCCACCGGATCACCCATTTGTCTGATCGTGCGGTCCAACTCGGATCGCAGCACTAGGTAGAACAGCTCCACCTGTTCTGGTTGGTCACGATCAAATCCGGCAAGCGCGAAAAGCTCGGGCAGTGGCAAGGGCCGACCTGCTTTTCGCAAAAGCGTGCTCAGTTGTACGTTGGCTTTAGTTGCCCTTGTGGATGAAGAATTGTTCGGCTTCACAGTGTCTCCTTTTGCGTTGCTGTCCTTCTGTGTCGGTGGCGGTAACGCAACGTCTTCTGATGGCATGCCCAAGCGGACCAATAGTTGCGCCGCGGATTCGTCCTCAGGCACCTGCGGCACGAGTTCTCCCGCGACGGCAGCGGCGAGAAGCTCACGCTCCATCTCGGGAAGGCGGTCAAGCGATGAGCGAATCGCGGATGACTGGGATGTCGTCATGTCCAAGCGCCGCCGCGCTTCTTTGACGATCTTCTTCTGCTCTAGGAGAGGCGGAAGCGGAAAGGGCATGGACCGAAAGCGGTCGAGTCCCAAATGAGCAATATTTGTTGACCAGCGAGCGATCTTGCGAAACTGTCCAGAATGCAGATAGTGCATGAAGACCAGCAGCGCGTATTCCGGATCGACCGCAGGTGCGGAACGGAAGCGGATAAGCGTGTTTTGAAAACAAATTCCTGGCAATTCGTCTCGGAATATCGCGGGCCGGCCAACAAGCTCCGGGCTCTGCCCCTCGTTCAAGAGAATGTCGCCATACTCAAGTGCGTAGACCTCGTACTCCTCCGGTGTGAAGTTCATCTCGTGAATTTCGGTCGTATCAATGCGATCCTCGTAGACGTTGGCGACCCGCAGGTAGGGCCGCATGTGTTGGCCATGATGATGTTCCGGCGAACGCTGCCGTCCGATCGTTACCTCACCCGCCTGATCAACCCTGACCCACACCCAAGCAGGCGGCAATACGTCCAGATACCCATCAAGGTGCTCTAGGGTTGTTGAATCCTTGCCCATGCGAAATGCTTGCTGAGCAGATGTCTTCTTCTTGATCTGTGTTGCAGCCAAAGAAACCTTGTCTACCTTTCCGGCACTGCTATCTGGTGACGCGGCGACAAGTGCGCCGGACAACGCAGTCGCCAGAATCTCTTTGCGCTGCGCGTCGAGTCGGATAAGCGCGGAGCGCAGATGGGCTTCTGCTTCGCGAATTTCACTGAGCCGTTTTCCGACGGCGTCTGCAATGCGCTTCTGCTCGTTGAGTGGTGGCAGCGGAAATTGCAGTTCTGAAAATCGGCCTGCGCCAAGATGCTGAATGCCGACGCCACGCGCGACACGCGCAAAGAGGCCGGACGCGGCGTAGTGACGGAACACCACCAAGGCATAATCCGGTAGAGCAACATGGGGCCGAAAGCGGATGATTGTGTTCTGGTAGCAGCATTCCGGAAGCCCACCGGACCACAGCGCTGCGCGCCCCACGTGACTTGCACTTCCTGACGCCTCCGTCAGGACGATGTCGCCGACGCGCAAGGAGAGCACGGCTCGTTCGGCAGGCGTGAAGTCCATCTCCAGAATGTCTGTGAGATTCAATCCCGCGGGAGTAATGTTTGCCGCTCGCAAGTATTTTGTCGTGTGTTCGCCGGTGTGCTTGTCCGGTGACCGTTGGCGACCAAGACGCACCGCGCCAGCCCTGTCCACGCGGACTACTGCCCATCCATTAGGAGCTCCACTATAGTCCAAGGTCATCACTTTTCCACCAGATGTTTCCGAGTCTTGCCTACAGCCGGTTGTTTCGTCCGAAAGCCGCTCGCCTGTTGACTGCTGACGTTCTTCGAGGTCGCCGGCACTTCACGACCAGATCGCAACGCTCATAGCTCTCAATCGAGATAACTATCACGACAGGCCGACCATGCCTTTGAATGGCAAGCGGCGCAGTTCTCTAGGACCAGAGACGCATCTCTTACCTTACGCAGCCTTCAGCACCAAGCCAGGCCTCTGCCCAGCCCGTGCCGCGAGCGTGACCAGCATGTCCAGACTGAACTTTTCCCACTTGCCGCGCACGAGGTCGGACACGCGCGATTGGCCGATGCCCAGGCGCTTCGCGGCTTCCTGCTGGGTCCAGCCGCGCTCGTCGATCACGCTGCGCAGGCGCGCCATCAGTTCCGCGCGCATGGCGAGCACGGCGGCTTCTTCCTTGGAAAATCCCAGATCGGCGAAGACATTGCCACTGGATTTGGTAATGCGTTCCTTCATGACTGCTCCTGTATCTGCCTGTAGCGCCGCTTCGCGATTTCCACGTCTTCCTGGCGCGTCTTCTGCGTCTTTTTGTGGAAGGCGTGCAGTACGTAAACGCCGCTCGCAAACCTCGCCACGTAGATCACGCGCCACTCGCCCATGGCGTGAATGCGGATTTCGTATGCCCCGGCACCGACGCCCAGCATGGGCTTGAAGTCCGAAGGCATCAGGCCGCTTTGCACTTGCCATAACTCGAAACCGGCCTGACGCCGGGCTTCATTCGGAAAGTGGCCCAGATCGGCCAAGCTGGAACCGATGAACTTGAGCGACTTCAATGCAAGCCTATCACAGAATTTGGATAATTATCAAACAACCTATATAAGTGGGCCACAGGCTCAAAATGGCATATCTCATTTCCGCAAGCGCGCAATGGGGTTGCTTAGACCCCATTCCCTCTCAATCCATCAATAATTCGCCTTCAGCAGCAGCATTGTATCCCCCGAGCGCCGCATTTCGACGTGGCGCAGGAAGCTCATGCCGATCAGCGCCTGCGACAGTTGCTCGCGTCCGCCGGGCAGGACCTGCCCTGGGACGTTGGCGAGCGCGACGTCGCCGATCTGCACACGTCCGAGGTTGACCATATAGGCGGTCGTGCTGCCGTTGGGGGTGCGCGCCGTCACTTGCTGGCCGCGCAGGTAGTCGATGCCGAGGCGGCGCGCGTCCTCGCCGTTGAGGGTGACGTAGGTGGCGCCGGTGTCGATCTGCGCCTGTACCGGTGCGCCGTTGATATATGCGGTGGCGAAATACTGCCCTCTCGCATCGGCCTTGAGGCTGGTCTCGGACGTCGTGCTCTGGCCGAGCGCGAGGCTGATGCGCCTGCCGTCGACGACCAAATTGGCGGCGTTGCCCGCGATGCTCTCCAGCAGCACGCCCTCGGGCGAGGTCTGGCC
>JBAYJH010000211.1:0-8682 GCA_041665185.1 Sterolibacterium sp.
GGGTGAAACTGAGCCCGATGCCCGGCGCCGGTCCGAACAAATCCTCCAGCAGCGCGTTGCGCTGCCGCACGTTCATCCGCTTCTGCATCAGCCACGCCGACGAATCGGTGATGGCCGCGCCGAAACCCACCATCTCCTGATAACGTGTCTCGCTATCGACATCGATGACGGCGACGGCGGTCGACGGCCCGCCGAACGCGATCATGGTATCTCGCGCCAGCAAGCTGGAACGGTCGCCGGTGGTGATCCAGGCCTCGACCGCAATCCCGGCCGGCTGGCGAGTCTTCGGCTGGGCCTGGGCGCCGACTGGGTAAGCGTGCAGAAGCACTGCCAGCAAGAGCATCAGGAATGGTCGATTCCGAAATTGCATGTTCAGCCCTTGGCCGCGCAATGCGCGGCGATGAAATCGGCATGAGTCGGCATGACATCGACGCACTTGCCGATGACGGTCTTGACATTGTTCAGGAGCTGGGCGATCTCCTCCCTGGAATGCAGATCGACCAGCGGGCTGTATCCCTGCGCCCGAATACCCTGGCCATGCATCACCTGGATCCAGCTGACGTCGGCGAACAGCTCCAGGCCGTCGCGAAAGATCCTGCCGTTGCTGCGATACAGATCGATCTTGTGCTGCAAGGTATCGGGGATGCTCATGTTCCGGCAGTAGTTCCAGAACGGTGAGTCGTCGCGCTCGGTGGCCTTGTAGTGGAGGATGATGAAATCGCGGATGCGCTCGTATTCGAATTCCACCTGGCGGTTGAACTCGTCGATGTCGGCCGCATCGAAGCTGGTCCGCGGAAAGAAGGTAAACAGCCGCGAAATCGCAGTCTGAATTAAGTGAATGTTAGTCGACTCGATCGGCTCGAAGAAACCCGCCGCCAGCCCGATGGCGACGCAGTTGCGGTTCCAGGTTTTCTTGCGCCGGCCCGGCACGTAGGGAATGTAGCGCGGTTCCGTCAGCGCCTTGCCTTCCAGGTTGTTCATTAGCCTGCTGGTCGCCTCGTCGCGCTCCATGAACTTGCTCGAATAGACGATGCCGTTGCCGAGGCGATGCTGCAACGGGATGCGCCACTGCCAGCCGGCGCTGTGCGCGGTCGAGCGCGTCAGCGGCAATAACGGACCGGCGGACTCGCATTGCGCCGCGATGGCGCGGTCGCACGGCAGCCAATGGGTCCAGTCGTCGTAACCGGTCTTCAGCGTTTGTTCGATCAACAGGCCGCGGGTGCCGGTGCAATCGATGAACAGGTCGCCGGCGATCCTCTCGCCGCTTGCCAGCACCACCGCGTCGATATAGCCGTCGGGCTCACGTTGCAGCACCTGGACGATCTTGCCCTCGCTACGCACCACCCCGCGCTTCTCGGCAAACTCGCGCAGGAATTTGGCGTAAAGGCCGGCGTCGAAATGGAAGGCGTTGGTGATCTGACCGAGCGGCGACCCCGGCATCTCCGGGTTGGCGCGGATAAACTTGGCATGCCGCGGCGCCAGGGTGTTGATCGAGTATTCGCCCAGGTCGGCGGCCTCGCCCGCCTGATGCATCTTCAGCCAATATTGGTAAAACGGGATTTCCGCCAGGTCCTGGCCGATCATCCCGAAGCCGTGAATGTAGCGGTCCCCGATCTTTCCCCAATTGACGAACTCGATGCCGAGTTTGAAGCTGCCCTGGGTCTTGCGCAGGAACTCATCCTCGTCGATTCCCAGGTTGGCATTGAAGCTCTTGATATGCGGGATCGTGGCTTCGCCCACGCCTATGGTGGCAATCTCGTCGGACTCGACCAGCCTGACGTTGTAGCCGGGGATCAGCACTTTGGACATGGCCGCCGCGGTCATCCAGCCTGCCGTGCCGCCGCCGACAATAACGATGTTCTTGATGAGATCAGCCGCCATCACTGGCTCCTTTCAGTTGGTTGGTTTGGTTCATGTCTATCGATCCGTGAAAATCGCCAAGAGCCCTGATCGAACACTTCACAGCCGCATTTCATCGGCCTGGCCGAAAATCGAAATCTTCGCGGCGTCGACGGAGAAGCGAACACTATCGTCCGCCTTGAACCCGCGCATCTCCTGGACTATCGCCGCCAGCGAGTGGCCGCAATAATCGATCCAGACGATTTCGTGGTTGCCCATCGGCTCGACCAGGGAGACGACACCCGTCAGTTTTCCGTGATCCCCGATCTGGATCTGTTCCGGGCGGATGCCGACCACCACCGCCATGCCATCGCTTGGCGCCGTATTGAAAGCGTAAGCCGATACGTCGAGATCGACCTGCCCCGCGGAGAATCCTGTCCTGCCCGCTTCGCAGGCCAGCGCCCCATTGAGGAAATTCATCCCCGGCGCGCCCAGAAAGCCGGCGACGAACAGGTTGTCCGGCTTGGCATAGACGCTTTCCGGCGTGCCGATCTGCTGGATCTTGCCGCCCTGCATCACCACGATGCGCGTGGCCAGGGTCATGGCCTCGACCTGGTCGTGGGTGACATAGATCATGGTCGAGCGCAGGTTCTTGTGGAGCAGCTTCAACTCGCGGCGCAGTTCGGCGCGCAGCTTGGCGTCCAGGTTCGACAGAGGCTCGTCGAACAGCAGCACGTCTGCTTCGCGCACCAGCGCCCGGCCGATGGCCACGCGCTGGCGCTGGCCGCCGGACAACTGCGCCGGCTTGCGCCGCAACAGGGACTCAAGATGCAGTATTTCAGCGGCGCGCTGAACGCGCCGCTGGATCTCGGCCTTGGGCGTGCCGCCGATGCGCAGGCCGAACGACATATTGCCTTCGACGCTCATGGTCGGATACAGCGCATACGACTGGAATACCATGCCGATACGGCGGTCGGCCGGATCGGCCCAGGTCATGTCCGCGCCGCCGATGGCGATGCTGCCGTCGGCGACATCGATGAGGCCGGCGATGCTGTGCAGCAGGGTCGACTTGCCGCAACCGGAAGGGCCGAGCAACACCAGGAATTCGCTTTCAGCCACCTCGAGATCGAGCTTGTCGATGATCCGGTTGCCGCCCAGGGACACGCACAGATTGCGGATGCTGACGTTCGACATGCTTGGTTATCCTTTGACCGCGCCGGCGGCGATGCCGCGCACAAACCAGCGCCCGGATATCAGGTAGATGGACAACGGCACCAGCGACGTAAGGATGGTGGCCGCCATGTTCACGTTATACAGACGCACGCCGGTGGTGGTATTGATCACATTGTTGAGTTGAACGGTCATCGGCAGATTGTCGCGGCCGGCGAACACCAGGCCGAGGATGTAGTCGTTCCAGATGCCGGTGACCTGCATGATCGCCGCGACGATGACGATGGGCGTCGACATCGGCAGCATCAGTTGCACGAAGATGCGGAAGAAACCGCCGCCGTCGATGCGCGCCGCCTTGAACAATTCCTCGGGTATCGAAGCGTAATAATTGCGGAACAGCAAGGTCATCACCGGCATGCCGAAGATCACGTGGATCAGCACGATGCCGGGCAGCGAGCTGAACAGGTGCAGCGCCGCCAGGATCTGCACCAGCGGATAGATCATCACCTGCACCGGAATGAAGGCGCCCATCATCAGGATGCCGAACAGCAGGCCGGCGCCGCGCGCGCGCCAGAACGACAAGGCGTAGCCGTTCACGGCACCGAGCAGGATCGACAGCACCGTGCTCGGCACCACGATCGCCAGCGAATTCCAGAAGCCGCCGCGGATGCCTTGGCAATCCACCCCGGTGCAGGCGGAACTCCAGGCGGTTTGCCAGGGCTCGACGGTGACGCTCAGCGGCAGCGCGAAGATGTTGCCCTGGCGGATTTCGTCCATGGGCTTCAGCGAGGTCACCAGCATGATATACAAGGGCAACAGGAAGAACAGGGCGGCGCTGACCAGGAAGGCGTAGATGCCGATGCGCGCCGGGTCCAGGCGGCGTTTCCGTCTGCTGCGGAGAGCGTTGCCGGCCTGGTTCACTTGGACCCCTTCCGGCTACCGACGCGGCTTCTGGCGTACATGAGCGGCGCCACCAGGACGATGACTGTCAGCAGCAGCATGATCGATCCGGCTGACGCCAGCGCGATGTTGGCCCGCCCGAACAGGTGATCCATGATGAACTTGGCCGGCACCTCGCTGGCGATGCCCGGTCCGCCTTGGGTCATGGCGACCACCGCGTCGAACAGCTTGACGACCGCGGTGAACAACAGCACGAAGGCGGTGCCGACGGAAGGCCCGAGCATCGGCAGGACGATGGACAGATAGACGCGCCAAGTCGGGATGCCGTCGATGCGCGCGGCTTTCCAGATTTCCTCGTCGATGCCGCGCAGGCCCGCCAGCAGGATCGCCATCACCAGCCCCGAAGCCTGCCATACCGTGGCGATGACGATGGTGTACATCGCCTTGTCCTGGTCGACAATCCAGTCGAACTGGAAATCGGCATAGCCCCATAGTCGGACAGCCTGCTGGATGCCGTTGCCGGGATTGAGCAGCCATTGCCAGACCAGGCCGGTGGCGACGAATGACATCGCATAGGGGTACAGGAAGACGGTGCGCAGGACGCCTTCTCCGCTGACCTTCTGGTCGATGAAAACGGCCAACAGGAAGCCGATCACCAGGCAGGCGGCGATAAAGAGGATGCCGTAGAGCGCCAGGTTCTCCAGCGACTGGAGCCAGCGCTCGTTGCCAAACAGCCGTGCATACTGGGTCAGCCCGACGAAATCATGGGCCGGAAAAGTGCGCGAACTGCTCAGCGAGACTTTCAGCGACCACAGCACCGTGCCCAGGTAGCCGACCAGCACGATCAGCGCCATGGGTGCCAACGCCGCATACGGCACGAACTTGCGGCGCAGCAGGCGCAGCTTGGCTCTCATTGACATTTCGGGAGTCAGAAAAGCGTGCAGCTTACCCTCAATTCCGCAACGCGGCGGCGATATCCTTCTGCACCTTTTCCACCGCAACGTTCCTGTTCCAGTAAGCGGTGAGGATGTCGGCCAGGGAGCCGTTCTGGTCCGGGTTCAGGAAGGTCTCGCCATTGCCGATCTGGCGCGACTTGTCTTTCATGATCTTCAGGCCTTCCTGGGCGCACAGGTCCATCTTGCCGGAATCGACATCGGTGCGGATCGGTATCGAGCCTTTCCGATTGCTGAACTCGACCTGGATGGCCGGCTGGGTGATGACGCTGGCCAGCAGCAGTTGCGCCTTGATGGCTTCCGCATTGTTCGTCTTCGGAAAAACGAAGGCGTCGCCCTGGATGATGTAAGGCGAATTGGCGCCGAAGCCAGCGATGCAGCCGAAATCCTTGCCGGGCACTTGTCTGGCCTGGGAAAACTCGCCCTTGGCCCAGTCGCCCATGATTTGCACGCCGGCCTTGCCGGTGATCAGCAAGGCCGTCGCGTCGTTCCAGTTGCGCCCCGGCGCGCCCGGGTCGACGTAGGATTGCAGGCGCTTGAAGCTGAGCAGCACTTTCTTGAAGGCTTCCGAATTGATCGCGGCGGGGTCGCGGTCGCGCAGGATCTTCAGGTAAAGATCCTTGCCGCCCTGGTTCGCCAGCACCGCCGTGAATACGATATTTTCCTGCCAGGACTGGCCGCCATGGGCCAGGGGAATCAGGCCGGCGGCCCTGAGCTTGTCGAGCGCGGCAAACAACTCGTCCATCGATTTCGGTTCGTTGGCGATGCCGGCCTTCTTGAAGGCAGCCCTGGAATACCAGATCCAGGTCGGCATGTGGATATTCACCGGCGCGGCGTAGTAATGGCCCTTGATCCGGATGACATTCAGGATCGTCTCGGGCAGGAACTTGTCCCAGCCCTCCTTGAGCGCGACCGCGTCGACGTTATTCAGCAGGCCTTGCTCGATGATGTCGAGGAACTGTTTTGTCGTGTTGAACTGGGCGGCGGTGGGGGGATTGCCGCCGACGATGCGGTTGATCGCCACCGAGCGCGCCTGTTCGCTGCCTGCAATCGCCGTATCCACCCACACGCCACCGGCGGCCGTGTAGGCTTCGGAGAGTTTCCTGACCGCCGCCGATTCGCCGCCGGAAGTCCACCAATGGACCACCTCGGCCCGCGGACCCGCTGCCTGGGCCGCCAGGCAATAGCCTGACGCCAGCGCCGCCATGATGATGCGTCTTGCCTTAAACATCCGTGTCTCCAAATCGGCCCAGCCTGATGAATTCAGTTCCAGTTTAGGCCATCGCGAGGGCAAACTGTTCGGCCTTCTCGCCAACGATCAGGTGCAGCACATCCGGGGCCACCCGCATCACCGCAACCACGCCGGCCAGCCTGGCGGCGGCTTCGTCGAAGCGGCCGCCATTGGCAAGTTCCACGCGCAGACGGGTAAAAGCGACCGCATCGAGCCTGCGCAGGTTGCCGCGACCACCCAGCGCCGCCAGCATCGGCCCGGCGGCTTCGCGCACCCAGGGCTCGATCGCAGTTGTCGGCGAAGCCCTGCCCGTGACGTTGGCCGCGACGGCGGGCTGGACGCCCGCGGCCGACGAGCCGCCGTCGGCTTCGGCGCCGGCGGTGGTCAGATATTCCTCCATGTCGGTCTTCATGTTCTCCGACAGGGTGCCGAAGATCGCCTGCACGCCGTTGCCGACCATCATCACACCGGCGGCGCCCAGGGCCTTGAGCCGGGCCTGATCGACCCGCGCCGGATCCTTCACCGTCACGCGCAGGCGGGTGATGCAGGCGTCGAGATGGGTGATATTGGCACGACCGCCGAAGGCCAGTACCAGCTCCAGGGAACGCCCTCCTTGGGCGCTTGCTCCGCCAGCGGTTTCGTCGGCCACATCCTCGCGTCCCGGCGTCTTGAGGTCGAGCCAGCGGATGGCGACGCGGAACACGGCGTAGTAGACGGCTGCATAGATCGGTCCGATCACCAGCACCAGCCACCAGTTTTGCGAAAACTTGCCGAGCACGTTGAAGACGACGAAGTCGATGCCGCCCTGCGAAAACGTGAACCCCATGTGCATGCCGAAGGTATTCGCCACGAACTGCGTCGATGCCGCCAGTAGCGCGTGAATGACATAAAGCACTGGGGCGACGAACAGGAAGGCGAATTCGATGGGCTCGGTGATGCCGGTCAGAAAGGACGTCAGGGCCGCCGAGATCATCACGCCGCCGACCGCCACCTTGTTCTCCGGGCGGGCCGATTGCCAGATGGCGATGGCCGCGGCCGGCAGGCCGAACATCTTGAAGAAGAAGGCACCGGCCAGCACGCCGGCCGTCGGGTCGCCGGCAAAGTAGCGGTTGATGTCGCCATGCACGACCTTGCCGGCGGCATCGGTGTAGGCGCCCATTTCAAAGAAGAACGGCACGTTCCAGATATGGTGCAGGCCGAAGGGAATCAACAGGCGCTCGACGAAGCCGTAGACCGTCGCCGCGGTGCGCGGGTCGCTGACCGCGGCCCAGTGCGAGAAGGTCTGGATGGCGCTCTGGATCGGCGGCCAGATCACCGACAACACCACGCCGAGGACGATCGCGGCCACGGCCGTGACGATGGGCACGAAGCGCTTGCCGCCAAAGAAGGCTAGGTAGGGCGGCAGCGCGATGCGGTAATAGCGGTTGAACATGGCCGCCGCCAGGCCACCGGCAAGGATGCCGCCGAACACCCCCGTCTGCATGGCCTTGATGCCCATGATGGTGGCCGGTTCGACGCCCCAGACGCCGGCCATCACCCCCATCGTGGCCAGCATCACCATGTAGCCGATGGTGGCGGCGATCGCCGACACCCCGTCGTTGCCGGTAAAGCCCACCGCCACACCGATGGCGAAGATCAGCGGCAGGTTGCCGAAGATCACGTCGCCGGAGTTCTTCATCAGCGCCGACAGCAGCGGCGGAATCCATTCGAAGTTGGCCGCGCCTATGCCCAGCAGCAAGCCCGCCACGGGCAGCACGGCGACCGGCAGCATCAACGACTTGCCGATCTTTTGCAGGAATGCAAAGCTATTCTTCAACATGAACCGCTCCCCCTTGATCTTGTCTTGTTCAGGACTACTCGGCGAACGCCGCCAGGCGTTCACGCACTTCGGTCGCAGTGGCCATCTGCAATACTTCATCCGCCAGCGCCCGGCAGTCAACCGATGACAGCCGGTTCACCAGCGCCTTGACCGCCGGTATGGCCGGTACCGCTACCGACAATTCGTCGACACCGAGGCCGATCAGCACCGGGATGGCCATGGCATCGCCAGCGATGCCACCGCAGACGCCGACCCACTTGCCATGCCGGTGGGCGCCGGCGACGGTCATGGCTATCAATTTGAGGACGGCGGGATGCAGGCCGTCGGCCTGCGCCGCCAGTTTCGGGTGACCGCGGTCCATCGCCAACGTGTATTGCGTCAGGTCGTTGGTGCCGATGGAAAAGAAATCGACTTCAGGCGCCAACAGATCCGCCATCACCGCCGCGGAGGGCACCTCGATCATCACCCCGACCTTGGCGGAGAGACCGGTTGCCTGCTGCTCTTCGGCAAGGATGCGTTTTGCCGCGCGCAACTCGTCGAGGGTCGCGATCATCGGGAACATGATGTGCAGATTGCCGAACGGGACGGCCCGCAGGATTGCCCGCAATTGGGTGCGGAACAGCTCGGGGCGGTCGAGACTGACGCGGATACCGCGCAGCCCGAGGAAAGGATTGTCTTCGGCGCCGAGTGGCAGGTAGGCCAGCGGCTTGTCGCCGCCGACATCGAGGGTGCGAATCACCAGCGGCCGCTGACGGCCCAGTGCCTCGGCA
>JBAYJH010000212.1:0-8638 GCA_041665185.1 Sterolibacterium sp.
CGCCCCAGCAATGCGCTGCGCGCCGGTTGTTCCAGTCCCATGGCCACGAGGTCGGTGTCGAACACGCACAGGTCCTGCCGGGTTGCCGCCAGCAGCGCGTCGATTGCCGTAGCGTAGCCTGCCTCGCTGTCAAAGCGGCGATCCTCATCGCCCAGCGTGGTGGGTGGGGCCGAGTGCATCGCGCGATTATAATCGCGCCTTTCCATCCGCCGGATCGCTCCATGCCGTTAGCCATCATCGAATCGCTGGACCACGAAGGCCGCGGCATCGCCCATGTCGACGGCAAAGCCATCTTCATCGAGGGCGCCCTGCCGGGCGAGACCGCAGAATATTCGAGCTATCGCAAGAAGCCCAATTACGAGAAGGCGCACACCACTGCCATCGTCAAGCCGTCCAGCCAGCGTGTCACGCCGCGCTGCCGCCATTTCGGCGTATGCGGCGGTTGCAGCATGCAGCACCTGGACGCGGCGGCCCAGGCGGCCGCCAAGCAGCGCGTGCTGGAGGACGCCTTCTGGCATATCGGGCGGCTGCATCCGGAAGTGGTCTACCCGATCATCTACGGGCCGGCCTGGGGCTATCGCTATCGGGCGCGGCTGTCGGCACGTTATGTGGCGAAGAAGGGCGGAGCGCTGGTGGGGTTTCGCGAGCGCAGCAGCAGTTACGTCGCCGACATGGACAGTTGCGAAGTATTGCCACCGAAGATTTCTGCCCTGTTGCGGCCCCTGCGCAGTTTGATCGACCAACTGGCGCAGCCCGAACGCCTGCCGCAGATCGAAGTATCTATCGGGGACGTCGCTGTGCCGGGTCAATGCGTCCTGGTCATGCGCATCCTGGAAGCGTTGACGCCGGGCGATGAGAGTTTGCTGCGCGCTTTCTCGAACCAGCACGGCGTGGTGATCTACCTGCAACCGGGCGGCCTCGACAGCGTCGCCCTGTTTCACCCGCTGGATGCGCCGCCGCTGGCCTATACCCTGCCGGAGTTCGACCTCGAGATTCGCTTTGCACCGACCGACTTCACCCAGGTGAACCAGGCGGTCAACCGCATGCTGGTGCGACGCGCCATGGCCCTGCTGGCGCCCCGGCCGGGAGAGCGGATCGCCGACATGTTCTGCGGGCTGGGCAATTTCACCTTGCCGATCGCCCGGAGCGGCGCCCAGGTCATCGGCGTGGAAGGCAGCCGAATCCTGGTCGAGCGTGCCCGTGCCAATGCCCTGCTGAACGGCCTGGATGCGCTGACCGAATTCCGCGTCGCCAATCTGTTCGAGGCGACGCCGGAAACCATTGCCAGCCTGGGGCGTTGCGACAAGATGCTGATCGATCCGCCGCGCGAAGGCGCCATGGAACTGATCAAGGCGATCGGCGGGCTGGGCGAGGCCGCGCCGCGGCGCATCGTCTATGTCTCATGCAGCCCGGCGACGCTGGCGCGCGATGCTGGGGTGCTGGTGCATGAACTGGGATATAGACTGCGCGGCGCCGGCATCGCCAACATGTTTCCGCATACTTCGCATGTCGAGTCGATGGCGCTGTTCGAACGATAGCGCATTGCGGTAAACGACAAAGGCGGCCGAAGCCGCCTTTGTGTTGATTCGATGCCGCCTGGGTCAGTCGCGCTGACCGGTGAAGGCCATCAACAGGCTCAGCAGACCCTGGAAGACGTTGTAGACGTCGAGATAGACTTTCAACGTCGCGCTGATGTAGTTGGTCTCGCCGCCATGCACGATGCTGTTGATATCGTACAGGATGTAGGCGGAGAAGATCAGCACCACCACCGTCGAGATGACCAGCGATAGCACCGGGATCTGGAAGAAGGCATTGGCCAGCGCCGCAACCAGGATCAGGATCATGCCGGCGAACAGGAACTTGCCGATGCCGCTGAAGTCGCGCTTGGTCGTCGAGGCGACGCCCGCCAGGGTGACGAAGATCGCACCGGTGCCGCCGGCGGCCAGGGCAATCAGGGTGCCGCCGTTGGAAAAGCCCAGTGCCGCGCGCAGCAACATCGACAGCATCAGACCCATGAAGAAGGTAAAGCCGAGCAGCAGCGCCACGCCCAGGCCGCTGTTCTTGTTTTTCTCGATGCCCCACATGAAGCCCCAGGCGATGCCGAGGAACAGCAGGAAGCCCATGACGGGACTGCCGGCCATGAACGAGAAGCCCATCTGCACGCCGGCGAGCGCGCCGAGCACCGTCGGTATCATCGTCAAGGCGAGCAGGAAATAGGTATTGCGCAGCACGCGGTTCTGCTGCTGGGCAACGTCTTGAGTGATTACGGTCGGGGCGTGGCCCCAAGCCTGATCGTTAATCGGTTGCATAGTGCTTTTTCCTCCGTTGAATGGACTAGCGATACTAAGACTAACGGATACGGCGGAAAGTTTCAATCATTTGCGCGGCGTGGAGCGTGCGGACCCGCTGCGTCGCGCATAGAGCACCGTGCTGGTGAAAAAGACTAGCGCCAGCAGCGTTTCCAGCCCCGCCAGCAGTTGCATGGCGCCGCTGTCGGTCGTGGCACGCACAACGCCCTCGGCGAAATACAGCAGAATCAACATTGCCGACCACTGGTACGTGTAGCGGCGGCCGCGCAGGATGCCGAACAGCGGCAGCAGCAGCGGCAGGGCCTTGAGCGCCAGCATCGAACCGCCTGGCCGCAACGGCGCCAGCCATAGCTCCCAGGCCAGGCAAAGGGCGATCAGCAGGATCAGGCTGACGCTGGCGGTCAGGGAAAGGGTGTCCGAAAGGGATTTAGGTTGCATATCGTGCTTTTGGCAGTGGCCAGTCGATTGATTTGGACGGTATTTTGGCGTATATTCCTCCGTTTTTCCGATTCCGCGAGCCTGAAATCGCGGATTACACGAGGTAACGTTCTATGGTTGTTATTCGTCTCGCCCGCAGTGGCGCCAAGAAGCGCCCGTTCTACAACATGGTGGTGACCGATTCGCGCAATCGCCGCGACGGCCGTTTCGTCGAGCGTATCGGCTTTTACAATCCGGTCGCCGCCGCCAACGAGCCGGGGCTGCGCGTGGATATGCTGCGTCTCGCTTACTGGCAAGGCCATGGCGCCCAGTTGTCGCCGACCGCCGCGCGCCTCGTCAAGCAATTCAGCGCGCCCGCTGTTGCCCAGGCTGCCTAAGGCGGATCAAGCAGGACAGATGGCCCAGGGCATGATCGTCCTGGGGCGCATCGCCGGTCCTTACGGGCTGCACGGTTGGGTCAAGCTGAATGCCTACGGCGACGATTTCGACGCCCTGGGAACCATGCCGCAGTGGTGGCTGGCTACGGCGGACGAAGGCGAAGTGTGGACGCCCTATGCCTTGCAAGATTTGAAGAGTCACGGCAAGGGCTGGATCGTAAAGTTCGTCGGCGTCGATGACCGCAATGCATCGGAAGCCATCGATGGACGCTACATCGCGGCGCCGCGCGATGCGCTGCCGAAGACTGCGGCGAACGAGTTTTACTGGGCCGACCTGGTCGGCCTGGAAGTGGTGAATACCAGTGGGGAGCGGCTCGGCAAGGTGAGCAAGCTGCTTTCCAGCGGCGCGCACGAAGTGCTTTGCGTGTGCGACGGCGAAGGTGAACAAATGCAGGAACGCCTGCTGCCTTTCGTGGCGCAGGTGGTGAAAAGCGTGGATACGGCAAACGGTACGATCCGCGTCGAATGGGGAGCTGATTGGTGACCAGCACTATGGGACCAAGACCCGGATTCGATGTCGTGACGCTGTTTCCCGAGATGTTCGCGGCGGTGACGCAGTCGGGGATTACCCGGCGCGCGCTGGAAAATGGTTTGTGGCGGCTGAATTGCTGGAATCCTCGAGATTTTGCCGAGGATAATTACCGTAGCGTCGATGATCGGCCCTACGGTGGCGGCCCCGGCATGGTGATGTTGCCGGCCCCGCTGGAGAAAGCCATCGCCGCGGCCCAGGCCGGGCGGCGCGAGGCGGGAGAGACGGAAGCGAAAGTGATTTATCTTTCGCCGCAGGGTAGGCCGCTGACGCATGCGCGGGTGATGGAATTGGCGCAAACCAGCGGGGCGATTTTGCTGTGCGGGCGTTACGAAGGAGTGGATGAGCGCTTGATCGAGCGTTGTGTGGATGAGGAGATATCGCTCGGCGATTTCGTCCTCTCCGGCGGCGAGATCGCGGCGCTGGCTGTGATCGATGCGACGGTGCGGCAGTTGCCCGGCGCCTTGAACGATGAAAATTCGGCGGAGGAGGAATCTTTCGCCAATGGCTTGCTGGATTGTCCGCACTACACGCGGCCCGAAGAATACCAGGGCATGCGGGTGCCGGAGGTGCTGCTGTCCGGCAACCACGAGAACATCCGGCGCTGGCGCCTGAAACAGGCGCTGGGACGGACCTGGCGGCGACGGCCCGAGCTCATCGAGCAGAGGTCGTTGAACCGCGAAGAAGCAAAACTGCTGGAGGAATTCCAGCGGGAGCAAGTGTAGGAAAACCAAGCGCGCGCATCAGTCACGGAGTATCGTTACTGCTCTGCGCGAACGGCCAAAGGCCATGACGTCTCATTTGAACGGAGCAATACCATGAATCTGATCGAGCAACTCGAACAAGAAGAAATCGCCCGTCTGGGCAAAACCATACCCGACTTCGCGCCGGGCGATACCGTGGTGGTCCAGGTAAAGGTCAAGGAAGGCACGCGCGAGCGGACCCAGGCCTACGAAGGCGTGGTGATCGCCAAGCGCAATCGCGGCCTGAATTCAAGCTTCATCGTCCGCAAGATCTCCGCCGGCGAGGGCGTCGAGCGGACTTTCCAGAGCTATTCGCCGATGATCGCCGCCATCGAAGTGAAGCGCCGCGGCGCCGTGCGCCGCGCCAAGCTTTACTATTTGCGCGACCGTTCCGGCAAGTCGGCGCGCATCAAGGAAAAATTGGTCAGCCGCAAGGCCTGATCTCTTCGGCACAAACGACAACGGGGCCCATCGCCAGATGGGCCCCGTTGCTTTTGGTCAGACCGAAGTTACAGCCGTTTATCCCGCTCGATCAAGGCATAGGCCGAGTGGTTGTGGATCGACTCGAAATTCTCCGATTCCACCACATAGGCGTCGATGCGGGGGTCGTTGTTGAAGACGCCGGCGACGTCGCGCACCATGTCTTCGACGAACTTCGGGTTGTCGTAGGCGCGCTCGGTCACGTACTTCTCGTCGGGACGCTTCAGCAGGCCGTAAAGTTCGCAGGAGGCCTGATCCTCGACCATCCGCACCAGATCCTCGATCCAGATGAAGTCATTGGTGGTCGCGGTGACGGTGACGTGCGAGCGCTGGTTATGGGCGCCGCGTTCGGAGATCTTCTTCGAGCAGGGGCAGAGGCTGGTAACCGGCACCACGATGCGGGTGGTCTGGCGATAGTTGCCGCCCGGCAGGATCTCGCCGACGAAGGTCACCTCGTAGTCGATCAGGCTCTTGACCTTGGATACCGGCGCTTCCTTGTTGATGAACTAGGGGAAGCTCATTTCCACGTGGCCACTTTCGGCTTCGAGCAATACCACCATATTGCGCAGCATCGATTCGAAAGTCTCCACCGATACCTCGCGCTCGTTGGTGTTGAGGATCTCGACGAAGCGCGACATATGCGTGCCTTTGAAGTTGTGCGGCAGGCCGACGTACATGTTGAACACGGCAATGGTGTGCTGCACGCCGCCGTTCTTGTCGAGCACCTTGATGGGGTGGCGAATGCTCTTGATGCCGACCTTGTTGATCGGCAACTGTCGCGAGTCGGTGCTGCCTTGTACGTCCGCTATGGCCATGATGTCCCTGCTGTTCATGGGATGCTTTCCTCAGGTTGGTGGATAGTCCCTCACCCGGAATGAGCAGGTGAGCACTTCAACACATTAACCGAATTTTAGCAAACCCGACAAAATCGATCAACTATTATTGCTGAGCGCGATGTCTACCTTTGTCACAATGCCGGGAGCATCCAGCCCAAGCTGCGCCAGCAAGGCTACCGAATCGCCGTGGTCGACGAAGCGATCCGGCAAGCCGAGCCTCAGCAACGGTGTCGCCAGTCCGAGTTCCGCCAGGCAGCGGGCAATTTCAGCCCCGGCCCCGCCGATCACGGTGTTTTCCTCGATGCTCACCAGCAGCGCATGACTATTTGCCAGCGATACGACCAACTCGCGGTCCAGCGGCTTGACGAAGCGCATGTTGGCGACCGTCGCATCCAGTTGCTCCGCCGCAGCCAGTGCCGGCGCCAGCAGGCTGCCGAAGGCCAGCAGGGCGACACGCCGGCCGGCAGCGTTACAACCGGATTGGCGGCGGATCTCCCCCTTGCCGATGGGCAGGGCGGCTAGGGCCGCGTTGGGCACCGCGCCAGGGCCGCTGCCACGCGGGTAGCGCACGGCGCTCGGGCCGTTGTGGCGATAAGCGGTGGTGAGCATGGTGCGGCATTCGTTCTCGTCGCTGGGCGTCATCACCAGCATATTGGGGATGCAGGTGAGGTAGGACAGGTCGAAGGCGCCATTGTGAGTGGCGCCGTCGGCGCCTACCAGGCCGCCGCGGTCGATGGCCAGCATGACCGGCAGGTTCTGCAAGGCCACGTCGTGAATCAACTGATCGTAGGCGCGTTGCAGGAAGGTCGAATAGATCGCCAGCACCGGCCGCATCCCTTCGCAGGCGAGCCCCGCGGCGAAGGTCATGGCATGCTGCTCGGCGATGCCGACATCGTGGTAGCGGTCCGGATATTCCTGGGCGAAGCGCACCAGGCCCGAGCCTTCGCGCATCGCCGGGGTGATGCCGATGAGCCGTGTATCCGCCGCCGCCATGTCGCACAGCCAATCGCCGAACACCTGGGTGTACGTGAGCTTGGCCGCCGTAGTGGGCTGGATGCCGCCGGCCGCGTCGAACTTGGAAACGCCGTGATACAGCACCGGATCGGATTCCGCCAGCTTGTAGCCCTGGCCCTTGCGGGTGATGACGTGGAGGAATTGCGGACCATCGAGCAGCTTGAGGTTTTCCAGGGTCGGGATCAACGAGTCCAGATCGTGGCCGTTGATCGGGCCGATGTAGTTGAAGCCGAATTCCTCGAACAGGGTTCCCGGCACGATCATGCCCTTGACGTGCTCTTCGGCGCGCTTGGCGAATTCCAGCATCGACGGCATTTTCGCCAACACCTTTTCGCCGGCCTTGCGTGCCGCATTGAAGGAGCGGCCGGAAAACAGCCGCGCCAGATACTTGTTGAGCGCCCCCACCGGCGGCGAGATCGACATGTCGTTGTCGTTGAGGATCACCAGCAGATTGGCGTCGATCACGCCGGCATTGTTCAGCGCTTCGAAAGCCTCTCCGGCGGACATGGCGCCATCGCCGATGATGGCCACCACGCGGCGGCCCTCGCCCTTGTTGCGCGCGGCGACGGCCATGCCCAGCGCCGCCGAGATCGAGGTCGAGGAATGCCCGACGCCGAAGGTGTCGAAATCGCTCTCACTACGGCGCGGGAAACCGGAAACGCCACCCTGCATGCGCAGCTTGGCCATGCCGGCGCGGCGTCCGGTGAGGATCTTGTGGGCATAAGTCTGGTGGCCGACATCCCACACCAGGCGGTCGTGCGGCGTGTCAAAAACGTAATGCAGGGCGATGGTCAGTTCGACCGTCCCAAGATTTGAAGACAGGTGGCCGCCGGTTTTCGCTACCGACTCGATCAGGAAAGCCCGTAGCTCCTCCGCCAGTTGCGCCAGCTCATTGCGCTCAAGCAGGCGCAGTGCGGCGGGAAAATCGATGCTGTCGAGGAGCGGTGTGTCGGACATGTGGCTTGTTTGTTGGGTGATGGGATGTCGACCGTCAGAAGCTGCGGCGGACGATGAAATCGGTCAGTTCGCCGAGTCGCCTGGATTTGTCGCCGAAGCAGGCGAGGGCTTGGTGCGACGCAGTGCATAGTTCGGCGGCCTTGGCCTTGGCCTGGGCCAGGCCGAGCAGGCTGACATAGGTCGGCTTGTGCTGCGCGGCGTCCTTGCCGGCGGTCTTGCCCAGGGTCGCGGTGTCCGATTCGCTGTCGAGAATGTCATCCACCACCTGAAACAGCAGGCCGGCAATCTTGGCGTAGCGGTCCAGCCCGGCCATTTCCTCTTGGGGCAACGGCGTGCCGCAAGCGGCGCCGAGCAGCACTGCGGCGCGGATCAAGGCACCCGTCTTGTGAATGTGCATGAACTCCAGTTCGGCCAGCGCTAAAGATTGGCCGACCGCGGCCAGATCGATGGCCTGGCCGCCGGCCATGCCGCGCGATCCGGCGGCTTGCGCCAGCAGGCGCAGCATGTCGAGCTGGCGCCCGGCGTCTGCTGTCAGCGGATGCTCCGCCAGCAGCTGAAATGCCAGCGCTTGCAGCGCGTCGCCGACCAGCAACGCGGTGGCTTCGTCGAACTCGACATGGCAGGTGGGCTTGCCGCGCCGCAGGACATCGTCATCCATGCAGGGCAAGTCGTCGTGCACCAGCGAATAGACATGGATGAGTTCCACCGAAGCGGCCGCGATGTCCAGGCGGGCAGGGTCGGCACTGCCGAGTTCGCCTGCGGCGTGACACAGCAGCGGCCGGATACGTTTGCCGCCGCCGAGCGTGGCATAGCGCATGGCCTGATGCAGACGTTGCGGGGCGGCGGAGGCGGGTGGCAGGAGGCATTCCAGGGACTTCTCGGTGCGCTTGTGCAG
>JBAYJH010000213.1:0-8622 GCA_041665185.1 Sterolibacterium sp.
GACCATCAGGCTGGCGATGCCGGGGTAATTGAAGATGGTCTCGACGATGATGGCGCCGCCCAGCAGGTAGGACAGGCTCAGCGCCACCGCGTTGGCAATCGGCCCGATGGCGTTCGGCAGGGCGTGCCGCAGCACCACGCGCGTCGGTCCGGCGCCCTTGAGGACGGCCATCTCGACATAGCTCTGCTCGAGCTGGTCGATCAGCGCGGCCCGCGTCATGCGTGCCATCTGTGCGACGATGACGAAACTCAGCGTCATGACGGGCATGGCATAGACGCGCAGAAATTGCGCCAGGGTCGGGTTGTCCGGCGGCGAGGAGAGCGCCGACAACCAATGCAGCTTGACGGCGAAGAGCAGCACAGCCAACGTCGCGACAAGGAATTCCGGCACGGCGACCATGGACAGGGTGAGCAGGTTGAGGCCGCGATCGATCTTCCCGCCGCGGAACATCGCCGACAGCACGCCCAGCAACAGCGCCAGCGGCACCGACACGGCGGCCGTGGTTCCCGCCAGGACCATGGACTTGGGCAGGCGGCTGGCGATGAGTTCACTGACCGGCAGATGATTGGCCAGGGACTGTCCGGGATTGCCGGAGACCAGGCCGGCCAGCCAGTGCAGATAACGCAGGTGACCCGGCTCGTCGAGCCCTAGTTGAGTGCGCAGTGCCGCCACGGTTTCCGGCGTGGCGCCCTGACCAAGCGCTTCCTCGGCGGCGTCCCCGGGCAGCAGCGAGGTGATCGCGAAGACCACCGCCGACACCAGCAACAGCGTCATCGCGGCGGCGCCGATGCGCTTCGCCACCAGGACCACGATGTTGTTCACGCTCGCCGGTTCCTCGGGACCGCGCCGATTTTTGCGGGTGGCATGTTATGCGGCGGCCCAGAGGTTATCGGCACACCGATAGTCCCTCACGCCGCTGTACGGCGGGCAATGGCGCGGGCAGTTGGTCGAAGACATTTTTGCTCAGAGTCCGACAATGGCCGGAAGGCCGCCGATATCCTTGATTTCCTGATAGTTGTAATAAGGCGTCGAGGGTTCGTGCCCGCGGTTGACGAATACCTTGTGGGTGATGCCCAGGTCGTCGGCCGACATCAGGTCGTAGCGCAGGCTCGACGACACATGCAGGATGTCTTGCGGCCCGCAGCCCAATTGATCCAGCATGTATTCGAAAGCCTGTAGGCGCGGCTTGTAGGCCTGCGCTTGCTCGGCGGTGAACACGGCGTGGAAGGGCGCGCCGAGCTTGGCGACGTTGAGTTGGATCTGGTCGTTGGCGGCGTTCGACAGGATCACCAGCGGGATGTGCTTGGCGATCCGGGCCAGCGGCTCCGGGACATCCGCATGCGGCCCCCAGGTCGGCACGGCTTCGTAGAAGCGCACGCCTTCGTCGTCACGGTACTCGATCTTCCAGCGTCGGCAGGTACGCCGAACCGCGTTGCAGAGCACCTCCTTGTAAGGCTTCCACGCGCCGATAACTTCGTCGAGACGATAGGCGGCGAAGTCCTTAACGAACTGTTCCATGTTTTCGGCGGAGATCCGGTCGCGGAACAATTCCCGGGCCATGTCTCCCATGCGAAAGCGGATGAGGGTGCCGTAGCAGTCGAAGGTGATGTATTTGGGTCTGAAGCGGGTCATGTTTCTTGTCCTTTATGCATATGGGCTATCTGAACGTTTCCCGATTGGAACTAATTAGACCATGTGGGGACTTACGAAAATTCTCTATTGTAGGTATGGCCGCCAACAAAACACGGTTTTGTCCCGTTCAATCAGCATAGTTTGCCATGCACACCGCGAGCGCGCGCAAGCTCATCGGTGTGCGCAAGCCGGTCTTCAGCGGCCGATCACATCGGGCAACGCTTCGCTGCAAAGGTACCGTTCGACCAATGCGGTGTGCAGTCGAATTCCGGTCGCGAGTATGCCGTCGTTGAAATCGTAATTCGGATGGTGCAGCGGCGCATCGCCATCCCCACGCCCTTGCCCTAGCCAGAGATAGGCACCCTTGCAGGCCAGCAGCATGAACGCGAAATCTTCCGACGTGAAGGCCGGTTCCGGCGCATTTTGCACGCAAGTGACGGTCGCCGCGGCAGCCAGCGCCTCGGCAGCCGCTTCGGCATCGTTAATCGCGGCCGGATAGTAGCGATCGTAAGTCACGGTCGCGCGTGTGCCGCTCGCCTGCGCTATGCCGTCGACGATCTGGCGCAGCGATGCTTCGATGCGGTCTTGCACCGCCGGATCAAAGCTGCGGACTGTGCCGACGATGCGGACGGCGGCCGGCAGGACGTTGTGGGAATTGCCTCCTTCGATTTGGGTGACCGACAGGACCGCGGACGCCGTGGGGGGCACGCGGCGCGATACGATGCAGTTGAGTTGGGTTACCAGATCGCTCGCGGCAAGGATCGCATCGGGCGTCTGGTGCGGCATCGCCGCATGACCGCCACGCCCTTCGAGCAGAATTTCGAACCTGTCGGCGGCGGCCATGATCGGCCCCGGCCGCGTTGCCACCGTTCCCGCGGGTAGATCCGGCCAGTTGTGAAGGGCGAACACCCGATCGCAAGGAAATCGCTCGAAGAGCCGGTCAGCGACCATGGCTCGCGCCCCACCCCGCCCCTCCTCTGCCGGTTGAAAGATAAAGTGGACGGTGCCGTCGAATCGACGGGACCGCGCCAGGTGTTGTGCGGCACCCAGCAACATGGCAACGTGTCCGTCATGGCCGCAGCCGTGGAAGACGCCGGGATTGCCGCTTGCATAGTCTAAATTCGTCTGCTCATGCATCGGCAATGCATCCATGTCGGCGCGCAGGCCAATGCTGCGTCCCGAGCTGCCGACTTTGAGCACCGCGACCAGGCCCGTGCCGCCGATGCCCGTGTGCACATCGAGCCCGGCCTGGCGCAGAGCCTCGGCGATCAGCGCGGCGGTGCGGTGCTCCGCAAATGCGAGTTCCGGATGAGCGTGGAGGTCGCGCCGGAAGGCGATCAGAGGCGCGACCAGATCGTCGATATAGAACTGGCTAGCTTCCGCGCCCTTCATTTCCATGGCAATCTTCAAAGTCAAAGATATTTCAGCCACCAGATATCTCTACGGCGTTGTTTGAGGCCTGCAAACCAACGAGACGGAATGTACAACGGCACCAGGAGTATCAGCGCGGTCAACCAGATGCCCGATACATGCTCAAACCCAAAACTGGTTCCTTGATTGTTTCCCCAAATCGCAACTGCAATGAAGTTCAGGATCTTTAGCACATAAAGATGTAACACGTAGAAGAACATCGGGGCGCCCCCCATATAGGCGAGCATGCGCACGCTGTTGCTCTGCTGAATGCGTTCGAAGTACGCTAAGAAAAGCAGGCCAAATCCCAATGTCGGCATGAGAAACATCAACGATGGCGGATATTTTGTCGCGGCCATGAAACTCATGATGGTCCTGAGCCAGTCACCCGTGTCAACCCATGGCCGATCCCCATAGACATTGACGTAACGGATCAGCAGGAACGCGAGCAGCATCGTCCAGCCTAAGATCATCAGCTTGCGCATGCGTGTGCCGCCTTCGGTGCCGCGCGCAAACCATGGCCCGATGGCATATCCCAGCAGAATCACCCCGATCCACGGCAGTACCGGGTAGCTGATTTTTACCACTACGCCGCCGCCGATCTCGAAAGCCGCGCGCTGATGAAGGACCGTCCATGGCAGATAGAAGACCGAGTCTGGGGCAAGCACGATGCGGTCAAGCAGGTTGTGGCCGCAAACGATGACTACCCCCAGCCCAAGCTGCCAGGAACGCGGCAAGTGCAGCAGCCCCGCCAAAACGATCATGCACAGGCCAATGCACCAAATGACCTGTAGCCAGAAAGTCGGCGGGAAATGCTGTGCCGCCCAGGCGCCGGTGACCAGGGTCAATTCGAGGAAAACCAGGAACAGGCCGCGCGTGACCAGGAAATACGAGGTCTCGCGCTTGGTGTGCGACTGCCCGTAGAGATAGGCAGAAAGCCCGGTCAATGCGATGAATATGGGCGCGACGACCTGGCTGGTCATACGCGTGAAGAACAATGCCGGCTCTATCGTCATGGCGTTCATCGGATCGGTGACGGCATGATGGGCATAAGCGATTTCACGGATATGGTCGACCAGCATAAAGAGCATCACCAGACCGCGGAGTGCGTCAATCGCCAGTAGTCTCGTGCCTAGACCGGCTTGTGGCTTGGCTTTGGCGCCAACCGTGGCTGCATTCATGGTGATGTCGTTTAGCATTTGGAATGGGGTGTCGTCTTGATCTTGGTGCTCCGGAAGCGTTGGGCGGCCATCATGCGTCGTCGCCAATTGCCGCCATGGCGGTTGCGGACAGCGCCGCGCGGCCGATGTCGAACATATCGATCGGCGTGGTGGTATGCCCCGTGTCGATCAGCTCTGCCATCACGTCGCCAACGCCGGGACCCAACTGGAAGCCGCCGCCGCTGAATCCGAAAGCGTAGTAGAGACCGCTGGTGCGTCGGCTCGGGCACATGACCGGCTGAGAGTCCGGCAGATAGCCTTCGATGCCGCTCCAGACGCGAATGATATTCAGCCGCCCGACCGCGGGTGCCAGGCGGCGAATCTGCTTGAACTGGCCCAGCGTGTTGCGCGGCAGCACGTAGGCGCGGCAAAGATCCGGATAAGCGGGGCCGCGCAGGCCGCCGCCGATGATGAGATTGCCGCGCGGAATCTGGCGGAAATACACGTCCTCTTCATCCAGCGGCGACACCAGGCCGACGGCGCAGTGGATGCTGTATGGGACCGGTTCGGTCACGGACATGGTTGGGCCGCGCACGGCCATCGGCACGGCTTCCCCGAACTGCGCGGCAAAGCGGTTACCCCACGCGCCGGCGGCGACCAGCAGGATCGGGGCGCGGAAGCAGCGCGCATCGGCAGCGCTGACCAGAAAATCTTCGCCTGCTTTTTCGACCTGAAGAACCTCGCAGTTCTCGATGACCTCGGCCCCGTTGCGCCTGGCCGCGCGCGCGAAAGCCGGCGCCACCAGGCGGGGATTGGCGTGGCCGTCGAGCGCCGAGTAGGAACCGCCCAGTACCTCGGGTCCGAAAAACGGGAAGCGCTGGCGCAGCGCCGCACCCGTGACGATTTCCAGATCCAGGCCGCGGACGCCGGCCTCGCGGGCATACTCGGCGAATTCATCGAGCAGTTCGGGACGGTCCCGATAGCAAACCCGGATATGCCCCTCCGGGATATATTCGATGTCCTCGCCGACGAGTTCGCGCATGCGTCGCCAAGTCACGCTGGCGCGGTTGGACAGCGCCAGATGCTCAAGACGACGTCCCTGGCGCCGCACGTTGCCGAAGTTGACGCCGCTGGCCTGCTGGCCCGCCAAGCCGCGTTCGAGCAAGGTTACCGATCGCCCGCGCTGCCTCAGAAAGAATGCCGCGGCGCTGCCGGCGATGCCGGCGCCGATGATGATCACGTCACTTGCCGCCGTCATGCGCCATCCTCCGCAATACCGATCGGTAACGGCTTGACGGGCGCCTGGCCGCGCAGGCGGCCGACCTGCTCGATCGGCACCTCCGCCGCGTGGGCGATGATCTCGGCCGCGGCATGCCCGCAGTAACGGCCCTGGCAGCGGCCCATGCCGACCCGGCTGAAGGCCTTGGCGCGGTTCGCTTCGCGCGCGCCGGTCTGTGCGACAACGCGGCGCAGTTCGCCGGCAGTCACCGCTTCGCAACGGCAGACCACGGTGTCGTCCGACAGGCGCGCCGCCTGTCCGGCCGGCCAGGGGAAGGACTGCATCAGTCCTTGGGCGAAACGCGTAAGCGTCGCCAGCTTGCGGCGCAATTCGGCGACCGTCTCGGCCTTGAATGGATAGCCGAAATCCTCCAGCACCGCCAGCGCGGCGATCTTGCCGGCGGCCTCGGCGGCATCCGCGCCGAGCAGGCGCGCGCCGTCGCCGGCCAGATACACGCCCGCCACCGAACTGCGTCCCTGCGCATCGATGCGCGGCAGCCATTGACGGCTGGTTGGATTGAACTGGAATTCGCAGCGCGCCAGGTCGGCGAGCTGGGTTTCCGGCCGCAAGTGATAGCCGATGGCGACGGCATCGCAGGCTAGCCGGCGCACTTCGCCGCGCGCATCGCGGAAGCTCAGGCCATTGACGCCGTCCTGCGCGCTGCCGGTGATTTCCAGCGGTTCGATGCCGCTGAGCATCGGCACACCGGCGCGGCGCAGCGCCAGGGTCAGCTTGATGCCGTTGAATAGTGCCCGTGGCATCGCCAGAAGTTTGGGCAGGGCGGCCAAGCGGAGCCGCCACGGGGAGGTGTCGAGCACCGCCGCGACACCCGCGCCGGCCTTGAGATATTGCGCGGCAACCAGATACAGCAAGGGGCCGCTGCCCATGAAAATCACCTGCCGGCCGATGGCGCAGGCCTGCGCCTTGAGCGCCACCTGCGCTCCGCCCAGGCTGTAGGTGCCCGCCAGGTTCCAGCCCTTGACCGGCATCAGCCGGTCGGTCGCGCCGGTGCACAGGATCAATGCATCGAACGGCAGTTCGACCAGCCGGGAATCCCGCAGGGCATAAACGTGGCCCTCCGAAATATTCCAGACCAGGGTTTCCGGCAGGTAATCGATGCGTCCGCGCAATTCGTCGAAGCAGCGATGATTGGCTGCGGCGCGGCTCGCCTCGGTGCCGTAAAGGGTGGCGTATGAACGGGTGAAATTGTCCGGCTGGCGCCGGTAGATCTGGCCGCCGTCGCGGCGGTTCTCGTCGATCACGGTCGGTCGGATGCCCGCCGCGACCAGCGCTTCGGCGCAGCGCACGCCGGCCGGGCCGGCGCCGACGATGATTACGCGCGGTCCGACCACGTCGCCTCCGGTTGTCGCGTGCTGATGTCCAAGCCTTCGCTGACCAGTGTCGAGCAAGCACGCAGCCGCTCTCCGGCCGCGGTCCACACCCAGCAGTCCTGGCAGGCAGCCATCAGGCAGAATCCCGCGCGGTGGCCGTCGCCGAACTCCGAATCGCGCAGGTGTCCGCCGGCGGCCAGCACCGCGACCATCAGGGTATCTCCCAGCAAAGCCCGTACCGTCACGCCATCGATCCGAAGGGTAACCTGCTGGCGCTCGGTTTCCGCCAATCGCACAAAGCGCCCTGTCATGCCCGGGTACCCTCGATCAGGGACGGCGCCTGTAGCCGCGGCAACTCGGTGTCAAGCCACCGGCAGAAGTCGAGCTTCATCGCGGGTCGGTCCGTTGTCGTCATTGCCATGCGAACAATTAGAACATGAGGGAATTTTGAATTGTCCTGAATTAAGGCGCGAGCGACCAACAAAACGCTGTTTTGTCCGGGTCGATCAGCATGGTTTGCTTCAGGCCAACCCTGCAACCTACGGCCTTGACCGATCGAGGTTGAGTTTGAACTTTACGCACCCGCGCTGCGACATCGGCCGTGATGATCGGAATATGCAATTCCAAAACCAATCGGCAATTCGGCACGAACTTCCAGTAGGTATTGAAAACGAGCTGTCGTTTGCCGACCCGTTTTCTACTCGTTGGCCGGACCAATCCGTCCCTTCTGACAAAGTCGCATTCGTTCCCGCCCGAAACACGCTCATCAGCCGGCAACGCGACAGAACGCGCGGTCCACTCCTATCGCTGCCTGAGCCTGACGACCATCACTCCCACCGTTTCTGGGTCGCGATGATGTCCAGCGGATACTCGCGCCGGTGCAGCGGCTGGCGCAGGACGATCCGGCTGGCGAAGCGCTCGATGCCGATGTCGTCTTTCAGCATCTTTTCCATCAGCGCCTGAAAATATCCGATGCCGGGCGCCACAATCTTCAGCAGGTAATCGTAGCCGCCGTTGACGTTGTAGCACTCGACGATCTCCTGGTACTTTCCGGCACCTTCCTCGAATTTTCGGAAATCATGCGGTCGGTGGCTGCTGATGGTGATCTCCGAGAACACGATGACGTATTCCCCCAGCTTTTCCAGCTCGATGTCGGCGCCGTAGCCACGGATCAGCCCAGTCTTCTGTAGCCGCTTGGTGCGCAGCAGACACGGGCTGGGGCTGAGACCCACCGACTCGGCCAGGTCGACATTCGTGCAGCGTCCGTCGCGCTGGAGACGCACGAGGATCTTGATGTCGAACCGGTCGAGCGAAACTGCTGATCTCATGGGGCAATTATACTTTCAAGTCAATCCCGGCGACTTTCACTGCACCTCGGTGAGCGATTCGTCGAGCGCCTCGACGACCATGCCGGCCTGCTCCGCCGACAGCACCAACGGCGGACGTATCTTGAGCACGTTATGGCCCTGGGCACAGGCGCTGAGCAGCACGCCCTTGTCGCGCATCAGGTTGACCACCTGGCTGGTAAGGTTGCGGTCAGGCGCCCGCGTCGTGCGGTCCGACACGAGCTCAACGCCGACGAAGAGTCCTGCCCCCCGCACGTCGCCGATGGCCTCGTACTTCGCGGCGAGCGCAGCAATACCGTCGAGCAGCACCTTGCCGACCTTGACTGCATGCGGCACCAGCCGGTCCCGCTCGATGGTCTCCAGCACCGCCAGGGCCGCTGCGCACGAGACCGTGTTGCCGGCGAAGGTGTTGAAGTAGCGCGAGTGCTTGCCGAATTCCGCCAGGGCGTCGGCTGTCGCGAGCA
>JBAYJH010000214.1:0-8597 GCA_041665185.1 Sterolibacterium sp.
AGCGTCTCGGCGGCGGTGAGGCGCTCGAGCAGGCGCCTTTTCTGTTCGGCCGCACATTTCAGGGTCGCGCGTATCGGCTCCAGCCTGGACTGGATCCAGCGCTTGTGAGAGATGTCGCTCATGTAGATGTACTCGGCGCCGATGGCGCCGCAGTATGTCTGGCGCAAAGCTTCGAGAATTTCGCGCAGGCTGGCCTGTTCGGGACCGAAAGCAAACGACCCGGTGTTGAAAACGACGCCGAGATCCGCTTCGGTGAAGCCATAATAAGCCGGATCCAACTCGGCGATCGCCGGCCGCTCGGTGCGCTTGAGCGGATCGAGCTGCGCCCAGCGGTTTCCCAGGAAGCGGTAGGCATTGATCATCTGCAGGATCTTCACCTGCCGGGGATCGGCAGCCGGGGTTGCCGCCTGGCGCAGGGTGCCCTGCTTGGCCCGCTGGGCAAACGATGCGACCACCGGCGCGTGGGCGACATCGGGTGCCGCATCGCTCCCCGAGCCGGGAAGGTTCTGCAATTTGTCGAAATAGTCGCGCCAAGCCGGCGTCACCGTTCCCGGATTATTCAGGTAGGTCTCATAGAGTTCTTCGATGAAGGGCGCATTGGCGCCGAAGAGATACGAATTTGCCAGCATTTGCTTCATCATGGGCGTCACCTCGGGGTGAGGAAAGAGGAGGGGAAAGGGGAAGCGCTCCGCCCTTCCCCCTGAACGATCACCTCTTGGCGAGCGGTGCCACGTCGCGGCGCTTGGCGCCGATATAGAGCTGGCGGGGACGGCCGATCTTCTGGTCGGGATCGGAAATCATTTCGTTCCACTGCGAAATCCAGCCGACGGTGCGCGCCATCGCAAATATCCCGGTAAACATCTGTGTCGGAATGCCCAGCGCGCGTTGCACGATGCCCGAGTAGAAATCGACGTTCGGATAGAGCTTCTTCTCGACGAAGTAGTCGTCTTCCAGCGCAATCTTCTCAAGTTCGACCGCCAGCTTGAACAGGCGATCGTCGTGCAGACCGAGCTCGTTCAGGACTTCGTGGCAGGTTTCGCGCATCAACTTGGCGCGCGGATCGAAGTTCTTGTACACGCGGTGACCGAAGCCCATCAGCTTGAAGCTGTCGTTCTTGTCCTTGGAACGCTTGATGTATTCGCCGACACGGGATACGTCGCCGATCTCTTCCAGCATCTTCAGGCACGCCTCGTTCGCCCCACCGTGCGCCGCGCCCCACAGACAGGCAATGCCGGCCGAGATACAGGCGAACGGATTGGCGCCGGAGGACCCGGCCAGGCGGACCGTCGAGGTCGAGGCGTTCTGCTCGTGATCGGCATGCAGGATCAGGATGCGGTCGAGAGCCCGCGTCAGCACCGGATTGGGCTTGTACGGCTCGCACGGGGTGGCGAACATCATGTGCATGAAATTGCTGGAGAAATCCAACTCGTTTTTCGGGTACATGAAAGGCTGGCCCATGCCGTACTTGTAGGCCATGGCAACGATGGTGGGCATCTTGGCGATCAGGCGGTAAGCCGAGATGTCGCGGCTCTTCTGGTCGCTGATGACCATCGCGTCATGATAGAAAGCCGACAGCGCGCCGACGACGCCGACCATCACCGCCATCGGGTGGGCGTCGCGGCGGAAACCCTGATAGAAGCGCGTCAATTGCTCATGCACCATGGTGTGGTTCTTGATGGTGTCGGCGAATTCGGCCTTCTCCTGGGCATTCGGCAACTCGCCCGTGAGCAGCAGCTGGCAGACTTCCAGGAAGTCGCAATTCACGGCGAGTTGTTCGATCGGGTAACCGCGATACAGCAGTTCGCCCTTGTCGCCATCGATGTAAGTGATCGTCGATTTACAGCTGCCGGTCGACATGAAGCCTGGGTCAAATGTAAAGGCACCGGTCTTGGCATACAACGAACGTATGTCAATGACATCGGGACCGATGCTGCCGGATTGAACAGGAAACTCGACGGTCTTGCCGCCGTAATTGAGTGTGGCCGTGCTTTCATTAGTCATGGAAATACCCCTGTGTCAAAGTTGGAACAAAGTTTGGTGAAACCTGCGCTTCGATACCTAATCAAACTTCAAGCAACTGTTGTACGAGGCCGTGCCAGCGCGGATCGCCGATTTCCCGGCGGCCGCACAACAGGTCCCATAATTCGTGGTCCTCCAACTCTAGCAGTTCTTCCAACAGCAAAGCCTGTTCTATATCAAGAGTCTGTTCGTGACGCCGCCAGAAGCGTTCGAACAGCAGGTCCAGTTCCAGCAGCGCGCGCCGCGTATGCCAGCGCAAGCGACCCCTATGCGGTCCCGGATTCGGCGCCGGCAACGCCGGACCTGACCCCGCCAATGGGCTGGCATTCCCTGTCCCGGCCATGGTCAGACTATCCGCCTCACCATCATGTCCTTGATCTTGCCGATGGCCTTGGTCGGATTGAGACCCTTCGGGCAGGCATCGACGCAATTCATGATGGTATGGCAACGGAACAGGCGGTAGGGGTCTTCCAGGTTGTCGAGGCGTTCGTTGGTGGCTTGGTCGCGCGTGTCGGCGATGAAGCGGTAGGCGGCAAGGAGGCCGGCCGGGCCGACGAACTTGTCGGGGTTCCACCAGAACGACGGGCATGAGGTCGAGCAGCAGGCGCACAGGATGCATTCGTAAAGGCCGTTCAACTCTTCACGTTCCTCAGGAGATTGCAGGCGTTCGCGCTCCGGGGGATGGTCGTCGTTGATCAGATAGGGCTTGATCGAATGGTATTGCTTGAAGAATTGCGTCATATCCACGATCAGGTCGCGGATCACCGGCAGGCCCGGCAGCGGCCTCAGCACGATCGGCTGTTTCAAGGTGTCGATGTCGGTCAGGCAGGCCAGTCCGTTCTTGCCGTTGATGTTCATGGCATCCGAACCGCAGACGCCCTCGCGGCAGGAGCGGCGGAAGGATATCGAATCGTCCTGGACCTTGAGCTTGACGATGGCGTCGAGCAGCTTGCGCTCCGTGCTATCCAGCTCGACCGCGATGTCCTGCATGTAGGGCTTGGCGTCCTGGTCGGGATCGTAGCGGTAGATCCTGAACTGAATCGTGCGTTTCTGTGCGATATTCGTCATCACCTTGTCATCTTTCGCCGGTCATCTGTCAGTAGGCACGCGTCTTGAGTTCGATGCTCTCGACGGTCAGCGGATTCATGGTCACCGGCTTGTATTCGAGTCGGTTGCCCGCGCGGAACCAGAGGCTGTGCTTGAGCCAGTTCTGGTCGTCGCGCCCATTGGGTCTTTCCGCGCAGTCGACGGCGTCGTCGCGGACATGGGCGCCGCGCGACTCCTTGCGCGCCTCGGCGGAAACCATGGTGGCCTTGGCCACCTCGATCATGTTGTCGAGCTCCAGGGCTTCGAGCCGCGCCGTATTGAATACCTGGGACTTGTCCTTGATCCCGGTGGTGGCAATTTGCCGTGCGATTTCAGTGATCTTTTCGACCCCTTGCTTGAGCTTGCCGCTGAAGCGAAACACTCCGCAGTGGTTCTGCATGGTGCGTTGCATCGCCAGGCGGGTGTCATGCACGCTGGCGCCGTCCTTTTGCGTGTCGAGGCGATCCAGACGCGCCATGCTCCTGTCTATGGCATCCTGAGGCAGGGGCTTGTGGGCGCGCGGAACCCGCTTCAGGTATTCGACCGCCGACGCGCCGGCCGACTTGCCGAACACCAGCAGGTCGAGCAGCGAGTTGGTGCCCAGGCGGTTGGCGCCATGCACCGAGGCGCAGGCACATTCGCCGGCGGCGTAGAAGCCGGGGACCGGCACGCTCGAATCGCCGTCCTTCGGCATCACCACCTGCCCCAGGTAATTGGTCGGGATGCCGCCCATCTGGTAATGGGCGGTCGGCACCACCGGAATCGGATCCTTGATGCAATCCACGCCGGCAAACTGGATGCCGATCTCGCGGATGCCGGGCAGGCGCTTCATGATCGTCTCCGGGTCGAGATGGGTAATATCCAGCATCACGAAATCCTTGGCCGGCCCGCAGCCGCGCCCCTCGTTGATTTCGGTCACCATGGCGCGCGACACCACATCGCGCGAGGCAAGATCCTTGGCGTTGGGGGCATAACGTTCCATGAAGCGTTCGCCGCTGCTGTTGCGCAGGATGCCGCCCTCGCCGCGCACGCCTTCGGTGATCAACACCCCGGCACCGGCAACGCCGGTCGGGTGAAACTGCCAGAACTCCATGTCTTCGAGCGGAATGCCTGCACGCGCGGCCATGCCGAGGCCGTCGCCAGTGTTGATGAAGGCGTTGGTGGATGAATAGTAGATGCGCCCCGCCCCGCCGGTGGCGAAGATCGTCGCCTTGGCATGGAACATGGCCACTTCGCCGGTCTCCATGTCCATGGCGGTGACGCCCAGCACCTCGCCTTCGGCGTCGCGGATCAGGTCCAGCGCCATCCATTCGACGAAGAACTGCGTATTCACTTTGACATTGCGCTGGTACATGGCGTGCAGCATGGCATGGCCGGTGCGGTCCGCGGCGGCGCAGGAGCGGCGCACCGGCTTTTCGCCGAAGTTCGACATGTGGCCGCCGAACGGGCGCTGGTAGATGCGGCCGTTGTCGAGACGGTCGAACGGCATGCCGTAATGTTCGAGTTCGACCACCACTTCGTTGGCCTCACGGCACATGAACTCGATCGCATCCTGGTCGCCCAGCCAGTCCGAGCCCTTGACCGTGTAATACATGTGCCAGTGCCAGTGATCCTCCTCCGAATTGCCCAGCGAAGCGGCGACGCCGCCTTGTGCAGCCACCGTGTGCGAGCGGGTAGGGAACACCTTGGTCAGCACGGCGGTCTTCAGGCCGGCTTCGGAAAGCTGGATCGCGGCACGCAATCCGGCGCCGCCGGCGCCGACGATGATTGCGTCGAATTTGCGGATGGCAATTGTCATGGTTTGCCGCCGGGCCGACCCAAGGCAAACCCGTCCAACAATTTAGAGCGTAGCGAACTTGCGTCACCTCCTTCCATGGGAAGGAGGCAGGGAGGTAGGTTCTTCATTAAAGGCTCCAAAGGATCTGTATTGACCAACCGGCACAGCCGACCAGCAGCAACAGGGTCACAACATGCAAACTGAGGCGGATGCCGGCTGGCTTGACGTAGTCCATCCAGATATCGCGCACCCCAACCCAGGCGTGGTAGCACAGACAGACAATGAACAGGAAGGTGGCGAAACGCATGAATCCGCCGGACATCAAGGATCGCCAGGCGTCCTGCGACAAGCTCGGCCCCGCTAACAGCGCGCCGGCAACGATCAGCGTATATACGGCCATCACGGCGGCAGTGACGCGCTGGGCCAGCCAGTCGCGCAATCCGTAATGGGCGCCGACCACGATGCGCTTCACCATAGTCTTGCTCCCAGAATCACCGTCAGCAGCAAGCTGACGCCCAGCACCGCCTTGGCGCTGGTGCGCGAAGCCTCCAGTTCGACGCCGATATGCATATCCAGCAACAGAATGCGTATGCCCATGCAGAAGTGATGCAGGAACGCCCACAGCAAACCGATCAGGATCAATTTCACCAGCGGATGGCCGAGCACCGCCCTGAAGCTCTGAAAATCCTGCGGCGTGCCGAGGGAGAGTTGCAGCAGATAAATTAACAGGGGCAGCAACAAGAACAGCCCGGCCCCGCTGACGCGATGCAGAATCGATGCAAAGCCCGCCAGGGGCAAGCGAATTTCAACGAGATTCAGATATTTCGGGCGTTGCTTGATGATCTCAGGCATATCGATTCAATTCTCCAATTGGCCGGCCAGGCCGAAAACCGGCATGCAAGAAGTGCTGCCGGGGATTGCCCGGACTGACGGCATCCGTCAATCCGGCCGGCGTGCTGCTCCATTCCGCTCAACCCAATTCGTTCAGATAGTAATGCTCGGCGGTCAAGTACAAGCCGCGGCGCCACTCCACCGGTCGGTCGCCGTAGGTATGGCTGACGCGCTCGACCGACAGCAGCGGCGTGCCTTCGGCAACCGCGAGCAACGCCGCACTGGCGCGATCGGCCGCAACCGCCCGCAGGCGTTCTTCCGCGCGGATCATGCGCACGCCGAACTGGCTTTCGAGGAGCCCGTAAAAGGATCCTTTGTAGTCCTGCAACATTTCCAGGCTGAGGCCGACAAAGACTTCACCCGGCAAGTAGATTTCGTCGATGACCACAGGCTTGCCGGCGAACTTCAGCAAGCGTCGAATAATGGTGATGGGCGCACCCGGTTTGATGCCGAGGACCCGCGAGGCTTCCTGTCCGGCTTTGGCACGCCAGCATTCGAGGGGCTGGCTTTGAGGGGGCTCCAGCTCGCCGCTTTCGGGAATCAGGCGCAAAAAGCGCAATTTCGTCCGCTGATCGGCATCGTTGTGCGACGCAACATAGGTTCCCTTGCCCTGCCGGCGCACCAGGAGGTTCTCTGCCGCCATTTCGTCAATCGCCTTGCGCACCGTTCCCTGGCTCACCCGGTAGCGTACCGCCAGTTCGGTCTCACTTGGGATGGCTTCCCCGGGACGCCACTCACCCGACTCCAAGCCTTGTAGAATCAGGCTTTTGATCTGGCGATAGAGCGGGCTGAAAGTCGGCGACGGATGAGATTGTTGCAACATAAAGCGAATTGCACCACAAAATATCGTCGCCGTCCATACGGTAGTTTATGTCTTATATATGATATATGTTAGCTATTGACACGGTGCAAAAAACGGATTTAACATCATGCGTTATTTTCAGGCGTGCCTGGCTGCCACCACTACATCGCAATTCGCCGAACAATAGTTCCCCATCAGCACTGGCATAAGACATCCTCTTCCGATTTTTCTGACCAAGGAGTTTCCAAAATGACCAAAGCCCCAGTTCGCGTCACCGTCACCGGCGCTGCCGGCCAAATCGGCTACAGTTTGCTGTTCCGTATCGCCAGCGGCGAAATGCTCGGCAAGGACCAGCCGGTCATCCTGCAACTGCTGGAAATCACCCCGTCGCTGGCCGCCCTGAAAGGCGTGGTCATGGAACTGGAGGACTGCGCGTTTCCGTTGTTGGCCGGAGTCGTCCAGACCGATGATCCGAAGGTCGCCTTCAAGGATTCCAACTACGCCCTGCTGGTCGGTGCCCGTCCGCGCAGCAAGGGCATGGAGCGCAAGGACCTGCTCGAAGCCAACGGCGCCATCTTCACCGTGCAAGGGCGCGCCATGAACGAAGTGGCCGCCCGCGACATCAAGGTCCTGGTGGTCGGCAATCCGGCCAACACCAATGCGCTGATCGCCATGAACTCGGCACCCGACCTGCCGCGCGCCAACTTCACCTCGATGATGCGCCTCGACCACAACCGCGCCATCTCGCAACTCGCCACGCGCACCGGCAAACTGGTCACCGATATCGAAAAAATGGTGGTCTGGGGCAACCATTCGCCGACCATGTATCCGGACATCCGCTTCGCCACGATCGCCGGAAAGAACGGCGTAGGTGTAGTGAACGAGAAGCCCTGGTACCGCGACACCTTCATCCCCACGGTCGGTAAACGCGGGGCGGCCATCATCGAGGCGCGCGGGCTGTCTTCCGCCGCGTCTGCCGCCAACGCCGCCATCGACCACATCCGCAACTGGGCCTTGGGCAGCAACGGACAATGGGTAACCATGGGCATCTGCTCCGACGGTTCCTACGGTATTCCGGCCGGCATGATCTACGGTTTCCCCTGCCTTTGCGCCAACGGCAAATACGAAGTCATCAAAGACCTCGAAATCGACGCCTACAGCCGCGAGCGCATGGACTTCACGCTCAAGGAATTGAACGAAGAACGCGACGCCATCAAGCATCTGCTCGGCTGACCGGCAAGAGCCGAGAGTGCCACGCAGGATGGGACGCGCCGACCGCCCATGAACGCCCGCCTTCATCCTGCGTCAGTCCTCTACCATGGGTCGAACGGCCCGAAACCGCTGCCCCTGCTTTCCGCCTGCGAGCATTTTGCCGGCAGCGAAAAACTGATCGCCAAGGCCTTGGCGCTACAGTCGGAACTCGGGCCGATCTTCGATATCACCGGCGATTGCGAGGACGGCGCCCCCGCCGGCCAGGAACGCCGGCACGCCGAAATGATCGCCGCCTGCATCATGAGCGACGACAACCGCCATGGCCGCGTCGGCGCCCGCATTCATGACGTCACCCACCCGCATTGGCGCCAGGACCTGGCGACCATCGTCGGCACCGCCGGTAAACGTCTCGCCTATATCGTGCTGCCAAAAGTGCGCGGACTGGATGACGTCCTCACGCAGATTTCGGCGCTGCGCGACCTTCAGATCGAGCATGGCATCCAGAAGACGATCCCCGTGCATGTCCTGATCGAGACCCCGGCCGCCTTGCGGGAGGCCTGGCAGATAGCCGCCTTGCCGCAAGTCGACTCGCTCGATTTCGGCCTGATGGATTACGTCAGCGCTCATCACGGCGCGCTGCCGGCCGGCGCGATGCGCAGCCCCGGCCAGTTCGAGCATCCGCTGATCGTCCGCGCCAAGTGTGAAATCGTCGCCGCCTCGCTGGGCAACGGCATCGTCCCGACCCACAACGTCAGTGTCGAATTGCGCGATGCCGAACTGGTCCGCAGCGATGCCCGGCGTGCCCGCCAG
>JBAYJH010000215.1:0-8564 GCA_041665185.1 Sterolibacterium sp.
ACTTTCCGCAGCTTATTACCCAGGGTGAGGATCAGGCAGATGCGCTCGCAGAGGCAGCCGATGCGATGGACGAGGTTTTCGCAGCCTACATGCAGGGGGGACTGTGTTTCCCGTCGCCAACCAAGGCGAAGCGCGGAGAACATCTGGTCTCGCCGCCGGCCGAAACGGTCGCCAGGGCTGCCTTGTTCATTTCGGCGCGAGGCCGGCGTTGCTAAGGTGCAGTTGCCCAAGAAGCTCGGGGCAGACGATCATCTCCCTTGAAATCGTTCACGGTTTGGGTACGATAACACCCAATAAGGCAGGTACGGCTTCCAGCTGGGAGCCGGGATGACGGCTCCTCGGTCAGTTGGAGTTTGCCGAATAGGCTGGCACGGTCGAGTCGGATGGCTATGACCGAGAATAAGGCAGATACGTTTTCCGTGAGGGAGATGGGTTGACAGTTCCTATCCCAGTGGGAATCTGCCGAATAGATTGGGACCGAGTATCACGGGAAAGCCAGGGGAGACTCTGGCTTTTTCTTTTTGGTGGAACAGTACGTATAACGTGTCGCTGGTATACGCATATCTGAGCCGACGAGGCACCGTTGTCGTGGCAGGCACACGTGAACAGCCGTTGGCGATTCTGGAAGGAAATTACCGGGTTCATGTTCAGGAGCTAAAGCTTGTCTGTGTGGTAAAATGGTGGTAAAATATTGGAATATATTTACCACTACAAGGAATAGCAGGGTGTTGGATAGATTACCGCGGAAAATAATGAGCAAGGCGGAGTGGGTGGCGTTGTTCCGGGATGGGCTTTACGGCGGCCGTGAAACCTTCGCCCGTCAGGTGAAGAAGCTGGCGACACGCCTGGCCACCGCCGACCCGGAGATGGCCAATGCACTCGAGGGAGAGTTGGGCCGCGACCCGGTATTGCGCGGTTTTCAGACCAATCCGGTGGACGCCGACAGCCGCCAGAAGCTGCTCGATGAAATCTTTCCGGTGGTTTTGCCACGCGATCCAGTGTGGAGTGCCCCGGTGGCCGACGCGCTGGGTCGGGTAGTGAATGAATGGCAGGGCGCGGATCGCCTGCGCGAGGCAGGCCTAACGCCGACACGCTCGGTGCTGCTCTCCGGGCCCCCGGGGGTCGGCAAGACGCTGGCCGCCCACTGGCTGGCCATGCAGCTCAATGTACCGCTCCTAATTCTCGATCTGGCCACTGTGATGAACAGTTATCTGGGCAAGACCGGGCAAAACCTGCGTCTTGTGCTGAATCATGCGTTGGCCACTCGTAGCGTATTACTGCTGGATGAGTTCGACGCCATCGCCAAGCGCCGCGACGACGATAGCGACATTGGCGAATTGAAGCGCCTGGTTAACGTGTTGCTTCAGGCCGTGGATAACTGGTCGGGCGAATCGCTACTGGTGGCGGCTACCAATCACCCCGATATGCTCGACCCCGCCGTGTGGCGGCGCTTTGACTTGAGCTTGTCGATCGCCTTGCCTGAACCTGTCATGACCAGGCGCTTCCTGTATGAGCATGGCGTCGGCGAAGATCAATTGGAGGAAGTAGTGCGCCTGGTCGACGGCGCGTCCTTTTCCCATCAAGAGAGTTGGCTGCGTGCCGCGAAGAAGGAGGTCCTTCTGCATGGCGCACCTTTCTTGGGCGCTCTGGTTGGCGTCGTGGCACGTGAGCGGCAAGGACAGGCGACCGGCAAGGTCGGCCGCGATCTGCATATTTGGGCCTTGCATCAGCAAGGCAAGTCGGCACGCGAGATCGGGCGCGCCATCGGTGTTAGTCATCCGACCGTGCAGTCGGTGATCCGCCGCTTTAAGGGGGAAAGTGATGGCCAAGAATAATTTGTTGCTGGGCAACGGACAGGCGCTCGTGGCACCGACCGACTGGCCGAGTGGCGGACGGTCCAAGCCGGATGTGTATTCGCTGGCTGAAACGCGTGCCCATTTGCATCCCCAACTCGAGTTGTTTTCCCAATCCGCCGCCCGCATTCCGCCTGAAGCTGCTCCGCGTGGCGAAGTGGTTGGAAAAGTGCTGGTGCATCCGGAATATCTCGCAAAGAGTCATTTTCCGGCCGGTGTGTTGCGCATGGCCAATTTGCGTCATGTCGGTAGTCGCAGCCGCACGGTTCAACCGCGGCGCCGCCTGCGCAAGCGTGATGAGGACTCGCCGATGTTCACCGCCGAGTTGCTGGTGGCGGGGTCGGCGGCCGACTTTCGCTTGCTCGATCAGTTGCTAATGCAATCGCAGGCCAAGGGAATTCAACGAGACTTGTCCCGTATCGAGGAAATTGGATTGATGGCCGCCTCCGATCGTGTACGAGCTATCACCCGCCTTTCGGATGGCACGGTGCTGCTGGAGGCTGTGTTGCACGCCGAAGAGGACGATGACGACATTTTTTCGGCGTTCGCGATGTGGGCCAAGCGCTGCGACGGGCGTGCCGATCTCGATCGGTTGATTACCGTTGACGGATTGAGTTTCTTGCCAGTGCACATTCCCTTTGGCGGCGTCGAGAGTCTGGCGCGTTTTTCGCATCTGCGCGTGTTACGTTCGGTTCAGCCGTTGCGCAGCCATGAAGGTGCCCTGCGATCATCAGGAAGCGGAGTGGGGCCATCGTTACCGTTGGAAGGAGCAATGACTGGGGATTTCAGGGTCGCTGTCTTCGATGGTGGAATGGATGCGACTGGGGTTGCAACGCTGGCCACTGAGCATGTCTGGCCTGAAACGAAGAACACTACGACCGATTATCTCGATCACGGCGCAGTGGTGACTTCAGCATTGTTGTTTGGGCCGGTAAGTGGTGGGCAGACGGTCTTGCCGCGTCCCTATGCGGCGGTGGACCATTACCGTGTGGCGACGCCCTACGACGAAACAGTGCCGGAAATGTTCGATACCGTGGAGCGGATCTGTGAAGTCCTCGATCGTAAGCAGCATGCCTTTGTCAATATTAGCCTAGCTCCGCCCGACCCGGTGGATGATGACGATGTGCACCTGTGGACCAGTGTTCTGGAACACCGCCTGGCGGATGGTCGGGTACTCGCGGCAGTTGCGGTTGGCAACCACGGCGCACGGCCGTACCCGGGGAATCGCATCCAAGTTCCGTCCGATTTGGTAAACGCTCTGGCTGTTGGGTCCGCGGATGCGCACAGTGGTGCAGTTGTACGAGCTGCACACAGTTGTGTGGGACGCGGACGCTCGCCGGGGCTGGTCAAGCCGGACGGACTGGCGTGGGGAGGTACCGACGTAGCCCCTCTGCCACTCTACGATCCGCGCACCAATAAAATAGTATTTGCCACAGGCACCAGTTTTGCAACCCCATTGGCCTTGCGCACTGCCGTCGGCGCGTGTGCTCTGGCGGATGGGATGCGCTCTGCGGTCGCCCGCGCCCTCTTGATACATACGGCGGATCGTCCGCGCAAGGCGGCGCTCGAGGAAGTGGGGCATGGCCGTTTTTCGCTCGATCCGTTTGATCTCTTGAGCTGCGGCGATCGCGAGGCAATGGTTGTATATGAGGGACAACTGGAGCCGAGCAAACCGATCGGCGCCCGGTTACCGTGGCCGGGAGGCGTTGTCGCAGGGAAGGTTACCTTGCGCGCCACGTTGCTTTTCTTTACTCCGGTCGATCTGGCGCATCCGATCAACTACACCCGAGCCGGCATCGAGGCACGTTTACGTCGTTCGCCCGGCGGCGATACGGTTTCCTTTTTTAGCAAATCGAAGCTTTTCGGAAATAGCGAGCAGCAGATGCGCGCCGATGCCCACAAATGGGAAACCCTGGTGACCAAGGAAATAGGCATGAACGCGAACACACTGGACGGTCCGACTCTGGAGTTAATCTACCGTGCCCGCAACGAAGGCATGCCAGTCAGTAACGCGCGGCTCGATCCTTTGCCCTATGTGCTTGTGGTGACGGTTACGGCGAAAGCGGAAGCGGATTTCTATAACCGGGTCCGCCAGCGTTATCCCGTGTTAACACCGGTGAAATTGCGTGTGGGGGTCAGCTTGCCAACCCGTTCATGATGGGTCGGAAATATCCTTTGATACAGGTGTTGTCACGGATGCAAAGCTGGATGTGGTTCTTGTCCTTAAATCCGGCGTCGTGATAAAGTTCATCGCCCTCTGGGAACATGGCGCGCACGGACTGGTAGCGCGGCAGGCGTCTCTTGGTTATAAATTTGTGCAGACTGTTGATGACGAGGCAATCGAGTGTTCTCGCGGCTTTGTCTTTTCCTACTCTGTTCCGTGGCAGCGGGATGCCCACCGCCGCGTAACTCGCGGCAAGTGTTGCATGGGCGTCCTGGACCAGCTGCAGGCCGCTGCTGTCGAGCAAGTCCAGGCAATGTTTCAGGTCGATGATGGCGCCCAGCACGAACGGCGTGGTGATCGAACCAGTAATAGCGCGTTCCCGTGCCCACTCGAGCGCGCGCTGCGGATTGCCTTCCCAGAAATAGAGTCCATGCCCTAGCCAGTCCCATTTCTTGCGCGAAGGATCAAGATGCTTGATCGTTCCCGCGAGAATGCCTTCACCGATCACGGCGTCGCAGCCATGGAATCCTATGACAAACGCCGGCTGATATTCATAAAGAAGCCAGGGTGATTTCGACACAGCCTAGCGCGACGCGGTCTTGACCGGAGCGCCGATGCTTTTCAAAAATGCCATGGCTTTCGCACGACTGGAGGACACTTCCTTACCGTAGTCCACCATCGATTGATGCAGTTGGTCGGAAGACATTGTCGTGCCGCGCAAGGCGCTGCTGGCTCGTCGCGCGGGCTTAGCTGCGGCTTTATTTACGACTTTCTTAGCGGCATGTTTGACGGCTTTTTTAGCGGCAGGTTTGGCGACGGATTTCATGTCGATCTCCTCAAAGCAACATCGTATCCATTATGTGTGGCGACGGCAATACAGCCCACCCGCATCTTAGCTATTTTTTCGGCATCTAGCCACTCGGTCTTGAGTTGGATTTCCTGCGCAAACCGGCGTTCAGTCTCGACATCTAAGGGACACGCATCCAATTGCGCCGACAACTCGGCCGGGGCTTGGCGGGCGGGGGATAGTTTGTGAGCGCTGTTGAGAGGGTTAGTTGATGAGGGTGGTTTTTCGGTATGGATGACCTAAGTCATTTCGCCGTGTCTCGATTCCACCTGCCATGCACCAACTCGCGCATCACCGTGGCAAGTCGCCGGTCCCGACATAATCGGTTCAAATTATCGATCGGTAACACCCTCAAGATAACTGGCGCGGCTCCATGAAAGTTGCAGGTAAGCCTCCAACTCGGGAAGCAACCTGGAACTGCCGAGAATCCTTTCGTCCCGAGTCGCCATCCAGCGCTTGGCCACCTGCACCCAGTACTTGTGCGCCCGTTGATCTTGAATTGCCTCCGCCTCCTTGATCAAAGCCAGGACCGCGATGAAGTCATCGGTGGTAGCGAACGTCATCAGTGTCTTGCATAAAGCTTCCCTGTTGGCCGGTCGTCTCCAGAAGATATCGGTCGACTTGTTCGGAGAGCGGAGAAAGTAGGACCGGACGCGTGGAATCATCTCGTCAAAAATATTTCTGAGTTCGCCCATATCGAGCGGCATATATTCGCATAGCCGCCAAATCGGCGAATCGAGCCACTTCGCTGTCCCAGGGTAGCGCTGCTCAACTCGATCAACCAAGGCGAGCGATCCATCTGGCCGAGTGCCTCTGCGGGGCGCAACCAAGCCCTGCTTGTATTTCTGCCAAGTGCACGATGGTGCTTTTGCGCTGTCTAGACGGCCATCCTCATCCTGCGATTTCTTTGGGAACATTGCCCGGCGACCAAGGTCACTATCCCAAATCTTGATGCGTTTGACCTCCCAGAACTCCCTTTCGAGGGCGGCGGCCCTCTTGCCGCTAGCTTTCGTCACGGCGTTAAACCAAGTTTTAACTCGAATCTGCTGTAGCCATTTATGCGCTTGTCGAAAGATCGGACTCTCTTGGGGAGCTCCAGCATAGAAATCGAGTTCCAATTGCTCCATCACCATATAAATTAGCTAGATAGATGCTAAATAGTCGAACCATTATGCAGCGTAGAGACTATAAAAACTAGGGTTGTACAATGTGCACGCTGATTTACGGCGCCAAATATTGCCGGCAAAAAACCACCGCAATAATCGGTATTTGAGAGAGGAGAAGGGTGGGAGGAAAAACGAAGGGCAATTCAGCGAAGGCTGACGGATTACCCAGCTAGTTGCGAAATAGCCGCGAAATAAGATGAGCTTTTGACAAATTCACTGCACGTCGAATATCCACAATGAATGACGGCGCGCCAACAACATGTCGCCGCAACCCGCCGCGATGCGCGGCATTTGAAAGATGAGAGGGTAGAGAAGAAATCGAAGGGAAGATTCAGCGAAGGCTGAAAGCGAAAGCGGCAGGGGTCTGCAAACCCATGCCGCTCTCAGATACTGGTGTTATCCGTTTATAGATTTCGGACAACGTCATTGTATCCAAGACGGATCGCATGTCAACAGCGACCGTCGTCAAAACTTTCTCCTTGGCAGCAACTTTGAACGTCGCTCTCGCGAGCTACGGCGGTCCCCTTCGGCCATAACTATCTACCCCTTCTTCGTAATGAGCGAAAGGAGAAAGTATTTTGCTGAGTACCACCAAACTGGAATCTCAGGTTCCAGCATTCCAACCAATCGGCTGCTCTCTGCGGCGTGATCCGTCATGAGGCGTCTGATGCTCTCCGATGACGACCTGTTGCGCTTGTACATGCAGCAGAACATTCCCCTGATCGGCCGCAAGGTCGTCGAGCAAATCAGGGGATCCGACCCAGTCAGGCGCGTTGGCGGCGGCTTCCTCAATGTCGCCACCCGCTTTGCCAGCTTGAAGATGAACCGCGTTATTCAGGCGGAGAGCCACAAAGTCGAACTGCCTGTGCTGTATCGCTGGGAGCATGACCCAAACACCCACGAGTTCTACGATCAGCCGTCGCGAGTCAAGCTGAGCTATGTCAACGCTGGCGGGAAGCATGTCAACGCACTCGGTACCCCTGACTACTTCCTGATCCAGGAAGACTGGATGGGCTGGGTCGAATGCAAGCGGGAGGAGGAGCTTCAAGAAAGCCACAAGGATGGCAGCGAGCGTTTCGTCCCGGACGCAAATAGCGGTTGGCGCTGCCCACCTGGTGAAGCCTTCGCCGCCGAATACGGCCTTGGCTTTCGGGTCATTTCGTCAAAGGAGACCAACTGGATCCTGGTTCGCAACCTTGTATTCCTCTCCGACTATCTGCGCGCAGACTGCCCGCCACCCACGGAAGAGGCGATTGAAGTCGTCAAACAGCATCTCTCTGACGAGCGCTGGATCTTGCTACAGCGGTTGCTGGAAAGCGATGGAATCTGCGCCGATACTGTCTTCACCATGATTGCGCGCGAGTCCCTTTTCGTGGACATGGAACATGAACTGCTATCCGAACCGGTATTCACCAACGTCTGCCGGGATGCCCTGAGTAGCGAAATCTATCGGAATCAGAAACTCAGTTCATGTGCCGCAGGGGCGATACAGTTGAAGACGATTCGAGTCGCCCCCGGTACACCGATCCTTTGGGACGGAAGTCCCTGGCGGATTCTCAACGTAGGAGACAAGGATATCTTTCTGGAGGATGAGAACCACGCCATCTCGAATCTTCAACACGACACATTCCGAATTCTGGAGCACAACGGTGCGATAACCGGGCTGCCTGAGGAAGTAGACCAACGGTATGCACTTGCCGCAGACGTCCTGACGCGGGCTGCGCCGATCGATTTGGAAAGCGCGGTTGCGCGGGCAGGCCATCTTGCCTCAACGGAACGCACTGCTACATCGCCACCGGAGCGGACTTTGCGTTACTGGCGCAAGCACGCCAACGAGGGGGAGATCGCATACGGCAACCAGTTCGTTGGCCTGGTGCCCAAAATCAGCAAGCGCGGCAATCGGATGAGAAAGATCGACGCCACAGTGGTCGCCGTGATGGAGGAAATCATCGATCAAGAGGTTCTGACCTCTACCAAATCCCAAATTTCGATCTGCTACGGCATGGTGAGGAATCTCTGTGCGGACCGCGGCCTGCTTTCGCCTTCTGAGAAAACCTTTCGGGCCGAGATCACGCGGCGACGGCAAGAGGCGATCGTGCTTGCAAGGGAAGGCCGAAAAGCCGCCTACTCCTGCACCGAGTTTCATTGGCAGATAGATCAATCCACGCCCCGTCATGGAGAGCGTCCGTTTGAAATCGGCCACATTGACCACACCGAACTTGATCTGGAACTGGTCGATAGTCGCAGGGGAGCCAACCTTGGCCGTCCATGGCTGACACTCCTGGTGGATGCATACACGAGGGCGGTCTTGGCTTTCTTCATCACTTTCGATCCACCCAGCTACCGGAGTTGCATGGCGGTCATCCGTGAAGCGGTTCGTCGGCACGGCCGGATTCCGAAAGTTATTGTCGTCGACAAGGGTAGCGACTTCAACGGCATCTACTTCGAGTCCCTTATGTCGCGATTGAAGAGCCACAAGAAGTCGCGGCCCACCGCCAAGAGCAGATTCGGATCCGTGATCGAGCGTCTATTCG
>JBAYJH010000216.1:0-8555 GCA_041665185.1 Sterolibacterium sp.
ACAACGAGGAAAGCTTCTTCGTCCGCCACGCCTACTTCCTCGGCGCCAACGATCCCTACAGCGCGCTCAAGACCACGCTCAAGGCCGAGATTGACCCGGAAGCCTGGGCGACGCTCAACAGCGACACCTCGCGCGCCTTCCCAAAACCGAAGAACGGGCGGATCGCGGTGAAGGTCATCAATCACCTGGGGGATGAGGTGATGAAGGTTTTCAAGGCGAGCTAGTAAAATGATGGGAATGTTCTATCGTTGGCTGGCCAACACAAATTTGGATATACGGGCATAAAAACTACATGAACGCATGATGGAGAAAACTAAGCGCTTCGAGATTCTCAGCGGCCACAAAGAAACGACGCCGTTCCTCAGTCAGGTGCACGGAGCTGCTGATGAGCATCGCAATGCTCTGGGTTTTTTGCCTAACGGCGTATATGAGGAATTTGCTCGAAATGACAATATCTACGTCCTAACCGAGAGACATCCAGAGGGACCATGTTACGCAGGTCACCTGATGTTCGAGCGTCGATTTCCTCGGGCTCATGTGGTGCAGATGTTCACGCTTCCAAAATATCGGCGTTCCGGGTTAGCTTCAAAGCTCATTCACCACTTATGTAGCTCATTAACCCAAGCTGGATTCACTTCAATTTACGCGCGTGTAGCGGAGGATCTCATTGATGCCAACGCATTCTGGGATCGACAACAGTTTTATGTACAGCGCATAGTAAAAGGCGGTGCTTCTCGCAATCGGCAAATTCTTGTCCGATGTCATGAGTTAGCATCGCCTCAGCTATTTCCGACCAGCGGTATCAACGTGCACAACCCCCTCGGGTTGGCAAACTCTCCTGCCGATGTTATTCCGCTGTTCTTACTGGACCTTAATGTGTTGTTTGATCTGGCACCAAGGCGCTTGCGTCATGATGACGCGATAAGTATTTTTCAATCGGAGCGTATGAATTTCTGTCGCCTTGCCATCAGTAATGAGATCAGGGAGGAACTGCATCGGACCGCACACCAAGGGAAGACGGATCCGATGGAGTCGTACATTAGTGTTTTTCCTTCCTTTCCACTCTTCCAAAGCAGCAGTTCCGACACGCTTATCGAAGATCTCGCATCACTAATTTTCCCTGACAGGTATCAACAAGCGCAGCTCACCGCCAATGACACGTCGGATCTACGGCACGTTGCCACTGCCATCCAGAATGACTTGGCTGGACTTATCACGAATGACGGTGCAATTCTAGTGGCAGCTCCGCAGATAAAGGCCAAGTATGGCGTGGAAGTTATATCGCCAGCAGCTTTTGAACTGGACAGCATGTCAATACGGAGTAGCAACACATTCGAAACCTCTGAGAACTCATCTCTAACCCTGTTAGAAGTCTCCAATGCAGACGAGCCAGTCTTGCATGCGCTGCTGTCCAAGTTGAAGCTGTCAGGGTCCACAATTGCGGCCGGCTGGCTACCTACGGACACGCAAGGGCGTATTGCGGCACGTCGCGCTGTATGGAATGACACGGCGCTTGTTGGTTACTTAACGTGGTCTGCAATAGGGCCAACAGGTATTACGTGCGCTCGCGTTGCTGTGGACGAAACAAACTTGCAAGCGCTCAATGGTGCGCGCATCCTTTTGATTTATCTTCTTGAACAATTAGCATCGCATGGTTCGCGGCGAGTCAGTCTCGAATTCCCACCGCATCAGTCACATTTGCGAGAGTTGGCGGTCGGTTTCGGATTCCGAGGAGCACCTGGTCAGTACCAGCTAACGAAGTTAATCCTGGGTGGCGTCCTGACTCGTGATACGTGGCATGTTCGCCAGACGGAACTCGCCAAAAATGGTGGTCTGAAGTTGCCCGCCGATATTCCCGCGTACCGCAGTGCAGACCAACATATACAGGTCCTGACTCCTGACGGAAATCAAGTGCACGAAACGCTGGACGTACTTGAGTCATTGCTGTCACCCGCTTTACTTTGTTTGCCAGGCCGTCCAGCCGTGATTACTCCCGTTCAACGAAACTTCTCTGTGCCTCTTCTTGGCTGTTCGCCGCAAGGGTCGTTGTTGCCTGCTGGTACAGCATCTCTATTCCATGATCGCCACTACGTGAGCGGCCCTCAGACTTTGCGACATTTCAAGAGAGGAACCCTGATTCTGTTTTATGAATCAACAAAGCAAGGTGGTCGAGGCGAGGTAATTGCAATCGCTCGCGTACGCCAAGCGTATCTCAAGCAAAGCAACGCTCTTGGCGTATCTGATCTTGAACATTCTGTACTTAACGCGACTACCCTTACCAGTATCGGAAAATCAAAAATGAAGACAGTCACCGTATTCGATAATATCTTTCCTCTGTCGCGACCTGTCCCGCTGAAGACGTTGCAGCACATTGGTTGTGGTCGTCCAAATGATCTGATCAGTACTCATCCCATTACCGATGCTCAGCTACAAGAAATTCTCAGAGCGGGGTTTGAGCATGAGTAATATCGGAGAACATATTCTTATCTCGCTGACATCACGGCATGCGGAGAATATCTTCGCCGGAAACAAACAGGTTGAACTCCGGCGCAGGCCAATGAATGTTGCACCGGGGACCACAGTCTGGATCTATGTGAAACTTCCAGTTGGGTCGATCATAGGGCGGGTGAAGATCGGCGCAGTGCACGCTTTATCTCCAATGACCATATGGCGCCGATTCGGTGCAGTTTCCGGCTTGTCTAGAAAGGAATTTTTTGGGTACTTCGATGGTGTGACAAAGGGAGTCGCCCTTGTGCTCGAAGATGCAGAGCGGTTGCAATGTTCACTCTCGCTAGATGCACTAAGAGAAATTTCGGACGGCTTCCAGCCACCACAGTTCTTCGTACGCCTTAATGCACAGCATCCTGTATTTGGAGCCGTCGCAGGTGCCGCTTAGCGCATGATCGACTTTCGCATCGCCGACACTGACAACCGCGCCATGACCGAACCACAGCAATTTCTGATCTACCAAAGCGAAGATGGCTCCACCCGCATCGACGTGATGCTAGAGGCGGAAACCCTGTGGCTGAACCAGAAGCAATTGACCGAGTTGTTCGGCAAAGCCAAGGGGACGGTCAGCGAGCATATCAAGCACATCTTTGAGGATGGCGAGCTAAGCCCTGCGGCAACTGTTCGGTTATTCCGAACAGTTCAATCCGAGGGAGGCCGTGACGTGACCCGCGAGGTCGAGCACTACAACCTGGACATGGTACTGGCCTTGGGCTTCCGGGTGCGCAGCCCGGTGGGGGTGCGCTTCCGCCAATGGGCCAACGACAAGCTGAAGGAATACATCGTCAAGGGTTTTGTGCTGGACGACGCGCGCTTGAAGAATCCCGGCAAGGGGCGGGATTACTTCGACGAGCTGACCCGCCGTCTGCAAGACATCCGCACCAGCGAGCGGCGCTTTTACCAGAAGATCACCGACATCTACGCGACCAGCGTCGATTACGACGCGCTTCATCCGCTCACCCAGGAATTTTTCGCCACGGTGCAGAACAAGGTGCATTACGCCATCCACGGCCAGACCGCCGCCGAGTTGATCGCCGCCCGTGCCGACAGCAGCCAGCCGAACATGGGCTTGAACACATGGGAAGGCGCGCGCATCCGCACCAAAAGTAGGCGCCTCCAGGCGAGGCCGATGTGAGCGTCGCCAAGAACTACCTGAATGAGGAAGAGCTGCGCGCCCTCAATAACCTGGCCGAGCAATATCTGATTTTCGCCGAAGGGCAGGCGGCACGGCGCATTGCCATGACCATGCAGGACTGGATCAGCAAGCTGGAAGGCTTTTTGACTCTCAACGACCGCGAGATTTTGCAAGGCGCGGGCAAGGTGTCGGCGGAACTGGCCAAGTCTCGCGCCGAGCAGGAGTTCGGCAAGTTCCGGGTCTTGGACGACCAGCGCTTCGAGTCGGACTTCGACCGCATGGTGAAGCATTTGCCGACGCGGATGCAGGGGAAGTCTGAGTAATGGACCTCTGCATCGCCGACAGGGCGGATTGCGGTGCAGGTCATCAACCATCTGCGGAATAAGGTGATCAGGCCGCGGCTTGAAGTGTTGCGGCCAATCGCGTAAAGTAAGGATTCCTTACTTTATCGAACAGGTGACGGACATGCTCGCCAAAATGACCTCGAAGAACCAGTTGACGCTGCCCAAGAGCATCACGGCGGCCGTCGAGTCCCCCGAGTATTTCGAAGTGGAAGCCGTCAACGGCCGGATCGTGCTGACGCCGGTGCGCATCCAACGCGGCGACGCCGTGCGCGCCAAGCTGGCGGAACTGGGGCTGAATGAGCAGGACATTGCCGACGCCGTGCAATGGGCGCGGCAAGCGCCGGCCGCCCCAGCCACCCCAGCCATCAAGAGCGCGCGCAAGAAATGAGACGCGCGGCCAGTCCGCTGCCGGTCGTCATCGACACCAACCTGATCCTGTCGGCGCTGGTGTTCGCCCAGGGACGCCTGACGCCCCTGCGCCTGGCCTGGCGGGAGCAGCGCATCCTGCCCCTGGTTTCCCGCGTCACGGCGGCCGAGCTGATCCGCGTGCTGGCCTATCCGAAGTTCAGGCTCACGGCGAAAGAGCAGGAGGAGCTGCTCGCCGACTACCTGCCCTACTGCAAGACCGTTCGCATCCCCAGTCCGCCGCCAATGACGCCGGCCTGCCGCGACGCCTTAGACGTGCCCTTCCTGCAACTGGCGCTTGCCGGCAAGGCCAAGGCGCTGGTCACCGGTGACCGGGATCTGCTCGCTCTCGCCGGCGGCTTCGCCTGCCCTATTATCAGTGCCGAACAGTTCTTCGACACCCTCAGCCCATGATCACTTCCGACATCGTCGCCAAGCTCTGGAACGCCTGTAACATCCTCAAGGACGATGGCGTCACCTGTCACCAGTACGTCACCGAATCAACCTGGCAGACTGTTATCAATGAAGTACACCAAGGAGATCGATGTGGCTAGTCTAGTAGTGCGAAATGTCGACGAGGTTGTTGTCTTGGCTCTGAAACAACTGGCCGCATCACACGGGAGAAGCGCGGAAGCGGAGCACCGCGAGATTCTGAGATCTGTCCTGATACGACCGAAACGGCGATCTGTTGCCGAGGTTCTGTCGAGCATGCCGCATATCGGTGATGACGCCGATTTCAATTTCCGGAACGGCTAGTGCCCGCCCTTGCTTCTGGAGCACTAATCGCCTGAGAGTCCGCATGTAACATTGGTTGACGCCAATGTTCCCCGCCACGCGGATGGCTTTCGTGGCACGGGTGTCGCCGTCAATAATCCCTTCGTCTAGCGAGCCTCAACCGAGACGCCGGGGTAGCTGTCGTCTGTGCTCCCGGACAGGGGGCCTGGCACGGCTTTTCACTTCAATAGATCCGCAAAATTTCGGAACAGTAGCAAGGCTTCCGGCGTCCGGACGGCTTCGGCTTGGCTCGCCGGCACCAGCGAGGCCGGCAGGCCGTCGCTGTTGAGGACATGCACATAGTGCAGGAACCACTCGCGGCCATGCGGGCCGCCGACTTCGGGATGGCCTTGGATGCCCCAGACGGGCAGCTCGCGGTGGCGCCAGATATGGTTGCCGCATTGTGCGCTGCGAGCCAGCAGGATCATGTCGGGATGTTCGGCGACGACTTCGTCGCGATGCCAGGTGAATATCGGGAAGGAGGGCGGCAGGCCGCGGCCGAGCGGGTCGGCGGCTAGCGCGGGCGTGGCGGTCAGCGGAACGAAGCCGGTTTCGTAGGTATCGCGCCGGGACACCGTGTCCGGACCGCACAGCGCATAGGCCAACACCTGGCTGCCGAAACAGGTGCCGAGCATGGGAATGCGACGCCGGGCGGCCTCGCGGATGACGTCGATCTCGGCGGTGATCCAGGGCAGCGGCTCCCACGGACCGGCCGGGCTGCCCGAGAAGAAGATGCCGTCGTAGTCGTCGAGGGATTCCGGCAACTCGCCATTGACTGCCCAACGCACATCGACGTCCAGCCCCAGCCCGGAGAAGTATTCGTCGAGCCGGTCGGAAATCACCGGCGAGGCGCTGTTATGAAAAAACAGCAAGCGTTTCGCCATAGGATCAGCGCGCGGTCGGGAAGCTCACGCCGAGGCGCGCCATGAAATGCTCGATGTCGGCGATGTCGGCGGGGCGCAACTGGTAGCCCGGCGTGCGGGTCTTGGCCGAGGCAATGACGCCGCGCCGGTACAGCACGTATTTCCGCACGGCCAGGCCGAACACCGGCTGGTGTTCGTAGCGCAGGAAGGGCAGGAACTTGTCATACAAATCCTCCGCTTCGTCGCGCTTGCCGGCGTCGAACAGGGCGCAGATTTGCACCAGCACTTCCGGAAACGAGAAGCCAGTCATCGCGCCGTTGGCGCCTCTTGCCAGTTCCAGCGGCAGGAACAAGGCGCCGTTGCCGACCAGGATCGGCAGGTTGCGCACGGCGGGCGGCTGGGTCTCGGCGCGCAGGGCGGACAGCTTGGAGAGGCCGGGCCAGTCCTCATGCTTGAAGGCGCACAGCGAGGGGATCGCCTGCACGGCGCGGGCGATCAGCGCGGCGGAGAGGTAGGTGTTGGTTTCCTGCGGATAGTCTTGCAGGATGATGGGCACATCGCCGCCGACGCTGCGCGCCACGCCTTCGAGATAGGCGAGGATCTGCCCTTCATCCTTCTGGTTCGGCAGGGGGGCGACCATGATGCCCGCCGCGCCGCGGCTCATGACCTCCTGGGTGAGCGCCTGGGTGACCTTGATGGCGGGGTTGGATGCGCCGAAATACACCGGCACCCGGCCGCCGACGATGGCCAGTATCCGCCGGGCGATGGCGGTGGCTTCGGAGAACAGAAGGCGATGCGCTTCGCCGAGGATGCCCAGGGCGACGATGCCGGTGGCACCTTTTTCCAGGTAGAACTCGCAGAGCTTTTCCAGGCTCGCGTCATCGACATTCTCGTCGTCGTCGAAGGGCGTCACGGCGATGGCGAACAGGCCGTGGAATTTTCCGGTGGTCATGGGGTCTCCCGTTTCAGTCCAGTCAATCGAGGTTTACAGGCGGCGGTAGGCGCGTCCCAGAGCATACAACACGTTCGGTCTGGCCGCGCCGGGCAACGTCACGAACTGGAGCGGCAGCGACGGGCCGGGCGCGTCGGCCGGGCGCGACAGGAAGACCTGGCCATCGACAGGGGTGAGCAAGACCCGGCCGGAAGTCTGCGGCGAGTCGGGCCGCGCGAGGCGTTCGTAGTCGACCGACAGTTCGTTGCCGTTGGCGCGGACATGGAACAGCGCCGTGCCGCCGCCGTAGTCGCCGACATAGCGCTGCGGATCGAGGGCCGAGGCCAGGATCGGCGTGGGCGATACCGATGGCAATTGGGCCCTGGGCAGGGAGACACCCAGGCAGGCCGTGACGATGTCTTGCAGCAGGCCGCCGAGCAGGGCGATGCCATTGCCGCTGTTGGTCAGCAGGGCGACGGCGAAGCGCTTTTCCGGGACGGTCCATAGCAGGGAGTTTTGCCCGATGGTCGCGCCGGCATGGCTGGCGACTTTCAGGCCGTCAATCTCGCCCAGCGCCCAGGCATAGCCATAAGTGGGGCTGTAAGGGAGCTTGATGGCCTCGGGCTGGGGCGTGAGCATTTCCGCGAAGGCCGGCCGGCTGAGCAATTCCGGCGTACCGTCGATCAGGGCGCGGGCTACCCGGATCAGGTCCGGAGCGCTAGCCCACAGCGTCATGCCGCCCGGTCCGCCCGAGCGCGGCAGCCCGACGTTCGGCACCAGCGTCGCCTGGCGGGTGGCGGCGTCGCAATAGTGGCCCATGGCGGCGCGGAACCGGGGGATTTCGATCGGCTGAGTGAAACTGTGCGACATCCCGGCGGGGATGAGGATGTTGTCGCGCAACAGATCGTCCCAGCTCCTACCGGTGACCTGCTCGCAGACGGCGCCCAGCAGTACATAGCCGGCGTTGCTGTAGGCGGCCAGCAGGCCGGGCGGATACAGCACTTCCCGCCGCGCCAGGAGGTCGACGAAGCGGCTGATGCAGTCGGCGCCGTTGCCGGTGTCGTCCTCGATGTCGCACGGGATGCCGCCGCGATGGCTCAACAGGCAGAGCAGGGGAATCTGCTCCAGCGGCGTGCCCGCCATACGCGGCAGATGTTTGCCCAGGGTGTCGCCGAGATCGAGCCGGCCCTGTTCGCGCAGTTGCAGGAGCAGGGTGGCTGTGAGCACCTTGGTGATCGAGCCGGCCTGGAACACCGAATCCGGCGTGGCTTCCACCCCGGTCGCGCGGTTCAGGACGCCGGCCGCGGCAAGGCTTTCCTCTTCGCCATGCCAGACCGCGACCGAGGCGCCGGGGATCCCGGCGGCTTCGATGGCTTGCGTCAGCTTTGCCTGTAGGTCGAGATTCATCGCAGCGTCTAGCGTATGACGAACGGATTGGCGACGGCGCCGCCGGCATTGATCCAGACGCTCTTGGTCTGGAGGTATTCCTGGATCGTCTCGATGCCGTTTTCCCGGCCCTTGCCGCTTTTCTTGTAGCCGCCGAAGGGGGACAGGTAACTGACCACGCGATAGGTGTTGATCCACACCGTGCCCGC
>JBAYJH010000217.1:0-8494 GCA_041665185.1 Sterolibacterium sp.
AGCTAGTCCCTAAAGCCCAGCCCCGCATCCGCTTCCTTCGATTCTCAGAAAACAGACCCAATACCAATCACAACCTTCCCAAGCACCCACACCTATCGGTTGTTTGGTTGTTAAAGAACAATGCGGCATAAACATTTCGCCGGTCTGCAATGAGCAGAGAGGAGCGATTATAGGGGCGAAATTCGGACTTGTAAACACCCAATGTCCCATAAGTTGATCGAATGGTGGATTTTCCTTCCTACACAGCACCGTCAGATTCCAATTCCGGCTGGCATCACCTGCTAAAATGGCCTATTAAGGAACGCTCATGGTCACCGTAAAACACCCACGCCCCTCCCGCCGAACCAAACAAACGCCGGATACCGAACAACTGATCCGTCTGGCGCTCGGTCTCGGCCTTTCCGGCAGCCGCATCGAGGATGCGTTCTGGGAAACACGCCTGGGTATTCTGATCGACAAGTTGCTGGATGAAGGTGACGAAACAGCTCTGACTGCCGCCTTGGACCAACTGTATGGCGTTCAGGAGCGCGCCTATGACGCGCTGGCCGATCTGATCGAAGCACGTTGCGAAAGTCGCACCCCGATGTCGGACAGAAGCGGCACAAACAAGACAGGCAAATCGGTTGACCTGCTGCTGTTTGTGGTTCCGATACTGGCCTGGTCGCGCTTTTCCATACCCTCCGGCGCAATTGCCGCCCATCCCCTCACCAATGCCAGGGTGCAATTGCTGGCGCATGTATTCGCCAAAGAAACACGCATCGGCATGACCGATTTTCTTTTCAGCCCTGATCAGTTGCCACAAAGCTACTGCGACACGGCGGCACTGGCAAACCGCCTCGGCAAGGCCGCCCTCCATAACAGAGACTTGCACCTCGACCCCGCCCAAATGCCGGAGACCGCCAGTTTTCTCTCGGATACCCGCTATCTGCTTGGCGTCGCCACGGTACCACATGGGGCGGCGCTGTTTCGCTGGCAAGAAGACGACGGCAACCGCGCCGAGGCGTTGAATCAATGGCGTGCCCAAGGCGGTGAATCCCTGCGTCCGCTGCTGCCCGGTTGCGCCACCGAACTCCTGTTGCCGCAGCCGTATCACGCCGGTTGCCGCGATGCCGATCGCCTCTCGCGGCCATACTCGCTACGAGCATCGGTGGCCTATCTCTCCACCACCCTCAACCTCACGCCGGCCGGACTCAGGGCGGTGATTGCCCCGTTTTATGACCAGAGGCTTGAGGAGTATCGAATCGGCTTCACGCAGAAAGACTCCAACGAGGTGATACATGGCGTGGTCTGGCCGCTGCTCGATGCGGAAGACGACGTTACGGACACGGCGGCACACATCGAGGGGGTCTTGAGGGAAATTGCCGTTCCGGAAGTCATGATCCTGGAACACCGCTTGCCGCTGGAATACTGTGACGATTGCGGCGCCCCCCTCTACCCAAATCCGGAAGGAGAACCAGTGCACGCAGAAATGCCCGAGGAACAGGGGGAACAGGCGCCGCGGCACCTGCACTAGAAAACGTTCACCTCAATTGATCAGCGCGTATTCCGCAGCGTTGATCTCGGTCTCGCGTCCTGATACCAAGTCGGCAAGCAGGCGTCCGGAGCCGCAGGACATGGTCCAGCCCAGTGTTCCGTGCCCGGTATTTATATATAGGTTCGGCAAAGCCGTGCGTCCGATAATAGGGCGGTTTCCCGGCGTCGCGGGTCGCAGGCCGGCCCAGAACTCAACTCCGCCGCGCCCGCCAGCCCTCGGGAAGAGTTTCAGGCAACGTTCCAACAAAGCTTCGCAGCGGACGGTATTGAGCGACGTATCGTAGCCGTTGAATTCCGCGGTTCCCGCCACGCGCAGGCGATCTCCCAGCCGCGAGAAGACCAGCTTGCGCTGATCATCAATGAGACTGACGGTCGGCACAACGCTGTCCGGCCGGAGCGGAATTGTCGCCGAATAACCCTTGGCCGGCACCAATGGCAACATTATTCCAAGAGGCCGCAGCAGCAATGGCGTATAACTGCCGAGAGCCGTAACGTATGCGTCAGCGGTTAGTACCTCGCCTCCCTGCATGCGCACTCCGGAGATGCGCCCACCTTCCTGTAGCAAGCGGTCTACGGACAAGCCGTAGCGCAGCATCACCCCGCGCCGCGCACAACGTCCGGCAAGTTCCTGAGTGAATTTGCAGGCATCTCCTGACTCGTCGCTGGCCGCAAAAATACCACCGACCAGATTCAATTCGCTTCCTGCCAAGGCCGGCTCGATGTCGTTGCACTCTTTGACACTCTTGACCACCCTGTCGCATCCGTGCCGACTCATCAGTGCCGCTTGCGGGATGGCGCATTCGAATTCGCGCTCGTCGAAATAGAGATGGAGAATCCCGCGCTCCAGCTGATCGTATTCGATATCCGTGGCGATCCTCAGTTCTCTCAAGGCCGCGCGGCTGTATAGAGCAAGGCGTAAGATTGCCACGATGTTGGCGTGCGTCCTGCCGGCAGTGCACTCGCGAAGAAAACGCAATCCCCAAATCCACTGCCTGGCGTCGGCACGCCAGCGCCATAGCAGCGGTGCATCTTCGCGCCCGAGCCACTGTAGAATCTTCAGCGGCGCCGACGGGTTTGCCCAAGGTTCGGCATGGCTCACGGAAATCTGTCCGCCGTTGGCAAAACTGGTCTCGAGCGCAGCCGCTGGCTGCCTGTCGACGACGGTAACTTCATGACCTGCCTCAGCCAGATACCAGGCCGTGGTGACGCCGACGACGCCTGCCCCAAGCACAACGACATGCATCATTCATCTCCAGTTCGAGAATAGTTAGTCTGAAGGAACTTTCGGGCAAGCGCGCGCTCGGAGGAAATATCCGTTTGTGCAATTATACTTGTAAGCCAACCAGACACGACAACAGGGTAAAGGCCGATGACCCAGAAGATCCGCAAGACCGAAGCCGAATGGCAGGCGCAGTTGTCGCCTCGGCAATACCGCGTCACACGCCAGAAGGACACCGAACCGGCGTTTACAGGACAATACTGGAACACCCATGAAACCGGCGTTTTCCAGTGTGTCTGCTGTGGCGCTGCGCTGTTCGACTCGGACCAAAAGTACGACTCCGGCTGCGGCTGGCCGAGTTTTACGGCACCTGTTGCCCGGGAAAACATCAACGAAACCGATGATGCCAGCCATGGCATGCACCGTACCGAAATCCTGTGCAGCCAGTGTGACGCCCATCTCGGCCATGTCTTCGCGGATGGCCCGAAGCCGACCGGCTTGCGTTATTGCATCAACTCGGCATCGCTCAAGTTGCAGAAGAAGTAGGTAGCTCGTTGCCGGTATAATCGCCAGATGAAGTTTCTCTTCGATCTCTTCCCGGTCATACTCTTCTTCGCCTCCTTCAAGGTTTCGGAAGCCAATCCGCAGGCGGCGGCCGACCTGATCGGCCCGCTCCTGGGCGCAATCGGCCTGGGTGCGGCGATCACCGCCAAGCAGGCACCGATACTCGTCGCCACCGTAGTGGTTATTCTCGCCACCGCCGTGCAGATAGCCTGGGTTTGGCTGCGCCACGGCAAGGTCGACAAGATGCTGTGGGTAAGCCTGATGTTGGTAGTTTTCTTCGGCGGCTTGACCCTGGTTTTCCACGATGAAACCTTCATCAAATGGAAGCCGACGGTGCTCTACTGGATATTTGCCGGGGCATTGTTGTTCTCTGCCACCATACTGAAAAAGAACCTGATTCGCGGCATGCTCGAAGCCCAGATGCAACTGCCGGAAAGGCTCTGGCGAGGTCTCAATTTGGCCTGGGTAGGTTTCTTCCTCGTCATGGGCGTGCTCAACTTGCTGATCGCCTTCGCCTTCAATCTTCCCACCGATATTTGGGTCAATTTCAAACTCTTCGGCGGAATGGGCTTGATGATCGTCTTCATCGTCGCCCAGAGTATCTTCCTGGCGAAATATATCGAGGAGAAATAGCCGTGTCGAACACTGCGCTCAGCATGGAAATCACCGGCAATCTGGCTTCCATCGACGGGGGCAATACTCCTGGATGAAACGATTCCTACTGGCATTCCCTCAATGAACATCGCCGAAGAAATTCGCCAACGCCTCGCAATCCTGGCCCCCATGAAGCTGGAAATCATCGATGACAGCGCTCGGCATGCCGGTCATGCGGGTTCCCGAGGCGGCGGCCATTACCTCATGACGATAGTCTCACCGACATTCTCGGGCCTGGGGACCATCAAACGCCATCGCCTGGTTTATGATGCGCTTGGTGAGTTGATGAAGCGTGAAATTCATGCGGTCAGCATGACTACCCTCAGCCCCGAGGAGACCTGACAACTACCAACAGACCGCGTCACCCGACTTTGTGCCATCAAATCCCACTGCTAGCCGCGCAAGCGCGGCCAAACGAGGGCACAATCGGCTTGTTGCCTCCGGCGGCAGTAGGATAGACCGTTTCGAACTTATACCTGGGAGAAAGACATGTCACTGAAAAACCTGATGGTGCACCTCGATTCGGGCGAACGAACCCAAGTCAGGCTGGATATCGCGGTAGCGATCGCCCGGCAACACCAGGCAAGGCTCCTAGGCGTGTTTGGGCAGCGCGCGGAGCCGGAAAAAGTAGGCATCGTCGCAACCTGGCCGAGCGATGCCTATGTTGCCGCCGCTCGGGCCAGCAAGGCGCAATTCGAGGCAGCCACCGCTAACCTGGGCCAGGTGGAATGGCATGATGTCAATCGCGGGAGCGACGCCGAATTGCTGCGGCAGATTACCAGCATCAGCCGCTATTCCGACCTGATAATTATGGGCCAGCACGATGAAGACGCCAACAGCTATGTCCCGTCCGAATTGGCCGAAGAGGTGATATTGAACTCAGGCCGTCCGGTCCTTTTGATCCCCTATATCGGACAGTTCGCAGCGGGTTTTGAGCGCCCGTTGATTGCCTGGAACAATTCACGGGAAGCCGCCCATGCCGTCAGCGACGCCTTGCCGTTGATCGAAAACTGCCAGGAAGTCACGGTCGTATCGCTCGACACGCAGCACGACGCTGCCGCCGCTGCATGCACCGAACTGGCACGGCATCTTGCCTGCCATGGCATAAAGTCCAAGACGGACATCCTCATGGTAAATGATATCGGCATCATGGACATGCTCCTCAATCGGCTCACCGATCGGGATGCCGACCTGCTGGTAATGGGAGCCCATGGCCAAATTGGATTTCCCTTCGTCAGCCGTGGTGCGGGAACCAGGCACATCCTCAGGCACATGACCGTGCCCGTGCTGATGGCAAACTGATTTCGGATCTGCTCGCATGGTGCGGATTTACGGCATCCGGAATTGCACCACAATGAAGAAGGCATTCGCCTGGTGCGACGCGCACGGCGTTGACTTTGCTTTTCACGATTACCGGAAGCAGGGAATTGAGCGGAACAAGCTGGAGCAATGGTGTCGGCATCTGGGCTGGAAATCTCTGCTCAACATCAGGGGTACCACTTGGCGCAAGCTGACACCGCAGCAACAGATGATATCGACCCAGAATCAGGCAGTGGCGCTGATGCTGGAGCATCCCAGTCTCATCAAACGACCGGTTGTCGAAACCGACACGCAGTTGCTGGTCGGTTTCGATCCGCAGATGTTCGCCAGCTTCGTCAAAGGCGGTGGTTTCTGACGGTGATTCTTCGAATCGCTTCCGGGATCGAAGCGGCGCGTTGCGGGACTTCGGGGCAAGTCCCGTACGGACGGAGCTAGCGGATTTCCTGGATATGCTTGCGTCGTTGCGCTTCCGAGACGAATTCTTCCAGGTCGGGATCCAGGGCATTGCGGGATGAGACAATCCCGATAGGCTTGCCGTTTTCGATGACCGGCACGTGACGAAAACCGTTCTCGTACATCATCAGCAGCGCATAACCGAAAGGTTTGTCCGGAGCGACGGTCTGAGGGGCAGCGGTCATGACTTCGGACAGCAGCGTGGTTCGCGCATCGCGACCGCGCGCTATAACGCGGAATACCGCATCACGCTCGGTGAATATGCCGATCAGGTGCTCGTTTTCGACGACCATCACGGCACCCACATTCTTCTTTGCCATCAGTTCAGCCGCTTTGCTGACGGACGTATCCGGCGGAGCCGTGAGCACCTTGTGCGGCTCCATCACGCTTCTGATTCGCTGGTTGAACATGCCGGATTCCCCTTTTTTATATTTTCCTGCCGGCCCGGCCGGATCGATTTCCGACAATGCCGAGCCTTGTCGGCCCCGATCAATATCGGCCCGCGATTGCTATCTTTATTAATTGATATTTGATAGGAGGGAAATGATATCGAGATGAACTCGACGATCTTTGACAACGATCAACTTCCCTGCATCTAGGGGCGCACGTGACAGGTTTTCCTGACCAGGATCAGGTCGGTGGCAGCAGTTTTTCCGCCAATGCCACCCAGTAGCGTATTCCCAACGGAATCAGTTCGTCGTTGAAGTCGTAATGCGGGCTATGCAGCATGCATCCGCCTTCCCCCATCCCGTTGCCGAGCCAGACATAGCAGCCCGGCCGCTCGCGCAACAAATAGGCGAAATCTTCGGCACCCATGCTGGGCCTGAGGTCGCTGCGCACCATGTTGCTGCCAAGTACCTGCATCGCAACCTCGCTGCATAGCGAAGTCTCCGTAGCGGAATTGACGGTCGGCGGGTAGCCGCGCTCCATTAGCCATTCGATCTGCACCCCGTAGGCGGCGGCAGTCCCTTCGCATATTCGGCGAATACCACTTTCCATCAGGGTCTGCTGGGCGGTCGTGAAGGTCCTCACGGTGCCGCCCAGACGGGCTTCCTCGGGGAGCACATTGTCCGCGTGGCCGGCATGAAAGCGCGTTACCGACAGCACCGCCGGCTCGAACGGTTCGGTGTTTCGACTCACCAGCGTCTGTAGCGCCTGAACCAGCGCCGCCCCGGCAACCACCGTATCGCTGGCCTGATGCGGCATGGCGGCGTGGCCGCCACGCCCGGTAACGACAATCTCGAGACGGTCGGTGCCGGCCATCACCGGTCCGGACATCACCGCCATCTGCCCCACCGGCAGGCCGGGCCAGTTGTGCAGCCCGAATACCGCTTGCATCGGAAATTTCTCGAACAAGCCCTGCTCGACCATGATTCTGCCGCCGCCATCCCCCTCCTCGGCCGGCTGGAAAATGAAATGCACCGTGCCGTCGAAGCGGCCCTCATTACGCAGGGCCGCCAATGCCTCGGCTGCCCCCAGCAGCATGGCAGTATGGCCGTCGTGGCCGCAGGCATGCATTTGCCCGGCATGGGTCGAACGATGCTCAAAGGTATTGAGTTCTTCGAGCGGCAGGGCATCCAGGTCGGCGCGCAGGCCGATGGCGCGCTCGCTGGAGCCGGCTCTCAGGGTACCGACTACTCCAGTGCCGGCGAGGCCGCGATGAACTTCCAGGCCCAGCGCCTGGAGTTTTTTCGCTACGATGTCCGCGGTGCGCCATTCACCGAAGGCCAGTTCGGGATAGGCGTGGATATCGCGACGGATGGCCACGGTGCGGACGTGCAAGCCGGGGATCAGGTCTTCGAGATTCATGTTGCCTCCCGCATATTGTTCGGTTCTCCGTAGCCTCCGCCGCCGGGCGTTTCGATGACGAAAACGTCGCCGGCCTGCATTTCGACTGAATCGCTGGCGCCAAGTTCGACTCGCGCACCGTCGCCACGCACTACCGCGTTGCGGCCAGGGGCCCCGTCCGCACCACCGGCCATGCCAAAGGGTGCAACCCGCCGGCGGTTGGACAGAATGGACGCCGTCATCGGCGCCAGGAAACGTATTCGGCGGGTGCCTCCGTCGCCACCTCGATGGGCTCCGGCACCGCCAGAACCGGCGCGTATCGCGAATCCTTCCAGCAGCACCGGGAAACGCCATTCGAGCACCTCCGGATCGGTCAGGCGCGAATTGGTCATGTGCGTCTGCACCACCGAGGTACCGTCGAAATCCGGCCCGGCGCCCGAGCCTCCGGCAATGGTCTCGTAGTATTGGTAATTCGCATCGCCAAAGGTGAAGTTGTTCATGGTTCCCTGCGACGCGGCCATGACGCCGAGCGCGCCATAAAGGCAGTCGGTGATCGCCTGGGAGGTTTCGACATTGCCCGCGACCGTCGCCGCCGGGAAGCGCGGATCGAGCATCGAGCCTGCCGGAATGACGACCTGGAGCGGCTTCAGGCAGCCGGCGTTCATCGGGATGTCGTCGTCCACCAGGGTACGGAATACATACAGCACCGCCGCCATGCACACTGCGCGCGGGGCATTGAAGTTATCCGGCAGTTGGGCACTGCTGCCGCTGAAATCCAGCGTCGCGCCGCGTGCGGCATGATTCACGGCGATACTGCAACGGATCACCGCCCCATTGTCCATCTCGACGGAAAACTCGCCGTCCTTCAAGGCGCCGATGATGCGCCGCACCGCTTCCTCGGCGTTGTCCTGCACATGGCCCATATAGGCGCGCACTGTATCCAGGCCATATTCGCCGACCATC
>JBAYJH010000218.1:0-8462 GCA_041665185.1 Sterolibacterium sp.
CTTCACCCGTTCCAGCACCCATTGGAAAGTCGCCGGATAACGGGCGCGTACTTCCTCGGCGCTGAGACCGTACAAGTCGATTACCATGACGCCGCGCGGCCGGTCGGTGAGGTCGCGGCCGTTGCGGTAGGGCTTGATCGGCGCGTCCGCTTCAAGGTGCGAAGCTTCCTCCGGCGTGACGATGAAGCCCGCGCCGAATAATTGGAAGCCGCGATTGCTCAGGTGTTCATTTGCCCGTAATGCCTCGACTGCCGCGACATTGGCGCCCATGGTGAGATCGGCATGTATCGTTCCGATGCGCTCGGCCAATTCAACATCCAGCCCTTCGCCGCTACCCTCGCGCTCCGCCGTCACCGCCAGCAACCGACCTTCGCCCACACCCGGCGCGGCCACCGTCATGGCGATGCGCACGGCGGCACCGTCCGCGCTGTCGACCCAGGGATGGTCGGCAATCGCAAAGGCCAAATGGAGGGGATGGGGTTGTCCCGGCGGAGGAATGTGCTCGCACCCTGACGGAGCCGGGACAACCCCATCCCCTCCCGCCAATGAACGTTCCAATACGCGCCGGTTGAAAGTCTGCCGTAGCGAATTCGTCGTGATAAACCCAAACCGCGACAGCTTTCCTTCACGCACCAGTTGCCCGGCATGGTGCCACCAGAACATGACGAAATCCGCCGAGTCCGGCACCTCCCGCCAGACCGATCGCAGCGCCTCCACATAGCCGTCACCCAATGCTGCACGCATGGTTGAAGCGCCGATGAACGGCGGATTGCCCACCACCACATCCGCCGCTGGCCAATCCGCGCAACGTGGATTGAGATAACGTTCCTGCGCCACCCGCGCATTCTCGTCGGGCACTTCCTCGCCGGTGACGGGATGGGTCTTCATGGTCTTGCCGTCCCAGCGCGAAACGGCGACGCCGTGCTCGTCCATGACGTATTCCATCTTGTCGTAAGCCAGCACCGCGTCGCGGCATTCGATGTTCTTGAAATCGCGCAGCACCGGCTGCGGCGGCAGGCCGGCGCCGCGGGTGCGGAAGTGCCATTGCAGGTAGCCGATCCACAGCACCAATTCGGCGATGGCGGCGGCGCGCGGGTTGATCTCCAGGCCGAGGAACTGGTGCGGGTCGACGGCGAAGCCCTCGGTTTCGAGCTGGGCCTGGCCGTGGCCGAATTCGTGGAGCTGGTTGAGCACTTCGCCTTCGAGACGCTTCATGTGTTCCAGCGTGACGTAGAGGAAGTTGCCGCTGCCGCAGGCCGGGTCGAGCACGCGCAGTTCGCACAGCCGGCGGTGGAAGGCGCGGATTTCGGCGATGGCCTCGCGGTCCTTGCCCTCGTTGGCGAGCAGCAGCGCGGCAGCCTGGACGAAGGTCCAGCTCTTGCGCAGCGGCTCCATGACGGTGGGCAGCACCAGGCGCTCGACATAGGCGCGCGGCGTGTAGTGGGCGCCGAGGGCGTGGCGCTCGGCGGGGTCCAGGGCGCGTTCCAGCAGGGTGCCGAAGATGGCCGGCTCGACCAGGGTCCAGTCGGCGCGCGAGGCTTCGATCAACAGCGCGATCTGCTCGCGGGTCAGCGGTATGACATCGGGCTGCTTGAACAGCTTGCCATTGAAGCGCGGCAACGCGGCGCGGATGGCGACGGAGAATTCGCCCTTGTCCATGGCGCGCCACAGCTCGCCGACCAGCGGAACGAATTGCTGCGGGTTGTCCTTGAGGCTGCGCAGGAGTTCCGAGAAACTGCCCTTGGGAATCAGTTGCACGTCCTCGGCGAACATCGAGAACAGGCAGCGGGTGAGGAAGCCGGCGACGTGTTCCGGCGAATGTCCAGACCCGCCGGCGCCCTCCAGCGAGCGCGCCACCTCGGCCAGGTGGGCGGCAATCTCTCGGGTGACGCGGGCGGTCTTACGCGCCGGGTCGAGCGCCAGCGGCTCCAGCCAGAGTTGGCGCAGGCGTGCGCGGATCTCCTCGCGGGTCAGGTCGGCAAGAAGAATGCGGTGGCTGCGCGGATCGGGGTAGGGCGTGTAGGTGGCGCCGCTGCGCGAGAATTCGGCATACAGCTCGATGACGTTGCCGACATCGACGACCACCAGGAAAGGCGGCCGGCCCTCGTCGGCGGGCAAGGCGCGGGCATAGCCCTCGGCCTGGGCGCGGGCGCGCATCAGGGCGTCGTCGAAGCTGCGCGCGCCGCCGCTCCTGAGCTTCTTCGCCTCCAGCACGAAGGCGCCGCGCCGGTAGCAGTCGATGCGGCCTTCCGAAGTTCCGCCATCGCCGTGACGAAACACGATGCGGCGCTCGAAGACATAGGCGTTGTCGGCGGTATCGGCCCGCGCCGGGTCGGGCACCGGCACGCCCAGCAGCTCGCACAGCTCGCGCACAAAGGTCTGCGCATTGGCGAGTTCGGAACCGTCGGCGTGTTGCCAGCGGGCGATGAAGGCGGCGATGGGGTCTATGCTGGGTGGATTCACTTGGGCGATATTATCAGCTTTGCATGATGCCCTTGCGCGGGAAAAGGAGTTGGCAGGCTTGACCTTGGCATCAACAGACTAGATAATCTGACCAGTTTCAACCCTACAGGAATATTTCTGCCATGCACAAAGACAATGCGCAGTGGCGATTACAGGACGCCAAAGCCCAATTCAGCCAGGTCGTCGAGGCCGCCTTGCATGGCGAACCGCAGCACGTCACGCGGCGCGGACGGGATGCGGTCGTGGTGCTGTCCGAGGCGAGTTATCGCGCCTTGCGCGACAGTGCCCGCTCCGGCGCGCCCGGTTTCATTGCCCACCTGCTCGCCATTCCGAAGGGCGCCGCACTGGCAGGCAAACACGAAGAAGTCAAATTGCGCGAAGTCGAATTCTGATGTTTCTGCTCGATACCGTGGTCATCTCGGAGATCAGGAAGCGCACGCCCGATGCCGGGGTTCTTCGCTGGTTGTCCAGGCAGCAGGACGATCAACTGTTCCTGAGCGTCGTCACGCTGGGCGAGATCGAGCGCGGGATCGAAAAGCAACGCAAGGCGGAGCCCGATTTCGCCGATGAGCTGACGGCCTGGCTGGAAAGCCTGACGCGCCTTTACGCCGACCGACTCCTGCCGATCACGCCGGGCATAGCGCTACGCTGGGGGCGACTGTCCGCGCAACTCGGACACGATGGCGCCGATCTGTTGATTGCCGCCACCGCCCTCGCCCATGGCCTTACCGTGGCAACCCGGAATACCAGCCACTTCGAGCCCACCGGCGTCAAATTGATCAACCCGTTCAAACGCTAAATACTTTCCTTCCCCTATTCCCCATGCCCGCCCGCCTGCGCGAAATCCCCTACAACTACACCTCGTTCTCGGACCGCGAGATCGTCATCCGCCTGCTCGGCACCGAGGCCTGGCAGGTGCTCGACGAATTGCGCGGCGAGCGCGTCACCGGGCGCTCGGCGCGGATGCTCTACGAAGTGCTCGGCGACATCTGGGTGGTGCAGCGCAATCCCTACCTGGAAGACGATTTGCTGGCCAATCCGGCGCGGCGCGAGGCGCTGGTCGAGGCGCTGCGCCACCGCCTGCACGAGATCGAGAAGCGCCGCCAGGGCAATCCGCTGGTGGAACAGCTCATCAGTCGGACCCGCCTGGCGATCGACGCCTTCGAGCGCCGCTTCAGCGACATCGCCGCCAGGCGCCGCCGGGTGTTGCAGGTGCTGGCGAAACACACGCGCCGCGACAACATCGCTTTCGACGGTTTGAGCCGGGTCTCCCACGTCACCGATGCCACCGACTGGCGGGTCGAATATCCGCTGGTGGTGCTCTACCCGGACAGCGAAGCGGAAATGGGTCCGCTGGTGCGGGGCTGCATCGAGTTGGGACTGACCATCATTCCGCGCGGCGGCGGCACCGGCTATACCGGCGGCGCGGTGCCGCTGACGGCGGATTCGGTGGTGATCAACACCGAGAAACTGATCGACCTCGGCGAGGTGGCGCAGACCACCCTGCCCGGCGTCGCCCAACCCTATGCGACGATCCGCACCGGCGCCGGCGTGGTGACGCGGCGGGCGATGGAAGCTGCGGAGAATGCCGGGCTGGTGTTCGCCTGCGATCCGACCTCGGCCGACGCCTCCTGCATCGGCGGCAACATCGCCATGAACGCCGGCGGCAAGAAGGCGGTGCTGTGGGGCACGGCGCTAGACAACCTGGCTTCGTGGAAGATGGTGATGCCCGACGGCAACTGGCTGGAAGTCGAGCGCATCGGCCACAACCTGGGCAAGATCCACGACCAGGAAACCGCCACCTTCCGCCTCAAGCGCACCGACGATGCCGGCCGTCAACTGGGCGAGGAATTCCTGTCGATTCCGGGCAAGACTTTCCGCAAGGCCGGTCTGGGCAAGGACGTCACCGACAAGTTCCTCTCCGGCCTGCCCGGCATACAGAAGGAGGGCTGCGACGGCATCATCACCTCGGCAGTGTGGCTTCTGCACAAGATGCCGCCGGTGGTGCGCACCGTCTGCCTGGAATTTTTCGGCCAGGTGCGCGAGGCGGTACCGAGCATCGTCGAGATCACCGATTACTTCAAACCCGGCGGCGTGGGCGCGCGCAGCGGCGTGCTGCTGGCGGGGCTGGAACATCTCGACGAGCGCTATGTGCGCGCCGTCGGCTATGCCACCAAGGCAAAAGGAAGCAGGGGCCGGCCGAAAATGGTGCTGATCGGCGACATTGTCGGCAACGACGAGAGTGCGGTAATGCGTGCCGCTTCGGAAGTGGTGCGCATCGCCAACCTGCGTTCCGGCGAGGGTTTCATCGCCGTATCAAACGAGGCGCGCAAGAAGTTCTGGCTCGACCGCGCCCGCACCGCGGCCATCTCGCGCCACACCAACGCCTTCAAGGTCAATGAGGACGTGGTCATTCCCTTGCCGCGCATGGGCGATTATTGCGACGGCATCGAGCGCATCAACATCGAACTGTCCATCGCCAACAAGATCGAGTTGTGCAACGCGCTGGCCGAGTTCCTCGACAGCCCGGTGAATGACTGGCCGCTGCACCTGGAAGACGCCTCGCTGGCCAAGCAGGAAATCATCGGCGACCGGCGCGCCCAGGCGCTGGAGGCCGTGCGCGAAACGAGGGATCTCTGGAAATTGCTGCTCGACAGCCTGGATGCGCCGTGGCCGCCCCCGCCACCCATAAGCCGCTGGCATCCGCGACCGCCGCCAACGCCGCTGCCCCGACGTTGGCACCCGGTGCCCGTCGTCGTTGCTACGGCGCCCACGGTGTTCCAGCGCCTACAGGATTACTCGCTGCGGGTATCCTGGAAGCGCGAGTTGAAGCCGCTGCTGGAGACCATCTTCGACGGCAACGCCTTCCGCCCGGTGCTGGCGAAGATCGAGGCGATCCACCGGGAAATCCTGCGCGGGCGGGTCTTCGTGGCCCTGCACATGCACGCCGGCGACGGCAATGTGCATACCAATATCCCGGTCAATTCCGATCATTACGCCATGCTACAGACGGCCTACCGCACCGTGACCCGCATCATGGCGCTGGCGCGCGGCCTGGGCGGGGTGATCTCGGGCGAACACGGCATCGGCATCACCAAGCTCGAATATCTCGACGCGGAACAGATCCGCCCTTTCCGCGAGTACAAGCAGCGCATCGATCCGGAAGGCCGCTTCAACAAGGGCAAGCTGATGCATGGCGGCGATCTCGCCAACGCCTACACGCCGTCGTTCAGCCTGCTCGGCACCGAGTCGCTGATCATGGAGCAGTCGGCTATCGGCGGCATCTCCGCCTCGGTCAAGGACTGCCTGCGCTGCGGCAAGTGCAAGCCGGTGTGCTCGACCCACGTGCCGCGCGCCAACCTGCTCTACAGCCCGCGCAACAAGATCCTCGCCACCTCGCTGTTGATCGAGGCTTTCCTCTACGAAGAGCAGACCCGGCGCGGCGTGTCGCTGCAACACTTCGACGAGTTTTCCGATGTCGCCGACCACTGTACGGTGTGCCACAAGTGCGCCAACCCCTGCCCGGTGGACATCGACTTCGGCGATGTCTCTATCGCCATGCGCAACTTCCTGCGGGTGCAGGGCAAGAAGAAATTCAATCCCGGCACCGCCGCGGCCATGGCCTTCCTCAACGCCACCGACCCGGCGACGATCAAGCTCATTCGCGCCGGCATGATCCGCGTCGGTTATGCCGCGCAGCGCCTAGCCCATCGCGCCGCCAAGGCGCTGGGCCTGACCCGCGAACTGGTGCGCCACCCGCCGGCCACGCTCGGCCGGCCGCCGCTCAAGGCGCAGGTGATCCACTTCCTCACCAAGCCGATGCCCGGCGGCTTGCCCAGCCGCACGGCGCGCGCCCTGCTGGACATCGAGGACGACAAGGTGGTGCCGGTGATCCGCGATGCGCGCAAGGTCGGCGAGGAAGATTACGCCGGTGACGCCGTCTTCTACTTTCCCGGCTGCGGTTCGGAACGGTTGTTCTCGCAAGTCGGCCTGGCCACCCAGGCGCTGCTCTACCACGTCGGCGCCCAGACGGTGCTGCCGCCCGGCTATCTGTGCTGCGGCTACCCACAGAGCGCCAGCGGCGACGACGCCACCGGCAGCCAGATCACCACCGACAACCGCGTGCTGTTCCACCGAGTCGCCAACACCCTCAACTATCTCGACATCAAGACGGTGATCGTCTCCTGCGGCACCTGCATGGACCAGTTGCTGAAATACCAGTTCGACAAGATCTTTCCCGGCTGTCGCCTGCTCGACATCCATGAATATCTTCTGGAAAAGGGCGTCAAGCTGGAGGGCGTGACAGGAACGCGCTACATGTACCACGAGCCCTGCCACACGCCGATGAAGACCTACCAGGGCATCAAGGTGGCGAATGCGCTGATGGGATCGGCGGTGGAACTCAACGACCGCTGCTGCGGCGAGTCCGGCACCCTGGCGGTGACGCGGCCCGACATCTCGACCCAGTTGCGTTTCCGCAAACAGGAAGAGATGCAGCGCGGTGCCGGGAAGGCGCGCGCCGACGGCTTCAACGGCCCGGTGAAGATCCTTACCAGCTGCCCATCCTGCTTGCAAGGACTGGCGCGCTACGACGACGACAGCGGCACCACGGCAGACTACATTGTGGTGGAAATGGCCAAGGCGATTCTCGGACCGGACTGGATGAAGGACTTCGTGGCAATAGCCAATAATGGCGGCATCGAGCGGGTGTTGCTGTAACGAAATCACGGCAAAGCCTGCCAATTCCAGAGCTTGGCAGGCCCGTGAGTCAAAATGCTATATTTGTCCCTTGATTGGATCCTGGGCCGTGCGTCAGAATATGGACGAGGACGGCTTTCTTGATGGACATAGGACTGCTGCTGTTTCTGATTATTCTAAATGGTGTTTTGGCGATGTCGGAAATCGCCGTCGTTTCCTCCCGAAAATCCCGCCTGCAAAAACTAGCCGATGACGAAAGTCCCGGAGCACAATCAGCCCTGGCACTCAGCAACAACCCAACGACCTTCCTCTCCACAATCCAGGTCGGCATTACGACCGTAGGAATCCTTAGCGGAGCTATCGGAGAGACTGCATTGGCCGATCCGTTGTCTGGCTGGCTTGCAAGTCTTGGGCTGATCGAATCTTACGCCAGAGGTATCTCGTTGACCGTGGTTGTCGTCGCACTGACCTACTTTTCCGTCGTGATCGGCGAGTTGGTTCCAAAGCAACTGGGGCTATTGGCACCGGAGAAAATCGCCTCCTTGATTGCTCCCCCCATGAACATGCTGGCGCGAATAGCTCTGCCATTGGTTTGGTTGCTTTCGGCGTCGTCCGGTTTTCTGCTTCGGATGCTGGGTGCGGTTCATCGGGAAGAGCCACCGGTTACCAACGAAGAGATCAAGGTCCTGATGGAACAGGGTGCCGAAGCAGGCGTGTTCCATGAGAGCGAGCAGGCCATTGTCTCCAATGTGTTGCGCCTCGACGAGCAACGCATCGGCGCGATCATGACGCACAGGAACGATATCTACGTGCTCGACCTGGACGAACCGGAGGCGGAGATTCGCAACCGCATTGCCGAGTGTCCATTCACTCGCGCGGTTGTTTGCCGTGACGGGCTGGACCATATCGTGGGAATCTTGCGTACCGCTGATCTGCTTAAGGACGCACTGGCAGGCAACGCCATTGCAGTCGAGCAGTCCTTGCGCCCACCGCTATACGTTCCGGAAGGAGTAACCACCACACGCTTGCTGGAAAATTTCCGCAAGGCCCGCCAGCAGTGCGCGTTGATAGTCGACGAGTATGGCGAGTTGCAGGGCCTGGTCACTCTGACCGATGTATTGACCTCAATAGTCGGGGAGTTGCCTTCCTCCGACATACCAGAAGAACAGGATGTTGTGGTGCGCGCTGACGGCTCATGGTTGATCGACGGTAGCGTAGCGATCGAACGTCTAAAGTCCGTGCTGGAAATCGACGAGGAATTGCCGGGTGAGGAAGACAATGCCTTTAACACCCTGGGCGGC
>JBAYJH010000219.1:0-8369 GCA_041665185.1 Sterolibacterium sp.
CAACGAGAAGTACGTCGACATCGGCTTCATGGGCTTGAAGGGCGGCTCCGGCGCCATGCTCGGTACCGACGGCTACGACCACATCGGCATGATCGACGCGTCGGGCGGCGTGCTCGACCAGGACTACGAGATGTTCGAGCAGCAGACGCCGCACACCCTGATCAAGCACGAGTTGCTCACCGATTCCGCCGGTGCCGGTGAATGGCGCGGCGGCCTGGGTGTCGAGACGATCTTTGAGATCGGTTCCGACGACACCCAACTGGTGACCTTCGGCGACGGCGACTTCGAACCGGCCTTCGGCCTGTTCGGCGGCGGCAACGCCGGACTCAATTTCATCCGCCTGCGTTACCCCGACGGCCGGACAGTGGTGCCGAAGAACAAGGACCTGATTACCGGCGTGCCCAAAGGCACGGTCTATCACCAGGTAGCCAGCGGCGGCGGCGGCTACGGCGACCCGAAGAAGCGCGACCGCAAGCTGCTGGCCGAGGAGATCCGCAACGGCGTCACCTCGAAAGAGGCGGCGATGCGCGACTACGGGATGAGCGAGCAGGATCTGAAATGAAGTTTTCGCTGACTTTGAGTCGGGTGCGTGATCGGGGCGCCGGGGTGTTCTGCTCCGCTCATGTCCCCCGAGGGCAGCCTGCGGCCGCCCTCTCCTCCTTTACTTCGCTCCGCAGAACACCCCAGCGTCCCGATCTGGACCCGCTCGCGCGATTTTCCGGTTTCAACTCGTCCGCCCATCATGCCCGGGGTGGCGGGTGGCCGACGCGGCGAAGTAGAGGAGGAGGGCCGGGCAGCGCCCGGCCCGGGGGACATGAGCAGCGGCGGCCACCCGTCGCCCCGGGCTCGCACCCAAGCCAAGGAAAGCGCTTTTCCACATCGCTGACGACGCGAGGCACGTTGGAGCATCCGGCATGAATTTCGAGCTGAGCGACGAGCAGAAACAGATCCGTGACACTTTCGCGCGCTTCTGCGACGAGCGGATTGCGCCGCAGGCCGCGGCCTTGGACGAGGCGAAGGTGTTCCCGCGGGCGCTCTTCAAGGAACTGGCCGACCTGGGTTTCTTCGGCATGCGCTACCCTGAGGACGTCGGCGGCAGCGGCATGGCACTGACCGAGTTCTGCCTTGCCCTACAGGAGGTCGCTCGCGGCTCGATGTCGCTGGCTGGGGCGGTGGCGATGCAGTCGCTGATGGGCACCAAGTTTCTGCACATGCTCGGCAATGCCGACATCCTCGAGCGGCTGTTCAAGCCGGCGTTGCGCGGCGAGAAGATTGCGGCCATCTGCATGACCGAGCCGAACGCCGGCTCCGACCTGAATTCCATTGCCACCACGGCGAAGAAGGTGGACGGCGGTTATGTCATCAACGGCCAGAAGACCTGGATCACCTCGGCGCCGGTGGCCGATTTCTTCACCGTCTTCGCCAAGGCCGGCGCGGAGAAGAAGCTCACCATCTTCCTGGTCGAGAAGAGTTTCAAGGGCCTGACGGTCGGCCGCGAGATCCACAAGATGGGCGTGTGGGCGCTGCCGACATCCGAGGTGACCATCGACGAATGTTTCGTGCCGGACAGTCACCGGCTGTCGAAGGAGGAAGGCGACGGCGAGGGCCATCTGAAGAAGACCCTGGCCGAGATCCGCATCATTACCGGCGCCATGGGGCTCGGCGTGGCGCGGGCGGCGCTCGCCGAGGCGGTGCGTTATGCCTCGGAGCGCCAGCAGTTCGGCAAACCGATCAACCGCTACCAGGCGATTCAGTTGAAGCTGGCCGAAATGGCCACCGAGCTCGAAGCCGCCACCCACCTGGTCTACTACGCGGCCTGGCTGCGCGACGCCAACCGGCCGCATCACCAGGAGGCGGCGATGGCCAAGCTGTTCGCCACCGAGACCGCTGCCACCATCTGCGACAAGGCTGCCCGGGTGCTTGCTTCCTACGGCTATGCCATGGAATACCCGGTGCAGCGCTATCTGCGCGACGTGCGCTTCACCCTGATCGGCGGCGGCACCAGCGAAATTTTGAAATTGATCATTGCGAAGGAAGTTTCGGCGTGAATACCCTCAAGGGCATAAACACACATCGTATCAAGGTCCTGCTCGCCAAACCCGGCCTCGACGGCCACGACCAGGGCGCCAAGATCGTCGCCCGCGCCATGATGGACGCCGGTTTCGAGGTCATCTACACGGGACTGCGTCAGACGCCGGAGGCAGTGGCGCGCATGTCGCTGGAGGAAGACGTGGACGTGATCGCCCTGTCCAGCATGGCGGGGTCGCATCTGCCTTTCTGCCGCAAGTTGAAGCCCCTGCTGGACGCCGACGGACTGACCGACAAGCTCTGGCTGATCGGCGGCAACCTGCCGGCACAGGATCATCAGGCCCTGCGCGATCTCGGCTTCAAGGGAATATTCCCCACCGGTTCCAAACTGGATGCCATCACGGATTACATCCGAACCAATGTGAGGAGCGCCTGAGATGAACGCCCCTGTCAAACCGGAAATCAGGACCGTCGTCAACGAGTCGGGCCTGGAGGTCAAGCCGCTATATACGGCCGACGATGTCGAGAAGAGCGGTGGCTACAAGCTGGTCGGCCTGCCTGGCGAGTATCCGTTTACCCGCGGCATCCACCGCCTGATGTACCGCAAGCAGCCATGGACCATGCGTCAGTACGCCGGCTTCGGCAATCCGCAGGAGACCAACCAGCGTTTCAAATACCTGATCGCCAACGGACAGACCGGACTCAACGTCGCCTTCGACCTGCCGACGCAGATCGGCCTGGATTCCGACGACCCGCTGGCGGAAGGCGAGATCGGCCGGGTCGGCATGTCCATCGATACGCTGCGCGATTTCGAAGTTGCCTTCGACGGCATCGACCTCAACAAGATCACCGTGTCGCTGACCATCAACGGCGCGGCGGCGATCCTCATCGCCATGTATCTGGCGATGGCCGAGAAGCGCGGCTACGACGTCAAGCAGTTGCGCGGCACGGCGCAGAACGACATCCTCAAGGAATTCATCGGCCGCGGCACCTGGATCTTCCCGGTCGAGCCCTCGGTGCGGCTGGTCGGCGACACCATCGAATACTGCGCCGAGCACGCGCCAAAGTACAGCCCGGTGTCGGTGTGCGGTTACCACATCCGCGAATCCGGCGCGACGCCGGCGCAGGAGATGGCCTATGCATTCAGCATTGCAAAGGCTTATGCCGACGAGGTGATCAAGCGCGGCCTGCACGTCGACGAGTTCGCCGGGCGGCTGTCCTACAACTTCAACATCTTCGGCAATATCTTCGAGCAGGTGTGCAAGTTCCGCGCCGGTCGCGGGCTGTGGGCCAAGATCATGAAGGAGGAATATAACGCGGAGAAGCCCGGCTCGATGTGGCTGCGCATGATCGCCGGCGGCGGCGGCGGTGGCCTGACCTTCGAGCAGCCCGAGATGAATATCGTGCGCGGCGCCTACTATGCGCTGATCAGCGCGCTCTCCGGCGCCCAGACCATGGCGCTGTGTTCCTACGACGAGGCCTACACCATCCCCACAGAATACTCGGCGCGGATTTCACTGCGCACCATGCAGATCCTCGCCGATGAAATGGGCTTGGCCGAGACCGTAGACCCACTGGCCGGTTCCTTCTATGTCGAGACCATGACCAACCAGATGCGCGACAAAATGGTCGAGATCATGGCAGAAACCGACGCCCAGGGCGGCATCGTCAAGCTGGTCTCGGAAGGCATCGTCCAGGCCAAGGTTTCCGCCCAGGCCTACAAGATGCAGCGTGACATCGAGTCCGGCGCATTTCCCAAGGTCGGGGTGAATCGCTACCGCAACGAGCAGGACGAGGAGCATCCGGTCGAGTACCATCCCTACAACGAGGATGACGCGCGGCGCCAGATCGACAATCTCAACAAGGTGCGGGCGGAGCGCGACGGCGATGCCGTGACGCAATGCCTGGCCCAGGTACTGGCCGACGCGCAGGCGGGCGTCAATGTCATGCCGGCCATCGTCGCCGCCGTGAAGGCCTATGCCAGCGTCGGCGAGATCACCCGGCAGTTGGTAAAGGCCTACGGGCGTTACCGGGAACCGATACGTTTTTGAGGAATCCAGCATGAATGAAATCCAACAATACTTCGCCCCCACCAGCCTGGGTCAGGCGGTCGAGTGCCTCAAGGACGGCGAGGCCACCATCCTGGCCGGCGGCACCGACCTGATGCCGCAAAGCCAGGCCGGCAAGCTCAAGTTCAAGCGTACCTTGATGAACATCCGTCACGTCCCCGAGTTGATCGGCGTCGCGGTGCAGGGCGGCGATGTCTGCATCGGCGCGCTGACCACCATCACCGAGTTGATGGATAGCGCCCTGGTGCAGCGGCATCTGCCGGTGCTGGTGGATGCCTGCAATCATTTCGCCAGCGACCAGATTCGCAACGCCGCTACGCTCGGCGGCAATATCTGCAACGCCTCGCCGGCGGGAGATACCCTGATTCCGTTGCTGGTCCTCGATGCCCAGGTCGAACTGGCGTCCAAGGCCAGGGGCAAGCTGAGCTGGCGCAGGTTGCCGCTGGCGGAGTTCTTCACCGGCCCGGGCAAGACCCGGCGCGCGCCGAATGAATTGCTGGTCGGGGTGCGCATTCCGCTGCCGCAACCGGGACGCGTCGCTTACTTCCACAAATTCGGCACCCGACCGGCGCTCGACATTTCGACGATATCCATCGGCATCGCCGGAACGCTCAAGCAAGGGGCGTTGTCCAATGTGCGGGTGGCCTTCGGCGCGGTGGCGCCGACCCCGGTGCGGGCGCCGCTGACCGAGCGGGCCTTGGAAGGCCAACGGCTGGACGCCGCCGGCATCGCGCAGGTGGCGCAGGTCGCCCGCGACGAGGTCAAGCCGATCGACGATGTGCGCGCCACCGCCTGGTATCGCAAGGAACTCATACACAACATGACCAAAAGTATGCTCGACCATGTCGCTGATGCATGATATCGATTTCACCTTGAACGGCGTCAAACGCCGCGCCACCGTGCGCGCGGACATGAGCGCGCTGGATATGCTGCGCGACGTGATCGGCCTGACCGGCACCAAATATGGCTGCGGCGAAGGCGAATGCGGCGCCTGCACCATCCAGGTGGATGGCCTTTCCGTCAATTCCTGCCTGCTGTTCGCGGTGGATTGCCATGGCCGCGAAGTGGTGACCATCGAGGGGCTTGCCGAGGACCGCAGCAGCACCCGTGCCGCAGCGCTGCGCGACGCTTTCGTCGAACACGGCGCGGTGCAGTGCGGCTTCTGCACCCCCGGCATGATGATGCAGGCCAGTCACCTGCTCGACAAGCATCCGCACGCCGACGAGGCCGCCATCAAGCGCGGCATCGAAGGCAACATCTGCCGCTGTACCGGCTACAAGAAGATCGTTGATGCGATCGTCTCCGTGGGCAATCAGGAAAAAGGAGTCTGAACATGGCTGTCGCCGAGAAGACGAGATTCATCGAACGCGATTCCCTGATCGGCAAGCGCATCGTCAAGATGGATGCGCCCGAGAAGATCGAGGGCAAGACCCGCTACATCCACGACATCTCCCTGCCGGGCCAGTTGTACGGCAAGATCCTGCGTTCGGCCCGGGTGCATGCGCGCATCAAGTCCATCGACGTTGCGGCGGCGCGGGCCTTGCCCGGCGTGCATGCGGTGATCACTGCGGCCGATGTTCCGGATCAGCGCCCGATCGGCGTCGCCCGCGACCACTTGCCGCTCAAGAGCGACAAGGTGCGCAGCCAGCGTGACGAAATCGCGGCGGTGGCGGCGGATAGCGAGGAGATCGCCGAGCAGGCACTGAGGCTGATCAAGGTCGAATACGAGGACTTGCCGCTGCTGGCGGATCCCGAGGAGGCGATGAAGGCGGGTGCGCCGGTGGTGCATGAGAAGCACCCGAACAACGTGGCGATGCGTTTCGATTACGCCCACGGCGACGTGGCGCAGGGCGAAGTCGAATCGGACGTGGTGATCGAAGACACCTTCAAGCTGCATTACGTGACCCACTGCTGCATGGGCGTCTCGGGCATCATCGCCGAATTCGATGCCTCCGGGAACCTGTTGATGTACTCCAACACCCAGGTGCCCTTCCTGCACAAGCGCGAGTTCGCCGACTACCTCAACATGGACCCGGCGCGTATCCGCATCATCCAGCCGCCCATCGGCGGCGGCTTCGGCTCCAAGCTGGACATCTATCCTTTCGAAGTGATCTGCGTGTTTCTTGCCCGGGCCGCCAAGCGCCCGGTCAAGCTGCTGTTCACCCGCGAGGAGGAGTTCCTCGCCTCGCCGACGCGCCAGCCGGTGCTGCTGACTCTGCGTTCCGGCTGCAAGAAGGACGGCACCCTGACTTTCCGCCAGGTGCATACCCTGCACGACAACGGCGCGTATACCTCGTGGGGCGCGACCACGCCTTTCGTCATGATGCAGACCTTCTCCTCGCTGTACCGCGTGCCGCATTGCGACTACCACACCGTCGCGGTCTATACCAACAATCCCTATGCCGGCTCCTTCCGCGGTTACGGTAACCTCCAGGCGACCTTCGCCATCGAGCAGCACATGGACATGCTGGCCGAGGCGATCGGCATGGACCCGCTGGATTTCCGCCTGAAGAACGCCCAGGACGCGGGGGAAGTCACCGGGCAGGGCATGTCCTTCAAGAGTTGCGGCTTCAAGGACTGCCTGAACACGGTGGCGACGCGCAGCGACTATCAGGCGAAACGCAAGGCCAATCAGGCGCAACAGAATACGCCAGGCGCGATCAAGCGCGGCATCGGCATGGCCTCGATGCTGCACGTGGGTGGCGGCGCCAAGATCTACCCTTCGGACGGTTGCGGCACCATCCTCAAACTCGACGATTTCGCCAACGTCACCCTGATTACCGGCGCCTCGGAAATCGGCCAGGGGTCGGAAACCGTGCTGTCGCAACTGGTCTGCGAGGAACTCGGACTGCCCATGTCGGCCCTGACCGTGGTGAATAACGACACCGCCATCACCCCCTGGGACGTCGGCGTGCATGCGTCGCGCACCACCTTCATCGCCGGCAACTCGGCCATCGGCGCGGCGAAGAAGGCCAAGGTCAAGATCCTTGCCGCAGCGGCGAAGAAATTCGAATGCCCCGAGACCGATCTGGATCTACGCGGCGGCTGGGTGATCAAGGCCGCCACCGGGGAGGCCATGATCGACCTGCCGCGGCTGCTGCGCTCCCTGCATTTCACCGACAAGGCCGAGCTGGTGATGACCACCTTCTATTACGAGCCGCCCAGCGTGCATCAGGACAAGGGCTACAAGGGCGATGTCTCGGCCGCCTATGCCTGGGCCACCCAGGCGGTGGAAGTCGAGGTGGATACCGAAACCGGCATCGTCAGGATGCTCAAGGTCACCTGCGCGCACGATGTGGGGCGGGTGCTCAATCGTCTCGGCATCGAGGGCCAGATCGAAGGCGGCGTGGTGATGGGCCAGGGCTATGCGCTGACCGAGAACCTGATGATCGAAAACGGCATCATGAAAAATCCCAATTTCCGCGACTACAAGCTGGTGACCGCGCCGGAGATACCGGAGATGGACATCTCCTTCATCGAGTCCATGGACGGCGAAGGTCCGCAGGGCGCCAAGGGCGTCGGCGAGGCACCGGCCATCTGCATCGCGGCGGCGACGGCCAACGCCATCTACAATGCTACGGGGGTGCGCATGTTTGACCTGCCGTTTACGCCGGAGCGGGTGTATCGGGCGTTGCATGGGAAGGCGGAGAAATTATCCTGGAAGCCATTATGAGGCGCCGAATTGCCCCCACGCCCGGCCCCTCCCCCGTGAAGGGGGAGGGGAGGTTGGACCGCGCCAGAGGCGCGGAAGAGTGAAGCGCCGCACCATCCTGTCGATGGAGCAGGCGCTATCGCTGCCCTATGCGACGTTGCGCTTTGCCCAGTTGGGCTGGCGAGTTATACGTATCGAATCGACACCGAGCGGCGAAGGGCTGCCCGGCGATCCAAACCGCTACATCGGCGGCAAGGTGGTAGATGACGACCGACGCACTTATTTCATCGCGCCCAACGTCGGCAAGGAAGCCATCGCACTGAATCTCAAGGAGCCGCAAGGGCAGGAGATATTGCGGCGGCTGATTAAGGATCTCGACGTCGACGTGTTCTGCTGCAACACCGTACCCAAGCGCTATAAGCAACTTGGCATCGACTACGAGAGCCTGTCGGCGGTGAAGCCGGATCTGATCTGGGCCGGCATCTCGGCGATGGGGCCGGCGTACCCGGATGCGCCGGGTTACGACCCGGTGATCCAGGCCATGGCCGGCTATATGGAATTGACCGGCCCGGCGGACGGCCCGCCGACGCTGGCGGGCGTGCCGTTGATCGACTTGAAGG
>JBAYJH010000220.1:0-8365 GCA_041665185.1 Sterolibacterium sp.
AACGCCCGGCTGGTGACGACGGTACCGCGCGGACCGGTGAGCGTCCAGGCAACATTGGGGCTGTTCGTCAACGCGTCGAAATAGACCTGCTTCGCCTCGGTGAGGGTGAAGCTGTACGTATCGCGCTGGCCCGCATTGCCGCTGCTGCTGGTGGTCGTCGTGTTCAGCGGCAGCGGGACCGGGATGGCATTCACCTTCTGCACATTGAAGCTGTAGTCGGTGTACCCGACTGCGGGAAGGGCACCTTCCACCAACAGCGTGAACGTGCCGCCGAGTCCGAGCGTAAGCCAGCCCACATCGCCGTTGCCCATCGAGCTCGGGCCGAATACGATGGCCCCGAACGGATCGAGCAGGCGCCAGGTGACATTGCCGCTGCTGACGCTCTGGTAGTCGAAGTAGAACTGATCGCCGGCGCTGGCGGTGAATTTGTAGAGGTCGGTTTCGTTGGCCGGGTTGAGCTGGCCGGCGACCGGCGTGCCGGGCGTCAGCATCGTCGCCTGTGCGATATCGAGCAGGCGGAAACTGTAGTTGCCCACAATATCGGCACTGCTGTCGATGATCAGCGTGTAGTCGCCCGCGGCGAGATTCATGGCCGGGGATCCGGAGAGGTTCGCGGCATCCGCGGCGGTCAGGGCCCGCCCGCTGACAACGGTGCCGCGCGGACCGGTCAGCGTCCAGTTGAAATTGGCGTTGTTCGTAAGCGCGTCGAAATAGACCTGCGTCGCGTCGGTCAGGCTGAAATTGTAGAAGTCGCGCTGGCCAGCGTGATCGATCGCACCCGATACCGTGGTGCCCACGTTCATTGGCGCGACGTCATCCGTGACCTTCTGCACGTTGAAGCTGTAGCTCGCCGTTCCGCTGGTGTTGGTGCGGCCTTCTACCAGCAGGGTATAGCTGCCGTCGAAGGCCAGCGTGGTCACGTCGATGTCGCTGTTCATCGACACGGGACCGAACACGGATTTACCGTAGGGGTCATACAGGCGCCAGTAGACGTCGCCCCCGGCGAGCGCTTGTTTGTCGAAGTAGAACCGATCTCCAGCCGTCGCGCCAAAGCGATAGACGTCCGTTTCCTTGGCGGGATCAAGCGTGCCGGAGACCTGCGTGCCCGGCGTTATCTCCTGGGTCTTTTGCACGTCGATCAGGCGGAAGCTGTAGCTTCCCGTCGTATCGGTGACGCCGTCGACTGTGATGGTGTAGTCGCCGGCTGCAAGATCGAGCAGCGGGCTGCCCACAGCGTCAATCGAATCCGAACTGGAGAAGTTTCGATTTGCGACCTCGGCACCTTTGGGTCCCGTGAGACTCCAATTGAAACTGGAGCTGTTGGTCAGGGAATCAAAGACGATGCGCGTGTTCTGAGCGAGGGTAAAACCATATTGGTCCACCTCGCCCGGCACGTCGATCGAGCCCGTGATCGTCTGTGCCGGATTGACGTCGCCGGAGAGAAGGACCCGGGGCTCGATCGCCTCGAATCGAATCGGAGGCGGGGAAGGCGGCATCACCGGCACTGGCGTTGTTCGAACCAGGGCGTTGCTGCGCCTTCCGGCAGGCCTGAACACCCGCATCAGTGCCGACACCAGGGGCGATACGGCAAAGCTCTTGCTCCGATCGGGGCGGTCGTTCTTGACGGTCGACTTGCGCATGGCAATTCCCTTTATTCAGTCGAAAACCGGCGACGAATTCCGCCGGGGAAGCAATTTTTCTTCTAGATCCTGGTCACGACGAAACTCTGCTCGAATCCTTCAAACCCCTGAAATGCGAAGAACTTTCCCTTGCGCCGTGCGTTGGGCACGGCCGCGCTCTAGAAACCAGGAAACGTCGCTCTGCATTTCACGCCTGCGGGTATGTCGAGTCTCGAATTCGGCAATTCGAGATAAACGACGAAGGTGCCGCTCGCCGCGTCGATCAGCCGGTCAATGCTCTTGACCTTCGCGACGTAGCGGCTCTTGGTGTGAACTTCAGGGCTCACATCGACAGTCATGCCAACGGACGGTTTGCCGAAAACACCTTTCGGCAAAATGACGTGGACCCGCAACGGATCGAGTTGCGCTAGCTTCAGGATGGACTTCTTGTTTCCGCCGGGCTCCACGATTTCGCCCGGGTACGCCATCTGGTCGACAACAACGCCGTCGAGAGGACTGCGGATCGTGCGCAATTCAAGCAGGCTGCTTTGCTGCTGAAACTCGATTCGCGCGATCTGGCGGTTTTCCTTTGCGACCTGCAGTTCGGATTCCGCCTGCTTGAGCTCGGCTTCGGCGTCATCGCGTTCCTGCGGCGACATCAGCCTGTCGGCCGTCATTTCGCGACGGCGGTTGAACTTGCGTTGGGAGAATTCAATCTTGCTCTGGGCCATTTGCGTCGGCCCGAGCTGTTCCGACTTGAACCGTGCCAATTCAGCGGCCGCCTGCTCGGCACGCGACTCCAGCAACGCCACTACCTGCCCTTTGGCAACCCGGTCACCCCGTTTGACGTTGATTCTAGTCAGCAATCCGGTGACGGGGCTCGCTACCTCGACAGTTTGCGTCGGCTCGATAAGGCAGTCGAACTGACCGGCGAAAGCCGATGGCGCGATCGACGATGCCGCTGCAGCCGCTATCCACCCGACAGGCTGCGCCCATCGCGAAATCGCTTTTCGCATTGGTGTTGGGGAGACGGCAATTCGATCTGGACGTGGGGACGGCCATTTACTACGGTCCATCGGGCGCCCCGGTTGAGATTGCAAAATCTCCAGACGGGGCCGCGCGGCCTGAGCAGATCTGGCTGCCAATGCGGCATCAAACCGGTGGCCCAGGCACGCTATGATTTGCAGGAGGCGGTGCAACCGGCATGTTCCAACACTGCGCACCCTGCCCTCTCTCCTCGTCACGTGGCTTGCGCTGTCAACGCCCCTATCGGGCCCGCAGCAGTTTTTTCAGCCCTGGCAAATCAGCGTATACCCCTATATTGTTCATGGTAATACGCAATGCCCATGACCGCCACCCATCCGTTTGGTCTAGTCCTTTCGCCCAATGCGGCAGTTTGACCGACCATTTCCGCGGTCACGCAGGGTGGCAGTCTCGCCAGCAACCGCTATTTCTTGTCTTGTGAAGGCTGGGCGAAACGCCAGGTTGTGGCCGAGGGGCGCTGATACTGGCCGCAATGACCAGGTGGAATCACCATTACTCGGAGGCACAATTCCAACAACAGATCATTGAAACTCATTCGCTATCCTGGACGGCTTTCGAAATGAATTCTTCCGGGCGAATCCGAAATCTTGTACAGGATGCAAGCGTGACGGCCGCAAGGGAACGATTGCGAGAGGCCGGCTCGGGATAACGACTAAATCAGAGCGGCGGTGCGTGTTATCGATGGAGCAAACCTCGATGGAGTAAACCTTAATCGACGTTGCTACGCGCCCGACAACATTACTCTACGAGCCAGGAATCGCATCCGCGTTTATTCGCACTTGACGCGTTTTCCGAAGGAAAACGAAGCATCGCCCCCGCCCTCCCGGCACCGCTCTATCCTCCTTTCCTACCCCGCGCGCGCCTGATCGCGCTGGACACGGCAATTGCTGCGGCGTGGGATTGGAGCACCCCCAGCGCGACCTCTGCCGAACCGAATAGTCCCGGCAGCAACCTGAACACGGCGTCCCAGGTGGTTTCGACATCACAGTCAAACAAGTCGTCGAACGCCTTGTTGCCGATTTCACCGATGGCCGACAACGTTTCGTAGTCGGGAGGCGCCAAGGGCACGACACGGATGCTGCCACCCTTGACGTCAAGGACGCCGCATTGGATCAGTCGCCGCCTTGCATCGACGGCGGCTTGCTCGGTAATCCGTAGTTGAAGGAGAACCCGCCTCGGTCGCTCATCGAACATCCATTTGAGTAGATACACGTGCACAAGTGCCGCGCCCTCGTCCAGCAATTCGTCCTCGCTTCGAAGCTCGCGCACCAAAACGTGCTCGGTGTTCGGCACAAACCACTGAAGCGCCATGATGGCGTCGTCAACATTCTCGGTTCGCCAGACGTGGCAGCCGGCCCTGAGCCAGCCGCCGGCCGTAAGTCCGATTTCCTTCAAGAACCGATCGCGCAATGGCTTCGATACTAGAGACTCAAGCCCAGTGCGTAGGAATGCGGACAAATTCGGCAGCTTGATTCCAGCAGCCCGGGCGAGTTCGGCCCTGCCCCTGGGCTGCAGGGCGACAAGCGCCCTCAACGTAACGATGTCGATTTTCTCGTCCTCAGTCTTCAACACGGAATTTTCCTCCACACCGCGGCAACGTCGTATTTTGGCTTGCGAGGGCCGCCGGTCACCCTGCATTGTTTCGGACCGTTCCAATTATAAGTTATAACCGTTATACGCATTAGCTAATGAGAACCGCAAAAGGAACATGCTCGTCCAATCTCCCGCTGACCTAGCCTTGCCGGGCATCGGCGTCGGCATAGTCTGTCCAGACACCTGCCACGCCACCTCCAGTCGCGGTTCCAGACTGGAATATGGCGACGTGACAACTCGATGGCGTGACGTACCGATATAGATTCGACATCACCCGGCCCCCCCCCCCGGTATCGAAGCTGGGCTTTTTGTTTGTAACAACCGGGGCACATCATTGTCGAATTGATTTGCAACGGTGACGAATCCCGCCGGCGCGATCTCGCGCGCGCGAAAATCGACAACGTGTCGCGCGGGGCGCTCGCCGGTTACCGCGCGCGCGTTCGCGAAGCCGGTTTCGCAGGAGCTAGGACTGCGGCGATCTCGGCCTACCCGCGCTGGTCCGCTCCGATCTGGGACCTGGTGCTGCGCGCGATCGCCAAAGCGCGCACCGCAAACGTAGAGCTTCCGACGCGCGCGGAACTGCTTCAGTATCCGGTCTACAAGGACGATCAGTGTTCGTTGGTACGCCTGGACGATATCCCGGAGCCGGCACGCTCGGCATTCATCAACGACTAGGGCCGCTCCGTTTCTGCGCGCCCCGTCGTACCGGGCGCCGGCTCCTAGGCATTTGCCACCGACTGGCGTGATTTCCAGGTGGTGTAGTGGTGATCTTCATCCAGGATGAGCAACCACGGCTATAGCATGCAAATTGCCGGTGCAATGGTAACTACATTATACAAATCCGACAGTGATCGGCGCTCCCTCCGATGGATGACGAGCACCCGGGTCGCTCGAATTTTATGGCAGGCAACAAGACGAAAGGAGATGTAATGGATGCGAAATCGTTTGAACTCACCCTCACCCGCTGGCACAAGGTTGCCGAGCGGCTCTCGGCGCTTGCGAGCGAGAAAGCCGCCGAGGCAAAGCAGGTCTACACCGGTACCGCGGTTTCGTCGTGGAACAAGGCACGCGTCGCCGATATGGGACTGCGCCTTGCCAACGATGCCGAGGCCGCACTCGCGCTCTACGGCAGGCTCCTCGACACCGTGGTTGAGATCCGCACATGTCTTGCCATCCGCAACGCGGAAATCGGAGTATCGGCGAAGCTGACTGAACTCCAGGGGCTAAAGCGCCGGATTTCCCTACATTAAGGCTCGCGCGAGGAAAGTAGACGCGACTGAGGCTACGCGTAGAGGTCCTCACTTTGAGATTGTCGAGGTCACTGTCCCTCAAGCAGTTGACTTGCGCACTCGTTTCTCATTTGTTCGCACAGGAAACGTCCATCGGCAGCTCGCTATGAGTGAGTGGAAAAAGAGCGGACAACGGCATGGATATCTTGGTGAGTGGCACACTCACGCTGAAGGTACGCCAGCGCCTTCATTTGTCGATCGGCTTGGGTGGCAAGCCATGTTCAGACAGGTGCGTCAGCCACTTATCCATGTAATCGTAGGCACAGTCAAGATTTGTCTCTGGTATTACGACCATCAGGGGACATTGCATGAAGCGAATTGCCTGCTATCCTCCGCTGTTTCTGACCTGCGCTAATTCCAATTAGGGTCGAAACGGCGCCGGTGGGATCTCTTGGGCACTAGTGTACGGCGACGAAAACAGGCAGTTAAGAAGGCTCTGGGGTTCAAGGACGAAGACGAACGAAACCCATAAAATCTAACCCGCGCATCGAGGGGACTTCGCGCCTGCGGACTTCACTCCGCATGCGCAACATTAAAGAGCAGAAGAACCATGGCCGGTGACGAATCGACACCGGCCGCCTGTGTCACTCAGAGCCAATGGCGGCAATGGCCAACCACCTGCCATACCGCGTTCCTCCACAAACGACCGCTGCCTTACCTAGAGCGGACTTAACGCACAGCAATTTCCGTGATGTATCGTCACCTCACCTTCTGGGATGTCGAAGGCCACCGCGACCGGCAATTGTGGTGTCCCGCAATGCCGGATGCTAGATGCGAGAGTCAACGTGCAGTTCCCCGACGACGCGAAGAAGAAGGCGACGGCTGGATTCCGTGTTCACGGCTCCCAGGCGAGGTCGAAATTGTCGACGGCGAGCGCTTGATCGGTGTCGAGCATTGTGCCGAGCTCGCCCCATCATGGCGTCGCACCCCTGGCGTCGATAGGCGCCGGCGAACACGGCCAATACTGCCGTTAGAAATGCTTCGGCAGTATTGGCAGTACCGCCTCAATGATATCTTCTGGATTCGATTCGAGCCAACAATGACTACCGACGATACCACTTTGCGTCAACCAGGCTGAATAACGCAGATGAACCACACCGTTCGTCACGCGTCGGTACTTGACGCCTTGCCAGCCCCACGCCGTGCACCTAGCTTCGCCCGGCGCTCCTTCCTCGCCTCATAACCATCGCGGCGTTCCATCTCCCGCCTCAAGACGGTGTCGAATTGCCCTGGCGTATAGCGCAGGGCCGCAAAATCCAGCCCCGGGAACACGAGCTTGGGGACAACGTGCTCTGTCAGGAACGCCACGCCAAGTGGCTGTCCATAGGTCGCCGAGTTTACTGTTTCATGCGCGTGCCCGATCATCGCGCAACGATGCTCTTCGCTTACACCACCTTGCTTGAGTGTGTTGTTTGCGGACTTGCGGAATGAATGGAAAACGCGATTCGGTTTTTCCGATACGGAGAGCGAATTGAGGTACCGCCGGAAGGCCTCTCCGGGCACATCAGCGTAGCTCCCGAACGCATCGCGTCGCAAATACGGAAACACCCGCTGTGCTCCAGGAATCTTGCGCACATCATTGACGTAGTCGAGGAATCCCATCTGCAGAAGCACCGGGTGAATGGGGATCCTGCGGATTGCGGCATCAGTCTTGACGTTGCGACCGTCCTCGTCGTTGATGCTTAGGCACGGGATGCCATCCTCCTCCCCAACATCCGAGAGCCCGAGTTGCGCAATTTCGGCAATGCGCGCTCCGGTGAAGAGCCCGAGGACCGGGAACCAGAATTCGTGGGGCTTCGCGAGACTGGCGTAGTTCACCGGATTGAAGATCGCAGCGAGATCCTTGTCGTCAAAGGGCTCCCAGCCCTTTAGTCGCTTGCGCTCGGTGCTGCTGAAGACGGATTGCCCGGTGGTCGGATTCTTGCCGCGGTACTCTTCGGTGCTGATCGTATGGTCGAAATATCGCTTCAATACCATGAGGTGCTTGTCGCGCGTGCGCGCGCCGATACCCACCTCGACGAGGGAAGCAAGGTAATCCGAGATGGTCTTGCTTGTGACGTGATGGACGTGGCGCCCGCCCACGAAGGCCTTGAAGCGCGTGAAGATGGAATCGTACTCGGAGAACGTCTTCGCGCTCCAGCGCGCGCGGTTTGCCGCAATGTAACGCTTGATGCTCGCTTCGAGCGGCATGGACGCGTCGTGCGTCGTCTGCGCCGCTGGCTGCCCCTGGATTGCCTTCACAAGACCGATCTTCCCGAGCTCCTTGAGCATCTCCATGGCCCGAGCATGATCTTGCGGGCTGTTGGGGTCGGTCTTGATCCGGATACCGTTCTGCGGGGAGATTTCAAGCTCCCATTTGCGGATGAGGCTGAACGACTCGGGCGCTGTCTTGCCGCTCTTATTGTCGTCTGAGTCGTTCGCCATGGCCGATTTTAACGCAGCGAATGTAACAAGTGCTTGCGCCGAGAGCGTATGCGCCACCAGGATGGCGCTTTGGCGCTCGGACGTACCGAGGGAAGCCGCGACCTCGCGTCGACCGCCAAAGAGCGGGCGCAGTGCTTTGGGGATGAGGAGCCGAAAGTAGAACAGGCCGTGGCGTGAGCGCTTGAGCCTTGCTGCGAATCGCATGGTGACCCTTTCCTAGTGGAAAGTGGTTCACCAAAGTGGGACACTTCGCTTGCGATATTTTCAGAAATCTATTTATAAACAGCTATTTACGGTTACTGGCGGAGAGGGAGGGATTCGAACCCTCGATACGCATTTTGTGCATATACGCCCTTAGCAGGGGCGCGCCTTCGACCACTCGGCCACCTCTCCGGA
>JBAYJH010000221.1:0-8291 GCA_041665185.1 Sterolibacterium sp.
AGACCACCGGGGAAGTGCTGTTGGTGGATGCCGGACTGAGGATTACCAAAGGGTAGTTTCTATTCGACGTGCGCCGGTTCGTTGCCTGCGTCGACGGCCTTGATCGAGCGGCCGCGCAGCAGTGCCACCAGGTCGTCGAGCATGGCAATCAGCAGTACGCCGGTGCCCAGCGCCATCGCCAGTTGCGGGATCCACAGGGGCGTGGCATCGTTGCCCTGCGAGATGTCGTTGAACGTATACGACTGCCACACCAGGCGCAGGCTGAACCAGGCCAGCGCGCCGGTCAGCAGCACGCCGGCGCCGTGGCACCACAGTTCCAGGGCGCGCTTCGCCTTGCCGCCGACATGTTCCAGGATCAGGGTCACGCGGATGTGTTCGCCGCGCTTCAGCGTGTGCGCCAGCGCCAGAAAGGCCGCGGCGGCCATGCAATAGCCGGCGTAGGCGTCGGTACCGCGCACGTGGAAATCGAGCAGGCGACCGGACACGCTGAGCAGGATCGCCGCCAGCGTGCCGATCATGAAAAACGCCGCGAGATAAGCCGCGGCGTTGTAGAGCCTGTCGAGCAAGCGGCGCATTACTTGTGCAGCGCGTCGATGATGGCTTTGCCGTCGGGTCCCGCGGTCTTGACCCAGTCGGCGACCATGGTCTCGCCGACTTTCTTCAGGTCAGCCTTGAGCGCGGCCGAAGGCGGCTCGACTTTCATGCCGTTCTTGACGAGGGTTTCCAGGTAGCCCTTGGTCTTCTCTTCGCTGGTTTTCCAGCCGCGTTCCTCGGCGGCGGCGGCGGCTTTCACGACGGCTTCCTGGCTCGGCTTGTCGAGGGCATCGAAAGCCTTCTGGCTGACGATGACGAGGTTCTTCGGCAGCCAGGCCTGGGTGTCGTAGAAGTACTTGATCTGCTCCCATACCTTGCTATCGACGCCGGTGGCGCCCGAGGTCATGAAGGCCGTGACTGCGCCGGTAGCCAGCGCCTGCGACAGTTCGGCGGCCTGGATGGTCACCGGCTGGGCGCCCACCAGTTCGGCGATGCGGCTGGTGTTGGGGTTATAGGCGCGCCATTTGACGCCTTTCAGGTCGGCGGCGCTGGCGATCGGCTTGGCCGAGAATATGCCCTGGGGCGGCCAGGCGACACCGTACAGGACCTTCATGCCCTGCTTGGCCAGGCGTGCCTCGGTGGCGGCTTTCGACGCAGTCCACAGTTTCTTTGCATCGGCATAGCTGGTGGCGAGGAAGGGGATGGTATCGACGCCATAGAGCGGGTCTTCGTTGGAGAAATTCGAGATCAGCACTTCGCCGATCTGTGCCTGTCCGCCCTGTACGGCGCGCTTGATCTCGTTGGCCTTGAACAGCGAGCCGCCGGCATGCACGGTGATCTTCAGCTTGCCGGCGGTGGCCTTGTCGATGTCGGCGGCGAACTGGGCAATGTTCTCGGTGTGGAAGTTGGTGGCCGGGTAGCCGGTCGGCATGTCCCACTTGGTTTGCGCCTGGACTGCCGTGGCCAGAGCGGCAGCGCCGAACAGAAAGCCTAAGTGCTTTACGATGTGCATGTGTGTCTCCATGGTTGGGGATGTGAGTAGCCTGCTGCGCCGGATCATAAACCGGTCCAGGTTTCAGGTCTAGACCGAGATCGGCGAAGCCCCCGCGGACATCCTGTATTGCACAATCGAATCAGTTACCGTAGCCTCTCGCCTGATTTCAATTGGCGAGAATCTCTCGCTCCCGTTGCTGCACCTTTGCGTGGAGTTCCGCATGCGTCGAATTTTTCCGCTGGTTTGCCTGCTTTTCGTCGCCACGTTTCCCGTCGCCACCGCCACCGCCGCCAAGCCGGGCAGCGGCACGGCGCTCGAGGCGTTTCTGCGGGAAGTGCGCAAGACCACCTTGCCGAACGGCCTGACCCTGATCACCAAACCGCAGCAGGGCACCGGCGTGGTGGCGATCGACACCTGGGTCAAGGCCGGTTATTTCAACGAAACCGATGAGATCGCCGGCATGGCCCATCTCTTCGAGCACATGTTCTTCAAAGGCTCGAAGGCGTTTCCCGGCGCCGAACAGATCTCCCATGAATTGGCGGCGATCGGCGGGCAGACCAATGCCGGCACGATTTACGACTCGACCAACTATTATTTCGTGGTGCCGAAGGAAAGTTTCCGCCGGGCCGCCGAGATCCAGGCGGATGCGATCATGAATCCGCTGTTCGACCCGGAAGAGTTGCGCAAGGAAGCCGAGGTGGTGATCGAGGAATCCAACCGCAAGTACGACAACGCGCCGGCCGTCTCGCTGGAACGCATGTACGCCACCGCCTTCACGCAGCACCGGATGAAGCGCTGGCGCATCGGTTCGAACGAAGTCCTGCGCAACATCAAGAGGGAAAACCTGCTGGCTTTTTTCGATAGCGTCTATCGCCCCGAGAACATGGTGGTGTCGATAGCTGGCGACGTGACCCATGAAGAGGCGCTGGCGGTGGTCCAGCAGACTTTCGGCGCGCTGGCCAGGGGCCGGCTGGATCTGCAATTGGGTCCGAAGGAGCCGGCACAGAGCGCATTCCGTTTCGGCCAGTCCGCGGCGGACATCAAGCAGGGGTATTCGGTGCTCGGCTGGCATACGCCGGGGGTCGGCGATGCCGATGAACTGGCGCTCGACGTGCTGGCCGCGCTGTTGGGCGATGGCCGGTCCTCGCGATTGTACGTAAAGACCATCGGCCCCGGCGCGGCGAGCACCGCCACTGCCAGCCACGATACTTTCGGAGACGTCGGGGTGTTCTCGATCCAGACCTCCTTCGATGAAAAGAGCCGGGCGGAGGTCGAGCGTCGCACCCTGGCGGAAGTCGAACGCATGAAAGCCTGGGGGCCGACCGAGTTCGAGCTTCAATTGGCCAAGAATCGTCTCGAAAGCGAACTGGTTCTGAGCCTTCAGGATGCGCTGGGGCAGGCTCGGCACCTGGCGCAGTTCGAGGCGCGTTACGGCTATGCGCAGATGGGCTTGCGGCTGGCCGCGCTGCAAGATCTGACGCCCAAGCAGGTTCGGGAAATTGCGCAGCGCTATCTGCGCATCGACAATCTGACGCTCTACCATTACGCTCCCAAGGGTACGCCGGAAATCACCCGAGAAGAGGCACTGGCGAGCGTGCGGGCGGCAACGGCAAAGACGCCTGATGCCATCGCGGCGTTGCCGCTGCCGGCGACCGGCACCGTTATCCAGGCTGCCGCAGCCGACCGGCCCGCGCGGGAACTACGCCTGTCGAACGGCGCGCGGCTGGTGGTGCGCGAACGACCGGGTGCGCCGGTGATTTCCACCAGCGTCTATTTCAAGGGCGGGCGCAGCGATGAAGACAGTCGCAACGCCGGTATCACCCAGTTGATGGCGCGGACGCTGCGCAAAGGCACGCGGTTGCGTAGCGGCGGAATGCTCGACCAGCAGATCGAGTACTTGGGCTCGCATTTCAATCTGGTGGTCGAAGCGGATTATTTCGGGCTGGGATTCGACATCCTGAACCGCAACTATCGGCAAGGCCTGGCCCTGCTGGCCGACATGCTGCGCCATCCGGCATTCCCTGAACAGGGTGTGGAGGAGGAGAGGTTCCAGCAGTTGGGCCTGATCAAGCGAAGTTACGACTCGTCGATGGCGCGGCCATTGCAGATGGCTTTCGAGGCCATGTACGAAGGTCACCCATACGGCTTGCCGGCCAACGGCTACCCTTCCTCGCTGGCCAGACTCGATGCGGCCAGACTGCGCGCCTGGCACGCCGCCCGCATCAACGCGGAGGATGCCTTGATCGTCATCGTCGGCGACGTGTCGGCGGATGCCGCGCGGCGGATCGCCGAGGCGAATTTCGGCTGGCTGCCGAAGCGCACCGCACCGCGTATCACCCTGGCGAGTCCGACGCCGCCGGCGGTGCGCAAGGACGTGATCGAATATCGCGACCGCAAACAGTCGGCCATGGTCTTCCTCTTCCCGACGGTGGTGCGCACGCATGCCGACTGGCCGGCGCTGCGCCTGCTGGGGAACGTGACCTCGGGTCTGGCCGGCACCTTCTTTGCCGAACTGCGCGGCAAGAAGTCGCTGGCCTATAGCGTCTTTGCCCAAGATAATTCGCGTGCCGCCGACGGTTTGTTTTTGGCCTATATGGCGACCGATGCCAGCAAGGAAGAGACCGCGAAACAAGCGCTGCTCGACGAGATTCGCCGCTTGCCCGTCGACGAGTTCAGCGAAACCGACGTCAGCACGGCAAGGACCTATTTCTCCGGTTCGACCCGCATCGCGCGCCAGACCAATGCCGCGCTGAACCGTGAACTGGCGACCAATTCGATGTTCGGACTGGGACTGGATTTTACCGACCGATTGCTGGCGACGACTGCCAGGATCGGCCTCGACGAGCTGCGCGGCGTGGCAAAAAAATACCTGGTAGGCGGCGCATTTGTCGGCGCGGTGCAGAAAGGCAAACCCTGAGGCGGGTCAGGGGAAGTCTTCGCGCTTGAACACATGCTCCGCCAGGGCCAGGCAAGAGGTCAGGCCCGGCGATTCGATGCCATATAGGCAGACCAATCCCGGTACGCCATGTTCACTTGGTCCCTGGATGATGAAGTCGCGCGCCGCATCCCCACGCGCATGCGGCTTGGGGCGGATGCCGGCGTAGGCGGGCGTCAGCGAGTGGTCGGGCAGGGCCGGCCAGTAGCGGCGGATCGAGGCGTAGAAACCCTCGGCGCGGCGTGGGTCGACGCTGTAATCGAGGGTGTCCACCCATTCCACGTCGGGGCCGAAACGCGCCTGGCCGGCCAGATCCAGCGTCAGGTGCACCCCCAGGCCGGCCGCTTCGGGCAGCGGATACACCAGGCGCGAAAACGGCGCCCGTCCGGCCAGGGCGTAGTAATTGCCCTTGGCGTAAGACAGGGGCGGCACGCTTTCCGGCGGCAGTCCGCGCAGTTTGCCGGCGAATTCCTGGGCGCCGAGGCCGGCGCAATTGATCACGCTCCTGGCGAGAAGCTGCATGGGTTCGCTGCCGCCCACTTCGAGGATGATCCCATCGGTACTTGCCTGGCCCGAGAGCACGGGGCTCTTCAGGGCCAGCACGGCGCCGGCGTTTTCCGCATCGCCCAGCAAGGCCAGCATCAAGGCGTGGCTGTCGATGATGCCGGTGGACGGCGAGTGCAGCGCGGCCACGCATTCCAGGGCCGGCTCCATTTCCCGCGCCGCGTCGCGCGTCAGCGGCCGAAGGCCGCTCACGCCATTGCCCAGGGCATGGGCGGCGATGGTATCGAGCTGGGAGATCTGGCTTTTCTGGGTGGCGACGATCAGCTTGCCGCAGCGGCGGTGGGCGATGCCGCGTTCGGCGCAATAGGCATAGAGCTGGCTGCGGCCGGCGACGCAGAGGCGGGCTTTAAGCGATCCGGCCGGATAGTAGATGCCGGCGTGGATGACTTCGCTGTTGCGGGCGCTGATGCCGGTGCCGAATGCCGCTTCGGCTTCGAGGATCACCACCTCGCGCCCGGCTTGCGCCAACTGGCGCGCGACGGCGAGGCCGATGACGCCGGCGCCGATCACGGCGGTGTCGATTCTTTCCATGTCGTGCCTGAGTGCTCGGCTATGGCAAAATGGCCACTGGGTGTTTGGAACAATGAAGGATAACCGAATGTCGCAGTTCTGGCAGTTCTGGGTGGATCGCGGCGGCACATTCACCGATATCGTGGCCCGCCGTCCCGACGGGACCCTGACGACGCACAAGCTGCTGTCGGAGAATCCGTCCCAGTACGCCGACGCCGCGCTGGCCGGCATCCGTCGGCTGCTCGGCCTGGCTCAGGATGCGACCATTCCCGTCGGGCAGGTCGAGGCCATCAAGATGGGCACCACGGTCGCCACCAATGCTCTGCTGGAACGCAAGGGCGAGCCGACCGCGCTGTTCGTCACGCAGGGCTTTGGTGATGCCTTGCGCATCGGCTACCAGAATCGCCCGCGCCTCTTCGACCGCCATATCGTCTTGCCGGAGTTGCTGTACACCCGGGTCGACGAACTGAGCGAGCGCATCGGGGCCCACGGCGAGGTGCTGCTGCCGCTCGACGAGACCGATGCGCGCGCGAAACTCCAGGCTGCCTACGACGCCGGTTTTCGTGCCATTGCCATTGTTCTGATGCACGGCTATCGCTATCCCCAGCATGAGCGGCGCATCATTGAACTGGCGGGCGCGATCGGCTTCAGCCAGATCTCCGCCTCGCATGCCGTCAGCCCGTTGATGAAGTTCGTCTCGCGCGGCGACACCACCGTGGTCGATGCCTACCTGTCGCCGATCCTGCGCCGCTACGTCGACCGCGTTGCCACTGAAACCCGTGGCGTGCGGCTGATGTTCATGCAGTCGAACGGCGGCCTGACGGCGGCCGAGCGTTTCCAGGGCAAGGACAGCATCCTGTCCGGGCCGGCCGGCGGCATCGTCGGCATGGCCCGTACCGCCGAGGCGGCGGGATTCGGGCGCATCATCGGCTTCGACATGGGCGGCACCTCGACCGATGTCTCGCACTACGCTGGGGAATTCGAACGCGCTTTCGAGACCCAGGTGGCGGGCGTGCGGATGCGCGCGCCGATGATGAGCATCCACACCGTCGCTGCGGGCGGCGGTTCCATCCTGCATTTCGACGGGGTGCGCATGCGCGTCGGCCCCGACTCGGCCGGCGCCAAGCCGGGACCGGCCAGTTACCGCAACGGCGGACCGCTGACGGTGACGGACTGCAACGTGCTGCTGGGCAAGATCCAGCCGGAATTCTTTCCGCGAGTGTTCGGTCCGAACGGCGACGAGCCGGTCGATGCCGAGGTGGTGCGCGCCAAGTTCGCGGAGCTTGCGTCCAGCACGCGGCTCGCGCCGCAACAGGCGGCGGAAGGCTTTCTGGATATCGCCGTGGCCAATATGGCCAATGCCATCAAGAAGATTTCGGTGCAGCGCGGCTACGACGTCACCAAATACACCTTGTGTTGTTTCGGTGGCGCGGCGGGCCAACATGCCTGCCTGGTGGCCGACGCACTGGGCATGACACAGGCTTTGATCCATCCGCTGGCCGGCGTCTTGTCGGCATACGGCATGGGGCTCGCCGATATCACGGCGATGCGCGAGCGCAGTGCCGAAGTTCCCCTTGCCGAAGATGAACTGCCGCGCTGCGCGGCTATCCTGGACGCGCTGGGCGCGCAGACACGCGCCGAGGTGGCGGCGCAGGGTGTCCCTATCGGACAGATCCGCCTGCTGCCGCGCGCCCATCTGCGCTACGAAGGCACCGATTCGCCGCTGGTGGTCGACTACGGTCCATTGCCCGAGATGCAGGCGCGCTTCGAAGCCGCCTATCGCCAGCGCTACAGTTTTCTCATGCCCGGCCGGGCGCTGATCGTCGAGGCCTTATCGGTCGAGGCGGTCGGTGCCAGCGGCGTCGGCGAGGTCGGCGCGCAGCCCCGGCCGCCCGGCCTGCCAACCACTGAGGGGCCCGCGCCGACCGCCGAGGTGCTCATGACGAGTGGCGGTGTGACTCACACCGCACCGGTTTACCTGCGCGACGGGTTGCTCCCGGGCATGCTGATTTCCGGCCCATGCATCGTCTCCGACGCCAATGCCACCACTGTAGTGGAACCCGGCTGGTGCGCCGCGGTTCTCGCCGGTGGGGAACTCCTGTTGAGCCGCGCCCAGCCCCGCGAAAAGCGTGTCGCCATCGGCACCGAGGCCGATCCGGTGTTGCTGGAAATCTTCAACAACCTGTTCATGAACATCGCCGAGCAGATGGGCGCGACGCTGGCCAACTGTGCCTATTCGGTGAATATCAAGGAGCGCCTGGATTTTTCCTGCGCGCTGTTCGACGCCGCCGGCAACCTGATCGCCAACGCGCCGCACATACCGGTGCATCTTGGCTCAATGGGCGAGAGTATCAAGACGGTGATCGGCAAGAATTCCGGGAACATGCGGCCCGGCGACGCCTTTGTTCTGAACGATCCGTACAACGGCGGCACCCACCTGCCCGACGTGACGGTGGTGACGCCGGTGTTCGGCGAGGGCGGCGAGTTGCTGTTCTTCGTCGCCTCGCGCGGCCATCATGCGGATATTGGCGGGCTCACGCCCGGCTCGATGCCGCCCAATTCGCGCGACGTGTTCGAAGAAGGTGTCTTGCTCGACAACGTCAAGCTGGTCGAGGACGGCGTGATGCGTGAAGCGGAGTTTCGCGCCTTACTGGCCGCCGCCAAGTACCCGGCACGCAACCCGGATCAGAATGTCGCCGACCTGCGCGCCCAGATCGCCGCCAACGAGAAGGGCGTCCAGGAACTCCGCAAGAT
>JBAYJH010000222.1:0-8253 GCA_041665185.1 Sterolibacterium sp.
GCTCAAGCAAAAGGCGCGAGCCGTTCGCTTGCCACCGCAGCATGTGCGCTGCCGGTACCCTCATTACGCCTTTCAACGCCGTGTGGTTGCCCGATGCGTAGCAGTACGCGAGATGCTGCTGCAGAGCGAGGAAATTTGGCTCACGCACCAACTCCGGATGCGCGCAAAGCGCCTTGAACTCGCTGGCGAAGATCAACTTTCCACCAGGCAGTTCTGCATAATACAAAGGCTTTACACCGATTTGATCCCGTGCCAGGAGCAGTTCGCGTTCCCGCCTGTCCCACAGCGCAAATGCGAATATCCCGTTCAACCGCGTCAGAAAATGCGGACCGAGCTCCGCCAGACCCTGCAGCAATACCTCTGTGTCTCCCGTCGACTGGAATGTGCAGCCCCTGGCCGCCAATTCGCCACGCAGTTCCCGGAAATTGTAGATTTCCCCATTGAACACAACAACGAATCGGCCCTCAGCGGTATGCATGGGTTGAACCGCGGCAGGCGTAAGGTCGAGAATCGAAAGTCGAACGTGGCCGAGTGCAACTCCCGCGTCAGAATCTTCGAATATTCCATCGCCATCCGGGCCGCGGTGTTTCTGCAAGCTGTTCATCCGCGCTGCCAACCCCGGCACGAACCCGCCAACTAAACCGGCTATGCCGCACATTGACTAACCTCCGTCCACTTGCCGCTGCAAGTCTGACGCCGCTACTGCCGGATGTGGGGCGCCGCGTGAGGGCCAGACTACACCGGGGAGCATACCCGTGGCCTTGTACTCCAGGTACTTCATTTCAATCCAGAAGAAATACTGGGCCCTGAGCAGGCAATAATGTAGACCGGCATAACCATCCAGAAATCCCAAACGGATGCAATACAGGTAGAGGAAATAGACGAACGGCCCTGCGGGTAGCTTGCGGTAGAGCAGACGGAGCCACATGCGACGTTCATCGGGCGTACCGGTAAAGCGAGCGCGTACATCGCCCAGTATCTTGCCCTCGATAAGGTGACGTGCTTCCATCGAGGCATAGCGGTTATGCTTGTCGATCCAGTCGGTCGTCGACTTGTAATCGTAATGATCCACGCACGACGTCAGGTAGCTCGCCTTTCCGCTTATCAACGCATGCTCGTTCACTGACCTGTCTTCGAACGCAGCCTTTCCCGTACGCCACAACCTGAGGTCATATCCTACCTCGCCGATCGTGTGGAGCTTACGTCCCATGAAATGAAAACGCCGGCGAAAATAAATCCCTTCCAGCTCTGCCGGGGCTGTTTTGAGGAGAGCTTCCACTTCGACTTTAAACTCTGGCGTGACCCGCTCGTCCGCATCCAGTTTGAGTGTCCACGGCGCGGCAATTGGCAGTGCACCAAGGGCCCAGTTCCATTGCTTCGAATAATCCTCGAATGTATGCTGAACGACACGCACACCGTCTCCGGCTCGGCCCAATGCAATGTCCACGGTGCGGTCCGTGCTAAAGGAATCGACAACAAACACTTCTCCGCTCCATCCTTTTACGGAATCCAGACACGCTTCGAGGTTGGCTTCCTCGTTGAACGTGAGAACAACGACTGCGATCATGTGCGGACTTAGCGATGCAGTGGTATTGGTATTCATGTTGTGCGAGCCCTACGTAACTGGCCGGCTATACTTTCCGCGAGCGCCCCCCCAAGGCATAGCATGCTGAACGAGGGGTTCAACGTGCCCGCCGTCGGAAAGACGGCAGTGCTTAAAACGAACAGATTCGACGACCCGTGCACCCCGAGGTCGCTTGCGACGATCGAACTACCTTCAAGACCCATACTGCAAGTCCCCACAGGATGAAATTCATCATAAGGCTTGAACCCGCTCGCCTCTACCCGCGCAGGCCCAATCGATGGGATTCCGGAAGGTAGTTTCTGCCACTTGGCAATAAAGGCGTTTGCAGGTTGGACCATCGCGCTTAGATCCTCCACCGATCCGCGCTATTTCGTTATCTGGGCGCGGCTCCCATAATGACCCGACTTGCGCCCCGGCGACACGCAGCTCGACTCGCATCGATATTGCTCCATAACCGTCTGAACGGATCGTTCGGCGGTTGAACCAATATAGAGCCAATCGTTAATAATTCTATGCCACACTAATGCTGCGATGTCACCAACAACGGCCAGCAGCTCAGTCGTTATCACTCGGCGCTTCGTTTGCGCCGGATGCGATCAAGTAACTTGCAATATCGCCCGCATGACCGAATTCACTCAAGCCTAACCCCACGAGGTGTGTCGCCGCCTTCGAGCAGCCATTGATAGACCGCTGAAAACTGCGCGCCGATTTGCCCCCAAGAATAATCCTGCAGCATCCATTCGCGACCAATTAGTCCCATTTCCGCAAGATGCGCTTCCGAAATTGCGAGGGCGTGTTCAAGACAGGCGACGAGCGGGTCGACGCCGATGTCGATCCACCAGCCCGCCCCCCGCCTTTCCATTCCGCTCCACGGCGCTCCTCTGGTTACGATGGCGGGTGTTCCCGTCGCAAGCGCTTCGGCGACCGTCACGCCGAAATTTTCCGAATGGGTGGGCAATACGAAAATGCTGGCCGTCCGATAGGCGCCCAGTTTCTGTTCTCCATAAAGGGGCCCCGGGAAGACGACACGCTCGAGCCGCATTTGCGCCGCGAGAGCCTGCATTGCAGCCAGGTGGCCTCCATTATCCGGGCCGGCGACATGCAAGTCCCAATCCGGGAATCGATGTTCCACCTGCTGCCATGCACGCAACAGGATATCAACGCCCTTGACGGGATGTATGCGCCCCAAGTAGAGTAACTTGCGCCGGCTGCGCTTCACTTTCGGTTCGTGCGGTGGCACGTCTATGCCGTTTGGAATGATACAAACGGGCTGCCGGAAACCGTGCCGACGAATGTCCTCAAACTCATTTTCCGCCGTGGCGTGGAAGCATCCCGCCGCGTGTAGCGTCCGCGCCTGCAAGAAATGCCAGAAGAGTTTCTTTTTCAGCACGCTTCTGCCCAGCGCCCAGGCGGAGAGGGTTCCGCGCGGGGAGACCATAAGGCAACAGCGCCCGCGGATGGAGGCCCACGCAGGATAGACGTTGGGCATCATCCAAAGGCCATGGCTGTGGATAAGCTGGACGCGACCAGAATCCGCCTCGCCGTCGAGCCAGCGCCGCATACAGGGCGACAAGCCCAGCGAGCGCGGACCGAAGCCGAAAGGAAATGTCTTCAGATAGGGTGGGGCGTCCGGTCCGGATGCCTGACCCAAGACGGCCAGTTGGACGTCCACCCCCGCTGCAATAAGTGACTTACATAGTCGCGGTACTGAATAGGACGGCCCGCTCGCCTCTTCAGTAATCCTGGGAACAACGTGAATTACCCGCATGCCAACGCGCCCTCGACAACAAACCTGCCCCATCGCCGCGCCCAAGGCGTAGCCGCCGGAGTGAGCGCAGCCGGGGCCTGCCGTGAACGCTGATCAGTCACGGAGAATAACCAACGAGCCATCGGCAGGGAGAAGCCAGTCTTCGGCCGGCTTGCGATCGTGGCGGGCAACGGCTTTCCAGGCGCGTGCGCCAACATGGATTTGCCTGCCCCGCGCTTAAACCCCGCGGTATATGGCCCTAGCAATGCCAGCAGTTGCGCGTCCACCAGCGGCGTGCGCAGCTCTACCGAGTGCGCCATGCTAGCCCAGTCACTGTCGCGCACCAATTGGTTCCGAAGATACAGCGTGGATTCCAGCAGGCCGACGGCGGCGGCGGCGTCCCGGGCTCCCGTGCTGGTCATCCCCGGCGGATTTCCGCCGAGCCTGTTTAATCCCTCCCTGGCCAGGTCCGCTCCCATCAATGCCGGCAATTCGGAGGGCAGGAATAGGCTGCGGCGCAGAAAGTACGCGCCCTCCAACGAGTTCATGAACGTCGGCATCCCGGCGAGCTTGGGTTGTGAACGGTGCTTGGCGAGTGCGGCAAAGGGCTCGCGTAGGCGCGCGCGCGCACCCGGAATGGCAGTCAGTATTCTGCCGAAGGCCACCATCCTCGGAATCTGTCGGAACAATGAATAGCCGCAAAACAGCTCATCTCCGCCCACTCCAGAGAGAACCACTTTATAGCCTCGCTCCGCCGTGGCTTTGCTCGCAAACCAGGTGTTTACGCCATCGATGGAGGGCTGGTCCATTGCATCGAGAATACGCGGGAGATCTTCGGTAAACTCGTCCTCCGAAACCATGCGCACATGGTGTGACAGACCGTAATGCTCCGCAATGGCACGCGCCACAGGAACTTCGTCGTCGTTACGGTTCGCAAATTCCTTGAATCCGATTGTCACGCCCTCGACGCGGGCACCCAGTTGCGCAGCCAACCCCGCGATGACACTCGAATCAATGCCGCCAGAAAGGAACACGCTCACCGGCACATCCGCTACCAGGTGGGCGCGCACGGAGTCTGTCACCGCAGCGCGCACCCGTTCCTGCAGGGCATCGGGTGATTCTATTCGTGCGTTGCCCCTCCAATGCTCCCGGATGTCGTACCAGCACACGGCAGCGTCCGGCGAGCCATCGCGAACTCGCATCCAGTGGCCCGCCGGCAGCGCCTGAATATCCCGATACAGCGTCCAAGGCTCCGGTACGCTACCCCACAGGTAGAACCCCGCCAACCCTGCTGGCTCCCGTGCGGTGGAGACCAGACCCGAGACGAGCAACGCCTTGACCTGGGAGGCGAAGGCAAAACCGCCGGCAACCTTGGCGTAGTAGAGGGGCTTGATCCCGTATGGGTCACGCGCGAGGAACAGAATACGCTCACGCTCGTCCCAGATCGCTAAGGCGAACATCCCACGCAGTCGCGGCAGCATCGAGGCACCTTCGCGCCGGAAGAGAACGAGCAGCACCTCCGTGTCGCTCATCGTTCGAAACTTCTCCCCCTTCGACTCGAGTTCTCGACGGAGTTCTCTGTAATTGTAAATCTCGCCATTGAAGACGATTGCATGGCGACCATCTCCAGAAACCATCGGTTGGTTGGACCGCGGGTCGAGATCGATGATAGACAACCGACGATGACCAAGAACCAAGCGCCCAAGATCCAAAGTGACCAGGCTCTCGGCATCGGGACCGCGTGACCGCATGCGCGCGCACATGCCACCTACCGCGGAATGGAGATCGACTCCGCCAACTCGCACCTGCTGGATTCCAGCTATTCCACACACCTGATGTGCCTCCTGGGCGTCTCCCAGGCAACTAGCTGCTCGGGGTCATCGCGGGTTGCCGACCGCACGCCGACAATAGAAGTCTTCATGTCTCACCGACTCGTCTTGTTGATCCCTGGGCAGCCTGACAAGCCGATTCGTCGCGAAATGGATGACGCAAGCGCTGGGAATCCAGTTTATACGATTGGGCTTCATCTGAACTTGAACACTGGCGCGCCGCCCTCAATTCGCTTTATCATCTGCCTTTCTCAACCAGACCTGAACGCCCTCTGCCCAGGCTCACTCCACTTAGGGAAAATACTCGATGTCGCTGAATTCGCCTTTTGACCGTGCTCAGTTTTTCATGACGTTAAGAAAGCACCTTAAGAAGTACCCTGTTCTGGTTGCCGCGAAACGCAAGCTCTCGGGAATTCGGTTCCAGGGGGCGCTGCGGGGAAAAACGAGTGTGGACCTTATCAATACGTTTCCAATGTTCAAACCCTATAGCGCAGGGACGTACAAGGAGCTTGCAACACTTACAATTCTCTCGATCAATCAAACGGTACCCAATCTGCTGCGGCTCGCGAAGACAACAAGCCCCAACAAAAAAACGTTATTGCGCCCAATTGCGGCTTTTGCGGATACGACGGAAAAGCAAACTGCGGCCCAAACTCTCAAGAAGTGTTTCGACCAGTACGGCAGCGACAAGGGGGCACATGATTATCACTACTTGTACGGGCCAATACTAATCAATCGCGACGTCTCGGTGATCCTCGAAATAGGGCTGGGCACGAACAACACCGATGTCGTTTCTAACATGGGCGCAAGAGGGAAACCAGGCGCCTCGCTTCGAGCCTTCAAGGAGTTCACCGGCGCAAAGATTTATGGCGCAGACGTCGACAAAAGGGTCTTGTTCCAAGAACCTGGGATCGAGACATTCCACGTAGATCAAACCGACGTTGGCTCATTTGAGGTGCTGGCGCGCAATGTCCCTTCTGCTTTCGACTTGGTCATTGACGATGGACTTCATTCAACCAACGCAAATCTGGCGACCCTTGAGTTTGGAATAATGAGAATTCGCGAGCGCGGTTGGGTCATTATCGAGGATATCGGTCGCCCCGCGTTGCCACTGTGGGAATTGGTGTCGCATCTGCTTCCATCAACGCTCGAGTGCCATTTGTTCGAGAACCCTCATGGGACGATAGTCTTTGCCGCGCAGAAGGTTTCAAAGTAGCAAGGGACTAGCGTGAGCTCAAGAACCTGGACTTCGCTAGTCCACATGAATGTAGCACGTTGAGTCCGGTCCAGCCTATTTCCCGGTTCGTGACCTCGGTTTCTGCTTGGCATCGCGCCCCGCCCAAAACTGGGAACTTCCTGGCGCTATGGATTGACGGCCTCAACATACACGGATTCAGAGCATCTTTCGTGCAAATCGAGATTCTCCGGATTGTCAATGTGCGTCTCACCGGCCTTTAGTACCGCCGGAGCGGCGAAACCTTGAACTTTGAGAAACCGTGATAGAGATGCTCCATCGTACATCCACTGATGATGCCGCGTTCCAACAAGAATCATTTTGACGCGCGACGAGATTGTTCTCGGTCGTGGCATAGTTAGAAAAGTTCCTGAGATAAGCTGATCAGCATCCTTCGTCTCAAGATATTGTTGAACCTGAACCCGGATGTCCGGAACCGCAATCCTGATAATTCCCTTAGAACGAAGAACTCTCCTCGCCTCCTTCAGGAACAGCACTGCCTCCTGTTGATCCAAATGTTCGAACATATGGGAGCTATAAAGCACGTCTACTTGGCCGTCTGGAATAGGCAGTCCCTTCGTCGCGTTTCCGTATTCGATGGAATGTGAACGACAAAATTGAATAAACTCATATTGAGATTGATCGATCACACCGAGCCGCAATAGGAACTCTGGCACTAGCGGAACTTTGGATAGCTTAACACTTACGGAATTATCGAAATTTCGCCAGCCCTTGGTGGGTGTTTGTCCACACCCGATATTTATGCGCATCATCTCCTTCTTGGCTCCCTCGTTCGACGCTGCCGAATTTAGACGATTTGGCTTGCCGAAATTGCAAATTGCTGTCGCAACTGCGTCCCGAGAATCCGGACAATCGCGTCAGACATCCTCAGGTTTAGCAATTCACCGTCTCGAATCTGAAACTTCAGCATCACTTCGCCTCTCGCAGGTGAGTTCTCCGGTGGAAAGATCGTAATTGCATCCTCGTCCCTACGCTCTTTCGTGGTATTTCAACCGCGACGCCCATCTCTGTGCCGGTTGCTCGAACCATCTCCAGAACAGCGTTGCACTTACGATGCAAACAAAGAGGGCGGTGCACGACAGCGCCAATTCACCGGTTTGTGTTTCCACGAACCGACGACCAAGGCTCACAACGCGCCCACCGATCGGAACGTGAATAAGGTACAGCGAATACGAGATTGACCCCAGAAATAGCAACGCTCTGCTATTGCCGAGATTCCAGCGACTCAAGATGATCGCGGCCGCCACAAGACCTGCGAACATATCTGCGATGCCCAAGGCGTGAGCGACCGACACTGAAGCCAAGAAAAGTATAACGAGCAGCGCATTTCGAGTTATCAGATGAACCTGGTATTGGAATACCGCGATCCCCAACAGGAACAAGCTAAGGTAGTGAAAGACGTATGCACCACCTTCAGAAAACATAGGAACCAAAGTGAACAGCAGCGCTGTGTACATAATCACAGGCCATCGTTTGCTCGTGACAAGCCCAAGAATGAGCGACATAAGGAGGTAGTATTGGAACTCAATGGCAAGTGTCCAAAACACGGGATTGAGCCATGGATAGCCGGCAATTCCGTTCAGGTATCCCAAGTGAAGCACCAACTGGGCCACGGAGGGGTTGGGTGGATCCCCTCGGAATCCCGGTACGACCGACGACATGTACCAGAGCCCCAGGGCCAGCGCTGTAGCGACAAGATATGGGGGATCGATCCTCACAATTCGCTTCCAGACGAATTGCCACCAGTTCTTCTGGACGCTGTACCCACCGCTGTACATTGCTAAGGGAATGATAAAGCCAGAAATGACAAAGAAGACGTCCACGCCGAGCCATCCAA
>JBAYJH010000223.1:0-8191 GCA_041665185.1 Sterolibacterium sp.
GCGTTTCGTCGATGACGGCACGGTAGCGATACGCCCGCAGAGCCGCCTGCGCATCGAGGATTTCCACTACGACCCGGCCAATCCGCGTGAGAACCGGATCAAGTTCTCGCTGGAGCAAGGCACGCTGCGTTCCATCACCGGTCGTGCCGGTGAGGCGGCCAAGGACCGTTATCGGCTCAATACGCCGATAGCCGCGATCGGCATCAAGGGCACCGATTTCATCGTGCAGGTCGCCAACGACACCACGCGGGTGGCGGTGAACAGCGGAGCGATCGTCCTCGCCCCGCTGGGCGAAGGCTGTCCGGCCAATGCACTGGGGGCCTGTAGCACCGCCGGCGCGCGCGAACTATCGGCGGCGATGGTTGGCCGTTACCTGGAGTTGAAGGCGCGCTACAGCGTCCCTGAATTGATCCAGATCGATCCCAGCTCGACATTCCCCGACCGCAACGGCGCGCCGCTTTCCGATGAGTCCAAAGGCGGCCGGGCGCGCCGCACAACCTCGGGCACAACCTCGAGCGCGGCTTCGACCCCCGAAGGAATGCCGCTTGCCGGTCCCGCCAATACAAACCCTCCTGCCGGCTCTGGCGGCAACTCAAGTGTCGGCCCCGGCAATATTGCCATCACTATCACTGACACGACTGCCCAGGCGACACTGACCCCGGTGGTTGTTCCCAAGCCGGCGCCGACGCCGGTCCCTGTTCCAGATCCGACCCCGGTTCCCACGCCGGACCCGACGCCGGTTCCTGCCCCGCCCCCCGTTCCGACGCCGGTTCCTACCCCGACCCCAGTCCCCGTCCCGGAGCCAACCCCGGTCCCGACACCCGTACCGTTGCCGGTCGCACTGCCTGAACTGCCGGTCGTGCCGCAAATCTGGTGGGGTCGCTGGGGGGAATACGCCAAATTGTCCGTACCCGGATCCGCCACGTTTGCCGATCAATTCGCCGTAGCTGGGCGCGAAGCTGCAACCGGCAACAGCGTCTTCGGCATGTTGCGCGAAACGGCCATCGTCTCCCGGTTGCCGGCGAGCGGCCAGGCGAACTTCAACCTGGCGCGATCGGAGGTCTACGTCGTCCAAGGCAAGCAACTGACCGCGGCAGCCGTGGTCGGCGCCAACTTGAGCATGGATTTCGATGCCCGGCGTTTCGCCACCTCGCTGTCCGTCCTTCCACCCGATATGAACGTGCAGAGCCTGAGCTCCAAGGGCTTTATCCAGGCTGATGGCCGCTTCAATTCGGATAACGGGCAGGCGATGAGCGTTCTGGGTGCGATCACCTACGCAAGCGGGCGGCAGGCGGGTTATGTCTTCCAGCAGCCTCAGGACGCCGGCAAGATGCTCTCCGGCGCTACCCTCTGGGTGCGCTGACGATTTTGGTACGTTGATGTGCGGTTGCCCGGTTTCCTCATTGCCGTGCTGGCGGGCGGCTGGATTGGCCAGGTTTTCGCGCAGTCGCCCGCGCAGGTAACTGTACCTGATAAGGGCCAGGAATCGACGGCACCTTCGGCCCGCACGGTAGATCAATTGCCGGACGCGACCGCGCTGATGCGCGAAGGCCGCTATGCCGAAGCCGAAATCGAGCTTGAGCGCCTGGTCATGGCTGAGCCCCGGAATGCTGGCGCTTGGCTCGACTTCGGTCTGTGCCGCTATGCCCTGGGGCATTTTGAAGAATCGCAGGCCATATTCGACGCCGTCGAGCGCGAGTTTTCGCCGTCCCCGGCAATTCGAGCATTGATCGCCAATTACCGGCGCCCCAAGCCACCCCCGTCGCCTCAGCCGCAAGCCAGGCGCTGGAACGCCGATGTCGCGTTGTGGGCGGGCCGCGAAACCAACGCCAACGCCGGTCTGCGGTTGAACAGTCTCACCCTCACCTTTCCCGACACGACGGCAACTACCGAACTCGCCATCGACCCCCGTTATCAGGCGCGAGCTTCATCGACCTGGCAAGTGGAAGCCCATGCGGAAGGGGAGACCCCGCTCGGGGATAGTGGCATCAACCTGCTGGCGATCGGTGAATGGCGCGATCGCCATACCCCCGCTGCCGCCGATTTTGGAACGCGCCAATTCCAGGCCTTCGTGGGCTTGCGCGGCGCCCTGTGGCGGTCGGATGAGGCAACCTCTGCTTCGACGCAATTGGCGCTATGGGCCGGTCGCCAGAACGCTTCATTGGGAGGACAAAATCTGCTCGACAACAACCGCCTGCTGGCCACCCTGGAGCGGCGGGTGGCGGCCTGCCAGGCGCGCGGGGGAGGCGAAGTCGAACAACGGCGCTACCCCATCCAGCCGGCTTTGGACGGTCGCTACCAGGGCGTTCTCGGCAGCCTCGGTTGTCCGCTGGGCGGTAGCCAGATCTTCCTCACCATGCGTTACGGCAGTGACCGGCCAGATGCTTTTCGGGCGGGCGGCGTCCAGACCCGCGGCGAACTCGCGGCGACCCTACAGCGGCCACTTTTCGAAGCAGGCCGGCTTGAATTGTCCCTGAACCAATCCCATCAGTCGGACCGGGAATCCTATAGCGTGCTGCTCGGCGATATCCCCCGCCGCATCGACCGCCATGGGCTATCGCTTGAATACGCCCAGGGAATGGATGCCGGCTGGGAGTGGTCGGTGCGCGGCGAGACCTGGATGCAGACATCGAACATCGAATTGTTCCGTATCCGCAGCAGCACCTTGCTGGCGGGATTGCGTAAGCGATTTTGACGGTAACCGGGGATCGACCGCGCCGACGTGCGGTCAAGGGCACCGCTAAACTGAAGTAAGCGCCAATAAAGCCCCTCAAATATCATCATCAATTTGCAAATTTATGCTAGTATCGCCCCCGGTGTGCGCTGCTGCGCCCCGTTTGCTGCGTCGGCTTGCCGGGTTGTTATTGCTGGATCCCTACCCGATCACTGGGTAGCCAGGCAGATTGAACGCTTCGATTCAGCGTGTGACCCCAATCACACACAACTTGCTGTCGATGGCATAAAGTGCGCAACAGGTAGCGTGGAACAAGATTTAGAACTGTAATAAGAAAGCGGTATAAGTACGGGTAGCAACATGGCAGCACTGCTTGGCGCACCCAATCAATTCAACTCGCAAAGGAGCATCACACATGGCGTATTTAACTGATTTCAGTACCAACGGGCAGAAAACTGTAAAGCTGCTGGCAACCAATCTGGGGATCGCTGCAACCAACGACCTCGTCACAGCGGGTGCCGCCGCCTATGCAGCGGGCGCCACGGATGCGCAAATCCTGGACGTGCTTTTCGCCAATGCCGTGGTCCAGGGCAAGCAGCCGAAGCTGGGCTCCAACTACTCGGACACGGCTTTTGTAACGCAACTGCTCGACAACATTCTCGGCGCGGTGACAGTCGATGCGACCGTCAAGGCCGGCTGGGTTACCACGTACGCGGCAGAACTCACTGCTGGCATCACGGCTGGCACCTACGCGAGCCGCGGCGCCTTCGCGGTATACCTGAATGGCGTATTTCTGCCTGCCACCGCACCCGCTGCCGGCACTCCGGAAGCCCTCGTGTTCGCCGGCCTTGAGAATCGTTGGGAAGTGTCTGCGGCCTACGCCCAGTCGTCCTCCGGTGCGAGCTTCACGTCCATGACCCAGGTTACGACCCCGGTCGCTACGGTGACTAACGATGTTGCCAGCGTCGCCACCTCCATCGCGGGCAACGCGCCGGTCCAAAGCTTTACGCTCACCACGAGTGCGGATACGACATTGACGGGTGGGGCTGGAAACGACAGCTACACGGCTACGATTGGTACGGACGCCTTGGCTGCCAATGGTTCGACGCTGAATGCCGGCGACGTGCTGACGGGTGGAACTGGTGCTACCGACGCCCTGAATCTAAGCATCGCGGGGACGGCTTCTGGTGCTGCGGACAAGACGACGGCAGCCTTTACGATGACCGGCGTCGAGAGACTTAATCTTTCCAACTACCAGACACTCGACACATCGAACAACGTCATCGACATGTCGCAGTCTACCGGCGTGACCACTATTGCTTTGACTGGCAGTGCCACTTCCGGTGACACTTCGCTTACCAGCTTGGCTGCTATCGCTACGGTCGAAATGGGCAATGGCGGGGGCGACCTGCTGATCGGTTATGCAGCGGCCGCAGTCGTCGGCACTGCCGACGCGCAAACCCTGACTCTGAAAGGTCAAACGACCAGCGAATTCCAGGTGAATGGCATCGAGACCCTGAACATCGCTTCGGATACCTCCGCCAATACCATTGCCATCAGTGATGGTACAACCCGGACGATCGCAACCATCAATGTGACCGGCAGCCAGAACCTGACCCTGACGGAAGGCACCAACGCCCCCACCGCGGTGACCAGGATTGATGCCTCCGCCCTCACCGGCAAGCTGACGGCGACCACAGGATCCGGCGCGCAGAACATGTCGATCACCGGCGGTACCGGCAACGACACGGTTACTTTCTCGGCCAACACCTTTACCTCCGGCGATTCGGTTGACGGCGGTTCGGGTACCGATACCCTGAGTATCGCCACTGCCATTACCACGGCGGCCACCCTGGCCAACGTCACCAACGTTGAAACCCTGAAGATCACGGGTGCAAACAGCGTGACCCTGGCGGCCAACATCTCCGCCACCACCTTCGACACGACTGACGCATCGGTTGCCAGCACACTCACTTTCAACAGCGGCTACACCAATGCCACCACCGCTTCGATCGATGCAACCGACGTTGTGGTTAACAGCAGCGCCAACGCTGCGCTCACTGTCAATTTCACCGCTGCCGATGCGGTGACCGTCACCGGCGGCACAGGTACGGACACGCTGAATATTACGGCGGACAGTGGAACCGTGACTTTTGCGAGCAAGATTACCGCGGTCGATTCCATCACCATCGTCGATGGCGGCGATGCGACGGCCACCGCCGGTAGCGATGTCATCCTGAACCTGGGTGCTTACGCCACGGCTTTGACCATCAACGCTTCCGCCCTGGATGCGGCGAACTCCGGCGCCACCAATACCACCAGCGAAAATCTGACGGTGGATGGTGCTACTGCAACGGTGAACCTGAACATTACCGGCGGCGCCGGTGCGGACTCGATCACCGGCGGTACCAAGAATGACACCATCAGCACCGGCGACGGCAACGACACCATCACCATGGGCGCCAACCTGACCACCAACGACACCATCGACGGCGGTTCTGGAACCGATACCCTGTCCGTGAGTTCCCTGGCGGCCACTGGCTTGACCAATGTCACCAATGTGGAGAACCTCGCGCTGTCTGGCGCGGCTTCGGCGGCGACCCTTGCCTCCAACCTGGCATTCACCACGGTCAGCATGACACAGGATACCAACGTTGCTCAGACACTGACCCTCGCCACGGGGTATACCAATGCGACGACCGTCTCTGTTGACAGGGGCGACAAAGTGGTCAACTCGGCAAACGTTGCTTTGACCGTTACGGCGAATGCCTTGAATATGGAAACCGCCGGCTTGTTGGTCACCATTACGGGCGGTACCGGGACCGATACTTTGAATATCACCGCCGACGGCTTGACCGCCAGCACCGGTATCGTGGATTTCACTAACATCACCAGTGTGAACACCATCACTATTGTTGATAAAGGGGATAGCTCAACGACAGCAGGCGGTGACATAGGCCTGAACCTGGGTTCGTACGGCACAGCGCTGACCATCGATGCAGCGGCTATGGACGCAGCCGATGCGACACTGAGCGGTGAATTTGCCACTGCGGAAGTGTTGACCGTCACCGGTACCTCGGTGACCAAAGCGCTGACTATCACGGTCGGTGCGGGTGGCAGCACCATCTCCACCGGCACAGGCGCGTATAACGACGTCGTGACGGGCGGTGCGGGTGTTGATGCAATCACTTCCGGTGCTGGTAACGATAACTACAGCCTTGGTGCTGGTGCCGATACCATCAACATGTCCACGTTCTTTGACAACAACGATACGCTGGCTGGTGGTGACGGCACTGACGTGCTTACGCTCGGCGCTACATCGACTGACACCAGTTACATAAACGTCACTTCGATGAATACCCTGACGTCTGGGGCGACTGGGTTGACCCACACGCTGTCAACCTATGCGAATGCCGCCGGCATAACGACCATTAACACTTTCGCAGGAACGGCCACAGGCACCACCACCACCGTAAATGCGACAGGGATGACGTCGAACTTGACAATCAACGCCAACGCTATTGCTACGAACAACAATGACCTTCTGACGGGTGGTTCGGGGAACGATAACTTCAAATTTTCCGGGACAGTCGGCTTTGAATCGGGCGACTCGGTTACCGGCGGTACGGGCACAGACACTCTGACTCTCACTCTCGGTACGACTGCCGGCACTACCGCGACCATAACCACTACCAACGTGACGACGATTGAAAACATCACCGTCACAACCGCGACCACTGGCGTTAATCTTGGCAATTTCGTGATCTGGGACGGTACGTTTGTCGGAGTGACCGGTGCGACCATCAACGCAGGCGGCATTACTAGCACCGGTACGGCCTACATCGATGCGTCTGCGGAGACCGATTCAACGCTCGTGATCACCGGTGGGACGGGGGGCGGCGCCAACACCCTGTACGGTGGAGCCGGTTCCGATACCATCACCGGCGGCACCGTTGCGGATACGATTCGTGGCGGCTTGGGCGCTGATATCATGGCCGGCGGAACGGGGTCGGATTACTTCCATTACAACGGTACCGGATTTGAGACTGGTTCCGTATCTCCCGCGGTCGTGTACTACGGCGGCACCGTGGTGGCAGGTACCTCTGTCAGCACGTCCGGCCTGGACAAGATCACCGACTTTGCTACGGGCGACAGGATCGATACCAATTCGACCCTCGCTGCTTCTTCCGCCAGTAATTCGGTCGGATCTATCTGGTCGGCGGTGAGCGGTTACTTGAAGGGAACCTACGACTCCACAGCGGCAACGTTTACCTTCTCGACAAGTGGCACCGACTCGTTGTTCGTGTATGACTTCGATGGCAATACTGCAACAAGCGACCTGCGTGGTATTGTTCTGGTCGGTTATGTTGATGCCGGTACCGCCGACACGTCGGGCACTTCTCTGGTGGCTGTCGCTTAAGCCAGACTCGTTTAGACGCAGTGAAAGGCCACCAGCAATGGTGGCCTTTTTTTTGCCCGCAATCCCGTCGAAATCCGAAAGCTTCGACATGTCAACCGGCAGCCATCAGGAACCTGCAGAAAACGGCCCCAGTGCTCTGGAAGCGAACACACTCATCGGCTTGACCAGCGAGGGAAGGCGGACCGAAGCAGCCACCCTCGCCCATCGACTGATCGAGCGCTTTCCTCTGCACGAATTCGGCTGGAAGGTCCTGGGTGCGGTCCTGAAGCAGATGGGGAGAAGCGCGGAAGCGCTGTTACCCATGCAGAACTCGCTGGCACTGATGCCGGGAGACCCCGAAGCGCATTCGAATCTGGGTAATGCACTCCAGGATATTGGACGACTCAACGATGCCGTTATCTGCTACCGCCGGGCGCTGCAAATCAAACCGGAACTCGCGGAAGCACACTACAATCAGGCCGATGCCCTGAACAACCTCGGACGGCTCGACGACGCGATAGCAGCCTACGGTCGGGCGCAGCAGGCTAAACCCGATTTCGCCGCGGCTCACGCCAATCTCGCAGTCGCCCTGTATCACCTCGGACGCCTCAATGAGACCGTAACAAGCTGCCGCCGGGCGCTGGCGATCAAATCCGATCTTGTCGAAGCCCATGACAACTTGGGTGCCGCCCTGCATGACCTCGGACGACTCGATGATGCTGTGGCCCGTCACCGCCGAGCGCTGGCAATCAGACCGGATTTCGGCGCAGCGCACGACAACCTGGGCAACGTCCTGAGGGCCTTGGGTCGATACGTCGACGCACTGACCAGCCACCGCCGGGCACTGGCGATCAAGCCGGAGTTCGCCGAAGCGCACGGAAATCTGGGAAATACCCAAAATGATATGGGGCGAGTGGAGGGCGCCGTGGCGAGCTACCGCCGCGCGCTGGCAATCAAGCCGGATTACGCCGAAGCGCATAATAATCTCGCCAATGCCTACAAGACCCTCGGTCGATACGCCGACGCCCTGGCGAGCCATCACCGGGCGCTGGCGATCAATCCCGACTTTCCGGTCGCCCACAGCAACCTGATCTTTACCATCGACATGTCGCCGGGGA
>JBAYJH010000224.1:0-8186 GCA_041665185.1 Sterolibacterium sp.
CGAAACCGCCATGACCGCCGGCCGTGGTAAGGGAAAGATATCCTCAGCCCAACTCGCGCAGGAGTTTTGGGAAGGGTTCAAGGCTGACCGCTATGAAATGCTAATCGGTAAGACCAAGCTCCTCTCCCTCGTCAATCGCCTTGCGCCGTCCGTTGCCAAAAAGATCATGCGCCGTGGTCTATAGTCCCAACCCATCACTCAAGTTCGTTCCCTCCGATCGCTGGAACCCGCCTTCGGCGTGCCCCTTAGCGCCACTCTGGCCACAGGAGGAATGGTGATGGTCAAGCATCGCATCTTCACGACAAAGTTCTCAACGGTCTATCCGCTGTATGTTCAGAAAGCGCAGCGCAAGAATCGTACGAAAGAGGAAGTCGACCAAATCATCTGCTGGTTGACCGGCTATGACCCGGCGGGATTACGGCAACAAATCGAACAGGAAAGCGATTTTGAGACGTTTCTTTCTCAAGCACCCGCCATTCATCCAAATAGCTCGCTTATCAAAGGCGTGGTGTGTGGTGTTCGCGTGGAAGAAATAGAAGACCCGTTGATGCAAAAAATCCGATACTTGGACAAGCTGATTGATGATCTGGCGAAAGGAAAGACGATGGAGAAGATTCTGCGGCCATAGTCCGACGTAAAGAGCGGCTGGCGAGGCTAAAACAGTGCATAAGATACATCGGCGCCATGGGTACGTGGCGCGCGTCTACCGGCTCGTTTCAGCGCCGGATGGCAGGGTGAAATAGATCGTCGCACCTTGGTCTACTTTTCCATCGGCCCACACCCGGCCGCCATGCCGCTCGACGATGCGCTTGACGATGGCCAGGCCGACACCGGTCCCCTCGAACTGCTCCTGGGCGTGCAGCCGGTGGAAGACACCAAACAGCTTGTCTGCATATTGCATGTCGAATCCCGCACCGTTGTCCCTGACATAGTAAGTATTCTCCGTTGCCTCTGCCGTGCCGCCGACTTCGATGATCGCCTCGGCCCGTTGCCGGGTAAACTTGACGGCGTTCGACAGCAAATTGACCATGACTTGACGGATCATCTCGCGATCGCCAAGTGCGCACGGCAAGGTTGCGACGATGAAACGCAGATGTCGATCCGTTAGAGACGGCCGCAACTCGGCGATCACCTCGTCCGTCAATTGGCCGATATTGACCGGCAGCCCCTCCATGTCGCGACGACCCATGCGGGAAAAGCTCAGGATGTCGTCGATCAAGCGCCCCATCCGCGCCACGCTGTCGCCGAGCATGCGCAGGAAATGTCGCCCCTGGTCGTCGAGCTTTTCGCGGTAGTCTTCCAGCAAGACCTTGGAGAAGCCGTCGATGGCCCGCAACGGCGCACGCAGGTCGTGTGAGACCGAGTAGGAGAAGGATTCCAGCTCCTTGTTGGCCGCTTCCAGCTGCGCCGTACGCTCCGCCACGCGCTGTTCCAGCACGGCGTTGAGTCTTCTGATCTCGTCTTCCGCCTGCTTGCGCTCGGTGATATCGGCGGTAATGCCCATCAGGTGTTCGACGGCACCGGCACTGTTCCGGATCGGGACGAAGGCGGACTCGAGGCGCTGCCCGGAGGGGCCACTCGACTGGTACTCAAAGTGGCTGAGCCGCCCTGCATATGCCCCGGCGAGGAGTTCCCCGACGCGGGACCGGTCTTCAGGGCATACGCTGTCCAGATACGGCGTGCCGCAGACAGCGCTGTCGGCGGCGGCGCCCATCACCACCAGACCGGCCGGGTTAACCGAGGTGACCTTTCCATCCAGGCCAATTTCATGGATGCTGATGGGAGCGTTCTCGACGAGGGATCGGTAGCGGTTTTCGCTCTCCGCGAGCGCGTCTTCACCCTGCTTCAAGGTTTCCAGAAGGCGATTGAAGCCATGGAGCAGTTGACCGATTTCGTCCTGACTGGTGATCGGCAGGGGTTGCGTACGCTGTCTGGTATCTGCCAGGGTGGACAGCGTTCTCACCGCAGCCAGCATGGGTGAGAGTTGGCTCTTCAACATCCACCAGGTCAGCCATCCCACCAGCACAGTCAATAGACTGGCAGCCAGCAGCATGCGCCGCTGCATGGCGCGAATCGGCGCAAAGGCTTCCGCGGTGGGTAGTGTCGCGGCCACGTACCATCCCGCCACGGGTATTTTCTTCGCCGAGGTGAGTACCTCCACGCCATGCCGATTGACAACGACGCCGGAGCCCTCGTAACCCTCGACGAAGCGATCGACCAGGGGCTCCATGCCAGGCTCGGGAAGTGCCTTCATGACGAGACTCTCGTCGGTTGCGGTGACAATGAGCCGATACTTTGGAACGACGAGCAGATAGCCGCCGCTGGTGGCGTAGCTGCTGTCGGTTATGTGGCTCATGAAGTTGGGCTTGCCGAGGTCGGTCACGCCGGTCATGACGCCAATCACCTTGCCGGCTTCATCGCGGATGGGCACACCGAAGCCGATGATCGGATTTCCGCGGGAGCTGGTCTTGCTGAGTATCGGTTTGCCGAACGATGATTTGCCTTCATCGATTGCCGCCCGCACGATGCTGAGCCCCTTATAGGTCAGGCCGACACGCCCTTTGACCACGGGGTAATCCGCAAGGGCCCTGCTATCGGTGTCAAAGATCACGTTGCCTGCGTTGAATAGCGTGTGCAAGGCCGGGCTGCTTGCCAGGTAGGTCTGTAGCAGCGGCGGATTGGCCATCATCGCCGGAGTCACTTTTTCGGCGACCTTTTCCAGGGTTCTCAGCCGATCGCCCAACTCGTCGTTGAGCTGTCCGGCAACCAGTGAGACCGTCGAGAACTGTTGTTCGCTCAGCAGATGCTGCATGTCCTCGCGCAGCATGCGTGCCGCGTAAAACACCAGTGCCCAGATGCTGATCACGAAAACGCCCAGCGTGAATAGCGTTACCCTGGTCTTGAGCGATTGCCGCCAATGAAAGTTGCCGGACGAGCGTTGCTCCATGGTGCGGCCGATCATGGTTTGCCGCCGCCAGCGATTGCCCGCAAGCACGCGCCGGCGGTAGTTGCATGTCGCCTGGCATGGTTACCCGCAAGGTGCTCGCCGATGTGCTCATCAGGCAGAGTCCCTGTTCGATGGATCATTGTTCTAAACGCCACGATTTCAAGAGGTTGTCCGGAATTTCGGCAGTTGTGCGTGCCGGACCGCGCCCCGCCACTCTACCGTGGCGGCGCATGGCAAACAATACTGCGAACCCGGTAATCGATAACTGGCGGCGCGCTGCCCACGCCACCACGCGGCTCCCCAGTGCCTCTCGTATAATCTGGCTGGATATGCACCTTTGAACAGGGAACGACTATGAAATTTGTTCGGAAGATCTTGCTCGCTGGCGGGCTGGCACTGACGGTGACGGCGGCGAGTGCCCAACCGACCGCGGTGATCGACGCCGCCATGCGCCAGGAAACCGTGGAAGGCGGCGGATGTGTGGCACTCACGCAGGAGGTTCAAGCCTTCTGTTTGCGTATTCATGGATCGCTTGCAATATGGTCGTAGCCCTATTCGGTGGGTACTACAAGAGGAGGTAGGCATGCACAAGAGCAAATTGGCCGGGTTCATCATCGATTGTCAGACCGCCGACCTTCAAGGAGCGGCGAAGTTTTGGGGTGCGGCACTCGGCATGGATGTGGAACCGTTGCCGGCGAGCGAGGGAGAGAAGTACGCGCAGTTGCTGGACCCCGCTGATCAGTTACACATTGAGGTTCAATTGGTCGCCCATCCGAGCCGCGTGCATTTGGACATCGAAACGGACGATGTCGAAGCGGAAGTTCGTCGGCTGGAGAGCCACGGCGCCAAGAGAATTCAGCAAATCAATACTTGGATGGTCATGGAAGCACCGACAGGCCAGAGATTCTGTGTCGTCAGGGCCAAAGGCAGGCACTTTGCCGCAACCGCAAATGCTTGGGACTAACGACGCTACCCATGACTTGCCAGTCCCGCTATCGATCCAATAAGACCCAGACGATTTGGCAGTCCTCCAGAACTTCACCGGCCTGCATTTCGCCGGGGGCGAACTGCACGATTTCGCCGGTGCCGACGATGCGTTCGCCGTCCTTGGTGATTGCCTTGATACGGCCTGCCATGACCAGGGATATTTCGTGCTCGGGATTGGCTTTCATTCCCTCTGCCGGCAGCCTGGCGCCCTTGGGCAAGTACACCGTGCCCATGCGGCAATGAACGGTGCCCTCCTTGATTTCCAGCAATTGTTTCAGGTGACCGTCTTCCGGCTCGGGATATTGGAGCTGCAATACGTTCATGATTTTGGCTTGAATGCGAATAGTGGTCAGGGATGGCGAAAAGGCGTCACCATCATCACCCGGAGGAATCAGCTTGCGCGGTGTACGCGTCATACACCAGCCGCGCGGCGGCGCCATCTTCGACGGCCTGGCCGAGCGCCTTGAAGACGACGGTGATCCCGGCCGGGACTGCCACCGTGCCGGCCAGGACTTCGCCGATTTCGCACTGCACGCGAGCGCCGGAGAGGATCACGTCGCCGGATTCGGTCTCGGCGGCGCGGCGGTGGTCGGCGATGAGGTAGTTCGCCATGGCCGCGTCGTCCAGTTCGCGCCAGCCCGGGCGCGGGGCGCCGACCGCATGCACCAGCGCGCCGGGTTTGAGCCAGCGGCCCATCAGCACCGGTGTACTGGCGTTGGTGATGGTCACCACGACGTCGGCATCGCGCACCGCGGTTTCCGCATCGGGGCTGGCCGTGGCCTGGATCTCTTCGGCGCAGCGCTGGGCGTTGGCGGGATTGCGGCTCCACACACGGATGTCGCTGATCGGAACCACGGCGCGTAGCGCCAGCGCATGAGTGCGCGCCAGGGCGCCGGAGCCGAGCAAGGCTAGGCGCTTGGGCCGCCGGTCTCGCAACGCCCGGGTGGCGACGGCGGAGACGGCGGCGGTGCGCAAGGCGGTCAGCCAGGTGGCGTCCATCACCGCCAGCGGGCGGCCGGTGGCGGGATCGAGCAACACCAGCGTGGCGATCATGGTCGGCAGTCCGCGCGCGGCGTTGTCCGGAACCTGGGTGATCAGCTTGACCGCCAGCGCGCCGGCGACCAGCGCCGGTTTGACGAAGAGCAGGCTGCCGGGTGCCGGCAATTCCATCACCGTGCGCATCGGCTGGACTACCCGCCCGGCCGAGAGCTCGATCAGCGCGGTCTCGATCGCCGGGAGCAGGGCGTCGAGGGAGAGCAACCGGCGTACCGTGGCGTCGTCCAGCAGCAGGGGAGGAGGGATCATGGCGCGGAGATCCACTCAGGAATCCAGTGTCATCAGCGTGGCGTTGCCGCCCGCGGCCGTGGTATTGACGCTGACCACATGCTCGGCGAGCAGGCGGTAAAGCGGGTAGCCAGCCCCCTCATCGAAGAGCAAGGGGATCAAGGCGCCATCGCGTGCGGCGAACTGTTCGCTGATATCCACTGCCGTATTCCGATTTCCGGCGACGAGTACCGCCGCAACTGCTGCGTCGTGCCAGTCATGGGTGATGCGAATGTGCCGACTCACCGCCGTTGGCAGGCGTGCATGCAGGCCCGCTGCCAGTGGGGTATCTACCAGCAGGATATCGTTGCCGGTCGCCAATGCCGCGGCGATCTGGATCAATAGCGGGTGCTCGGTGTCCGCCAGGCATAGTGCGGTGCCGCGCGGGGCGAAGGCCAATGTATTGCTTTCCCCGGTCGGTCCCGCCAGCGCAAAGCGTTGGTCGAGCAGCGTTAGCTCTCGACAGTCGGCACACTGCTCGGCCAACTCAGCCTGACCGGAGGCTTGCGCCCATGCGGTCAATTCGCCGAGCGCGTCGAGGCGACTCGCCGCAGGCATGGCCGGCGTAAGCCCCAGCGCAGCCGGCACGACCTGGTCCGAGCCGAGCAGGCGGTGCAGATAGAGCGGGCCGCCGGCTTTCGGGCCGGTGCCCGACTTGCCCTCGCCGCCGAACGGCTGGACGCCCACCACCGCGCCGACCATGTTGCGGTTAACGTAGATATTGCCGACATGGGCGCGCGCGACGACGTCGGCGATGGTTTCGTCGATGCGGCTGTGCAGCCCGAGGGTCAGGCCGTAGCCGGTGGCGTTGATGGCGTCGATCAGGGTGTCGAAGTCCTGGCGCCGGAAGCGCAGGTAGTGGAGCACCGGCCCGAATACCTCGCCTTGCAGTTCGTTGAGCGAGTCGATCTCGATCAGGGTCGGCGGAACAAAGGTTCCGCCGTCGCACTCGGGCGGCAGCGGCAACTGGGTAATCTTCCTGCCGAGTGCGCGCATGTGTTCGATGTGGGCGAGCAATCCCGACTTCGCCTCGGCATCGATGACCGGTCCGATGTCGGTGGAAAGCTGGCCTGGATCGCCGATGCGCAGTTCGTTCATGGCGCCCTGGAGCATGCCCAGCAGCTTGTCGGCGATGTCGTCCTGGACGCACAGCACGCGCAGCGCCGAGCAACGCTGGCCGGCGCTGTCGAAGGCGGAGCTCAGTACATCCTGCACAACCTGCTCGGGCAAGGCCGAAGAATCGACGATCAGGGCATTCTGCCCGCCGGTCTCGGCGATCAGGATCGCCTCGCGGCCGGCGATGGCGCGGCTGATCGCCCGGGCCACTTCTGCCGAGCCGGTGAACAGCACGCCACGCACCCGCGGGTCCGCTACCAATGCCGCGCCCACCACTTCGCCGCGCCCCGGCAGCAATTGCAGCGCCGCCAGGGGAACGCCGGCCCGGTGCATGAGTCTGACCGCGAAAGCGGCGATCAGCGGCGTTTGTTCCGCCGGCTTGGCGATCACCGGGTAGCCGGCGACCAGCGCCGCGGCTACCTGTCCGGTAAAAATGGCCAGGGGAAAATTCCATGGGCTGATGCACACCACGGGCCCGGCTGGCGCACGTCGCGCCGTATCGCCGTGGCGGCGCATCTCTTGCGCATAGTAGCGGCAGAAGTCCGCCGCCTCGCGGACCTCGGACACGGCATTGGCCCAGGTCTTGCCGGCCTCGCGCACACACAGGCTGATGAGGGCGTCGCGTTCCGACTCCAGCAGATCGGCCGTGCGTTCGAGCAATGCGGCGCGCTCGGCGACCGGCGTCGCGGCCCATTGCGCCGCATAGTCCTGTGCCGCCGCCAGCGCCGCGGCCACATCGTCCGGCGTCGCCTCGATGACGCGGCCGACACGATCATCGTGATTGGCCGGATTGGTCACGCCTCTTGCCTGGCTGCCGGATGCGCCGGCCCCTACATAGAGAGGCCTGGCCTCCCAGTCATGCTGGACAAGCAGCGCCTGTTGTTTCGTCAGACTGGCCAGGCGGCTTTCGTTCGCCAGGTCGAGACCGAGCGAGTTGCGCCGCACACTGCCGTACAGACCCTGCGGCAAAGGGATGGCGGGATGCGGCTGCCCGCCTTCCTGGCGGACCTGCTGAAGCGGATCGGCAATCAGTTCGTCGATGCTCACGGCTTCATCCACGATGCGATTGACGAAGGAACTGTTGGCGCCGTTTTCCAGCAGACGGCGGACCAGATAGGGTAGCAGCGATTCATGGCTGCCGACGGGGGCGTAGATGCGGCAGGGCTTGGCAAGGTTCCCGGCGCCGACCACCTGGTCGTAAAGTGTCTCGCCCATGCCGTGCAGGCACTGGAATTCGTAGTCGTCCACGCCCATGTCGAGCGCCAGTTGATACACGGCGCACAGGCTGAGGGCATTGTGGGTGGCGAACTGCGGGTACACGGCGGCGCCCGCCGCCAGCAGTTTCTGGGCGCAGGCTAGGTAGGCCACGTCGCTGTGGCGCTTGCGCGTATATACCGGATAGCCTTCCAGGCCGTCCACCTGGGCCCGCTTGATTTCGCTGTCCCAGTAGGCGCCCTTGACCAGACGGATCATCAGGCGATGGCCACTGCGCTGGGCCAGCTCGACGAGGTAATCGACCACGAATGGGCAGCGTTTCTGGTAGGCCTGCACCACGAAGCCGATGCCGTTCCAGGCGCCGAGTTCGGGGTCGAGCGCCAGCGCTTCGAGCAGGTCGAGCGAGAGATCCAGGCGCTCGGCTTCTTCCGCGTCGATGTTCAGGCCAATGTCGTATTGCCGGGCGAGCAGGCACAGTTGCTTGATGCGCGGCAGCAGCTCCCGCAGCACCCGCTCGCGCTGGGCGCGCGCGTAGCGCGGGTGCAGGGCCGACAGCTTGACGGAGATGCCGGGGCCGGCATACACGCCGCGACGCTCG
>JBAYJH010000225.1:0-8169 GCA_041665185.1 Sterolibacterium sp.
GAACCTCATCGACTACGCCAAGGAGCATCCGGAACTCAAGGGCGCCTTCGAGTCCTTTCAGGCCGACGCCGACAAGCTCTATCCGGGCTGGCGGCAGGCGTTGAAGATCGGCGGGTAGGCAGCTTCACGGCGACAATAAGAAAGGGAGAAACCATGCAAGACGGCCGCAAGACACTGACACGCTACACCATCGAAGAGGAGCACAAGCATCCGGGCGCCTCGGGCGAGTTTTCCGGATTGCTCAACTCGCTGGCCACTTCGATCAAGATCATTTCCAACCAGGTCGGCAAAGGCGCGCTGATCGGGGCCTGGGGTAATGCCGCAGCCGGTAGCGTGAGCGACGCCGTGGTGAATGTGCAGGGCGAGGTTCAAAAGAAACTCGACGTCGTCAGCAATGAAGTCATGCTGCGCGAAAACCAGTGGACCGGCCACCTGACCGGCATGGCCTCGGAGGAGATGGAAGAGGTCTATCCGATCGGCGGGGAAGACAGGCGCGGCAAATATCTGCTGGTGTTCGATCCTCTCGACGGAAGCTCGAACATCGACGTCAACCTGACGGTGGGAACGATCTTCTCCATCCTGCGCACGCCATGCCCGGGCGAACCGGCCAAACTCGACGATTTTCTCCAGCCCGGCACCGAACAGGTCTGCGCGGGTTTTGCCCTGTATGGTCCCGCCACGATGCTGGTGCTGACCACCGGCAACGGGGTGGACGGCTTTACCCTCGATCGCGATATCGGTGCCTTCATCCTGACTCACCCGCAGATGCGCATCCCGGAAGATACCAAGGAATTCGCCATCAACGCCTCGAATGAACGCTTCTGGGAGCATCCGGTGAAACGTTATGTGACGGAATGCCTGGCCGGAGTAACCGGTCCGCGCGGCAAGGATTTCAACATGCGCTGGATCGCCTCGCTGGTCGCCGAAACCTTCCGCATCCTGACGCGCGGTGGCATCTTCATGTATCCGCGCGACAACAAGGATCCGACCAAACCCGGCCGGCTACGCCTGTTGTACGAAGCCAACCCGATCGCCTTCATCGTCGAGCAGGCCGGCGGCGCCGCCAGCACCGGCCGCGAGTGCATCATGAATATCCAGCCGGGCAGCCTGCACCAGCGCGTCCCGCTGATCTTCGGTTCGAAGAACGAAGTCGCGCGGGTTGTTCGCTACCATGACGATTATGTTCGCGGCAAGGAAGCGGAGCAACTCGACTCGCCGCTGTTCTCGACGCGTTCCTTGTTCCGGACTCAGTAGGCGGCCGCGTATCCATCAAGCATTCCATCGCCGGTATCGGCTATTCCGACGCCAGACGAGTTCCTGGCGGCGATCCGCCTTGCTAAATTCCTTCGACGATCCGCAGGTCGCGCTCGGCCGCGTCGCCCAGGACTCTCAGCGCTTCCTGGTAGCCGGCGCTGTCATGCGCGGCGACGGCTAGCTCCAGGCTGTCGAACTCTATGACCACGCTGCGCTGGTTCAGGCCGGCCTCATAGACTTTCGCCGGCGCGCCACGCACGACGAAGCGGCCTCCGGCAGCCTCAATGGCCGGGCCGGCAAGCTTCGCGTAGGCGGCCACTGCCTCGGGGCTGCGAACCGCACGGTATAAAGTGATCCAATATGCCTTGGCCATAACGTGCTTCCTGAAAATCTCAACGTGGTTGGGTGACGAGCTGGAAGGTTTGTCCCGAAGTGGATTTGCATTCGCCAATCGCGCTGTTGTCTTCCACGATGAATTCGCAGACGAACCGTTCCCCGTCATCGGCAACCATGGTGGCGCGGGCCGAATTCGAGACAAAGCTTGTTCGCATGTCGTTCAGGTAGGGGCGTCTCCACGAACCTCCCTGTGAGTAGCCGGTTCCGGTTGCAAGCAGGTAGTAGCCCAGAAAGCGTTTCCCGCCAATGTTCGCCTCGAGCCGCTGGTCGGACTGGGACATGGTCCCGTGAAAGACCTGCACCTTGTCGACCAGGTCGAAAGGCATTGGCGGTAGCGGGGCGCAGCCGCAAAACATCGTGGCTCCGAGGACACCTATCAGAGCGCTTCGTGCCGGCTTGAATTTCTGGTTGAAGGCTGAGTTGTCGATCATCTTGGACTCCTTGCTTATTCGCTGGGTGGACAATTACTCCCTGTAGTCGTCCCCTTCCGGTTCACACTGCAATCATACTCGGTTCGCTTGCAGCGTTTCCTCATGCGCCGGGCCGGCCGCCCTATGGTTGACTTACCGAAAAGGTATTGACCTTGATCGGGTTGGCAAACGAACGGAAGCCGACTGCAAACGGTTCGCCGTAGCCAGAGGCATACGGTAAATCGCCGATCTTGCTGCCGTTGAAGTAGGACGTCACGGTCTGATTGTTCCACTCCAATTTGAAGTCGCCGCAGATCGCATCATAGTCGTACGGAGTTCTGCCTGGAACGCCGGTGCCCGGCGTAACACTGGTGGTCGCGAGGTTTGCCATGCTCACCGTGGTCCCCGCGCCGGTGCCGACGCCGACGACGAGTGAGGCCGTAGTGCCGCTGCCCGATTGATACTGCATGTAGATTTCCTGCGCCATCGGATCGGGCGAGTTCACGCTATTGGTGAAACCGGCATTCTTGCGCCCCAGCACGAAGCGGTTATCGGGGCCGCCGTAGGACAGGCAACCGTTCCAGAGCACCGTGAACGGTGCGCTGAAGGTGCTCTTGGAAACCGCCCAGTCGATGTCATAACCGAAGCCGGAACTGTCCGAAACGGCGCCATTGTTCCAGACATTGTAGGGATTGCCGTCGCCGTCCGCATCGTTGAAGTCGCCGCCTATCTCGTCGCCAAATTCTATTGCGGCGCCCTGCATGTTGGCGCTGCCGTATTTGTCCCAGAGCGCGAGGTCCAACAGGTTACTGGTGTCGCTGGCTGCGGCGGTAATGGTGTACAACTGGACGAATTTGAGATTTGTCAGCATATCGCTCAACGCGCTGTCGCCACTGCCGTTACCGTAGCCCATCAAGAAAGTGAGGCCGGCCAGTCCCGACAAGTCCATTGAACTGATCAGGGTTACGGGGCCGGGCGCCGCAGTGACGCCGGATTGGTAGGCGACGATTTGCGTGGTCCAGCCGTTCGGGCCGAAGGTGAGCACCGTATTCCCAAGTATGGCCACGATGTAGACAGACACGCCACCCGAGAGATCGCTGCTGGCGATCTGAATGTTCTGTAGCGTCAGGGTTTGCGAGGTCAGCGGACCTATCGCGCTGATGGTGGCGGAAGGTGGCACAGTTGCTGCGGCGGCAGCGGCCAGACTGATGGTGTAGGCGCCAAATAGATTGCCGTTGTTGAGCCATGGCCGCAAATAGTAGGTGCCAGCCTCCAGGGTCGAACTGGTATCCCGGATAAGGGTGCTGCCGTCCTGCGCATACAGCTCGATGCCGGTGGCGCCGGCGAGCGCCTGATCGTAGGTGTAGCTGAGGTTGAGCTTGCCCGCGGAAGTCAAGGTTACGCGCCACCAGTCTTCGGAATCGATGCCGTAATTCTGGCTGCCAAGAATGTTCCAATAGCCCAAATGTCCGACAACGGATCCGGAGGTCGGTAGCGTGCCGGCCTGGGTATACACGCTATTGGGTTCGGTATCGTTGGTCAGCGGCTGGGCAGTGAAACTGGTGGTGACCGTATAGCTGCCGCGCCCGTAGGAATTCGTCCATACCCCGAGATAGTAATTCCCTGCCTTGAGTCCCCACGGCCCCAAGGGAGTCGTGTAGCCGCAAACGTAGGGATAGTTGTAGGTCTTGGTGCTCTCATAGAGGCAGTGGCCGGAATTGCCGCCGGTCAAATCGCCGGTCACGGTCATCTGCGTCGAAAAGCTGCCGTCGCTGGGGATGGTGATCGGCAACCATTGTTGCCAGTTGTTATCCGCCCCACCCAAGGTGCCGGTGAAAACTTCCGCCTCGGCTCTTGGCGTCGCCAACATCGCCAGCAGCATCGTCAGCAACAGGAGAAATAGATAGGGGAAGGTGCGTCGGCAAGACCCTGCAAAACTGGTATTCACGTTCGTTCTCCTGTAGGCATGATAGACAGCGCGTGCGAAAGTCTTGTGCGATCAGATCGCGGCTGGAATGGGGGTGTCGGGATCGAATACTCGATGAAGCGGAGTGCTCATCACAATAATAGGACATGCAGGCCCGAATATCCATAGGGCATCGCCTTTGCGGATCTCGCGCCGGAGGACTTGAACCTAAACTCGTCGGCGGGACAGGGCTCGCCGCGCGGTCAGCGCTGTCGGGTGAAAGCCAGCGGCCGTGCGTTGGCCGCTAGGGCCGGGTTGTGGACCCTGGATGCGCAACCGGGACCATGGCGTCCGTAGTTGTTGCCGAAATTCCCGATGAGACAGCCTACAAGCGTGCGGCGGGATTGTCGGTTCCTTCAAGCCGCTTCACGTAATCGCTCAAGTCGTTCAGGCCTTCGCACAGAAAACCGACCTGCTGCCACAGCATTCTTGAAATCACCGACAGTGCTTCACCTGGATCGGCCGACATTCTTCGCGCCGCGTCAATCTCACGTTGAAGACCCTGCCCCAGCAAACGCTGCCGGTCTGACGAATCCCGCAGGAACTGGTCCAGGACTGTCCGGCGGCGCAGTTCGAACGCATCGGGATCGACTTGGGCCAGGAACGCCCATTCGTGGAAATGAAAGTCGGTATTAATCAGCATGTCTCCCTGTCGAAAGCGCTCCAACCATGCTTTTGTGGAACACTTTGTCGTGGCCATTGTAGCTATAGCCGATAAATTCAGTCAACAATGAGATTGCACCATCAAACTTCCCGGTGCGGATGACAGATGGCCGGCAAAAGACAACCGCATCGTCGTTGCCGAATTTCAATACGGAACCGAAGCTGACTAATCCAGCCAGCGGCGTCGCCAAAACGCGATGCTGAAGACGCTGGCGATGGCCGCTATCATCCCCAGCGCGAAATAGAAGCCAAGGGGATTGTCGAGCAGCGGCATGGTGCGGAAATTCATCCCGAAGATTCCCGAGATCATGGTCGCCGGCATGAAGATCAGCGCGATCACGGTCAGCAGGCGCACCTCCTGGTTGACCCGGTTGCTAATGCTGGAAAGATAGATATCGAGCATGCCGGCGATCAGGTCGCGGATCGCTTCCAGCGATTCGATCACGTGCACCGTATGATCGTACACGTCGCGCAGATAGGGCAGGGTCTCGGCCTGGAAGAAGCGGCCGTCGCCCCGCGTCAGGGTCGCCACCACTTCCCGCAGCGGCCACACCGAGCGCCGCAGCGTCAGGGTCTCGCGTTTCAGCTGGTGCAGGGTTTGTAGTACCTCGGGTGTGGCCCGTTGCATCAGTTGATCTTCGAGCGCTTCGGTGCGTTCGCTGATTTGTTCCAGTACCAGGAAGTAGCGGTCGACCAGGGCGTCGAGCAGGGTATACGCCAGGTAGTCGGCGATGAGCCGCCGGATCTGGCCGCGATTCTGGCGCAATCGCTCGCGCACCGGGTCGAAGGAGCCGGTTTGCCTTTCCTGGAAGGTGATCACGAAATTCTTGCCGAGCACGATGCTGACCTGGTCGGAAGAGACGGTCAGGGTCTCGTGCGCATAGTCGAAGAAGCGGGCGACGATGTATAGGTAGTCGCCATAATCGTCCACCTTCGGCCGCTGGTCGGTGTTCAGAATGTCTTCCAGTACCAGGGGATGCAGGCCGAAGCGGTTGCCGATTTCGCTCATTCCCTCCGCGGAAGGCCGCCCATAGACATTGAGCCACACCGTCGGCAAGCGCGATGGCAGGGCCAGCGCCTCGGTGATCGTGTCAAAACGCCGCTCGATGATTTCGTCGACGCCATATTCGATCAGGGTGATGCTCAGGTGTTCGGTCTTGCTGTCGCCGACCGCCACCAGAGCCCCGGGCGGCAAGCCGATCTTCTTGGAACGCAAGGCGCGGCTCTTCCTGGGGCGGTTCTTGCCCGGTCCGGCCTTGTCCGTGATCATTGCATGAGTTCCGCCGCCGGCCGCAGCAGCGCTCGCTTGCATGTGTGGGGTGGTGTTCGCTGTACGTGTCATGGAGCGGCCCTTAGTAGCCTGGCAGTCGCGGCGTTGATCGCGGGTGCCTTGAGGATGTCGATGTGGCCCGCTTCCGGCACGATTTGAAAGACGGCATCGATGCCGTTTTCCCGCAACCGTGCGATGTAAGTCTTGGCCAGCACCGGTGCCGTGGTGTCGTCCCGGTCGCCGGTGAGCGCGATGACCTTGAGGCTCGGCTTCACATTCCGGGTCCACGACAGCGGGTCCTCGCTGGTCCACGGCGTCCTGCTTCTGCCTTGTCGCCAGCTGACCATGTCGCACGGGCAGCCGATCAGGATCGCCGCGTCGGCGAGGTCCGGCCGCAGTCCCAGGAGCACCGCGGTGATCGCCGCACCGCCCGAGTGTCCGATCATGATTACCCGCTCCGGCCGGAAGCGGGTCTTGAGCCGATCGATGACCGTTCCGATTTCCTCGACGACCGCCCGTGGCCAGTTGTCCGCACGGCCATGGTCGCTACCGGACGAATGGGCGCCGGTGCCATCGGGGTAACCCGGCCGGACCAGGGCCACGAAGAGCAGCTTCTCGGCGGTGAAGTCCGCGGCGGCCTTTTCGGCCACCCGAAAATGCGAATTGGCCGGACCGCCGCTGCTGACGTTGCCGTGCAGCCACACCACCAGCGTCTTCGGGTCGCTTGGTCCGTAGCGTCTCATGATCAGGCATTCGGATTCGCCGGCGACTCTGGTGTCAAAGTCTTCGGCAGCACACGGCGCGGCCAGCGCCTGAACCGTCGCAAGCAGCAATAAGGCGAGAATGAAAACATTCATCGGCGGTTTGTCGGTGACCGCATATCTCACTTGTACGCGTCACCCAGTCTGGCTTTCATCGTCAGCGTGGGTACATCCGTTACCATGCCGCCGACCCGTATTTCACCGCCGATCGAACGGGCGATCAGAGCGGCGCGTTGCGCCGCCGCTGCCAGGCCGCTGCCGAGAGCGGGGTGGGACGCGACGATGCCGTCGGCCGCGCTGACTTCGCCACGAATGTCGATCTCCGCGACCTTGCGGCCGTTCTTCCATATCTCCGCATAGGGCGCCGCTGGGATATAGGCGACGGCTTGCGAGACCCGTTCGGGTGACAGGGTGACCCTGTCCGGTTGCGGAGTTTTCGTCGTGACGGCAGGCGATTCGGTGCTGGTATGGCTTTTCGCTTTGGTTTCCGGCGATCTTCCATCCCTGTCGCCGCCATCGTTGTTGATCAGGGCGGTGTGCAGGCTGGGTGAGCTGGGTATCGAAGAAAGGGCAACCGGCATGATTTGACTTGAATGGGTCGATCCTGGATCGATCCCACGCAAATGACATGCCAGGCGATAAGTCGATGATATATTGTGGAAATCGCGGGCTGTCAGAGCGCACGGCGGCAGTTACTGCCGGATTTCCGGCAACTTGATCCCGCCGTCTGGCCGCAAGCGGCGGTGCGGCGGTCTCTCGGGCGTCGCCGTCGACCACCCGGCTCAAGCGGTGACGGACCGAAATGTCAGTGCGAAGTGGATTGCTTGATGGCGATCAGCGCCTGATTGCGCAGGGTCTTGAGCAGCGTCAGTTCCTTTTCGGGAATGACGATGGAGCCGGCCTTCTCCCGTTCGCAATAGATCAGGCCGACCGGTTTGTCCTTGATGACCAGCGGAAACAGCGCAAAGGTCTTGGCAAATATGCGTTCCCGGTACCAGGCCGGGATGCGGTCGGCGATCTTGGGGTCATCGACGTCGCTGATCAGCAGGTCCACCGGCTTGGTCATTGCCAGCAAAAACACGTCGGTGGCCTGGGCCAGCGAGAAGCTGAATTGCTTGGCGATCTCGGTCGCTCCCTGACCAAACCCGAAGCGTCCGACCATGGTGTTGGTCTTGGTATTGCGCAGGCACAGAATCACCCGCTGGAATCCCATCGCGCGGTACATGGTTTCCAGCGTAATGCGCAATACGTCGTTGAGCTGAAAGTCCTCGATCAGGGAATTGCTGATGTCCTGAATCCCCGCCGTCAACACCTGCTGGGCGTTGTCCGGAACGGCGTCGATGTGCTCCTCGTCCGCAGGCGAGAGCTCCGCCATCCTTGTGGCCGCGGCGGGTTGTTCAGGGGTTGCCGTGATGGCCGCCGCCTGATCCGCGAGGATCGTGTCATCCA
>JBAYJH010000226.1:0-8144 GCA_041665185.1 Sterolibacterium sp.
AATCACCAGGCCCTTCGATATCTCTGTGTCTTTCTCTGTCATAAGTGTCCACGTACATTTACGTGGACACGATCATTACCGAATCAGCTCCCCGTCTCAAGACGTGGTCAAATGATCGCTTACTCCACACTAGCGTCCAGCGCAGCGCCGGCGACGATCTTCTGGAACAACTCGATGCCGATGCCGCCGGAACACGAATAGGTCATCAGCAAACCGCCCGGCGCCAGCAGCTTGAATGCGTTCAGGTTGATGTCCTTATAGGCGCGCGCGGCCTTTTCGGCATGGGCGGGCGAGGGCGCGAACTTGGGCGGATCGAGCACGATCAGGTCGAACTTCTCGCCGGCAGCGCGCAAGGCGCGCAACTCGTCGAACACGTCGGCCTCGCGCCACTCGGCGAGTTCGGCATTCAGGTTCGGGTTCAAGATCAGGTTGCGGCGCGCGGCCTCCAGCGCCGGACCGGAGCTGTCCAGCGAGAGGACGCGCGTCGCGCCGCCGGCCAGCGCCTGGAGTGAGAACCCTCCTGTGTAGCAAAAGCAGTTGAGCACCCGGCGGCCGGCGGCCAACTCGCGGGTCAGCAGGCGATTGTCGCGCTGGTCGAGATAAAAACCGGTCTTGTGGCCGGCGACCACATCCACTTCCATGCGTATGCCGTGCTCCTCGATGACCAGTGCCTGGTCCGTGGCGGCACCCTGTAGCCAGCCGCAGCGCGCCTCCAGACCCTCAAGGGTGCGCAGGTCGGCATCGGAACGTTCGTAGATGTGGGCGCAACCGGTGGCCTTCTGCAACGCGGCGGTGATGGCGCCACGCCACTTCTCGGCGCCGGCGCTGGTGAACGCCAGCACCAGGGTATCGCCGTAACGGTCGCAGATGACGCCCGGCAGGCCGTCGGACTCGGCGTGGACCAGGCGCAGGCCCTGTTGCCCTGCCAGTTCCGGCAGCCCCGCGCGACGCGCCAGCGCAGCCGCGACGCGCCGCTTGAAGAAGGCATCGTCGATGCCTTCGGACGGATTGAAACTCCACATGCGTGCGCGTATTCGTGAACTCGGGCTCCACGCCGCGCGGCCCAACGGGCCGCCGTCCGCCGCAACAACCTCGACCGTATCGCCGCTGTGGGCACGCCCCTCCAGGCGCTCCACGGCGCCCTCGAAGAGCCAGGGATGACGCCGCTGCACCGAGCGTTCGCGGCCGGGCTTTAATATCAGTTGAGCCATGTTGTTCCTTAATACCCCAAAACCAGATACGGGCACTAGCGTACCTTGATTTCGGTCCACATGCGCGACAGGGCGCGGCGCAGTTGCGGATCGAAATCGCGCAGCATTTCCAGCCGGTGCAGCTCAGCCGGCGGCGGGAAGATGGCCGGATTGGCGGCAATCGCCGGTTGAACGTAGCTCATCGCGGCGGCATTCGGATTGCCCGCGCCGATCAGGTTCGAGACATCGGCGGCATTGGCGCCGTCGAGCATGAAGTCGATGAACAGGTGGGCCAGATCCGGGCGCCGCCCGGAATTGTGCAGCACGAAGTTGTCCACCGCCAGCACCGCGCCTTCCTTGGGCGTGGTGAAGCCGATGGTGAATGGCCGGTGCGCCGCCAGGGCGTCCTGCTGCGCCCGGAACATGTCGTTGGAGTAGCCGTGCGCCACCCAGATATTGCCGATGGCCAGATCCTTGATGTAGGTGCTGTTGGAGAAGGTTGCCCAGTACGGCTTGGCGCGCAGCAGCAGATCCTTGGCCTGCCGCCATTGCCGCGTATCGCGCGACTGCACCGAATGGCCGAGATAGCGCATCGCCGCCGCCATCAGTTCGCGCTGGCTGTTCAGCACCGTCACCTTGCCTTTGATCTTCGAAAGATAGCGCGGCTCGAAGATCAGCGCCCAGGTGTCGGTGGGCAGCCCCAGCTCCCTCATCTTCTCGACGTTGTAACCGATCAGCGTCACCGAGCTGGCATAGGGCACGGCGTAGCGGCTGTCCGGGTCGTACCAGGGAGCGCGGTATTCGGCCTTGAGATTAACCAGATGCGGCAGCTTCGCTGTATCGAGCGGACGCAGCGCCTTGCGCCGAATCAGGGATTCCACGGCATTCCCCGTCGGCACCAGCACATCGTAACCGACCGCGCCGGCCTCCAGCTTGGCGAGCATCTCCTCGTTGTCCGAGTAATAGTCCTGCTTGAGGGTGCAGCGGCAATACGCCTCGAAACGTTGCACCGTCTCGTCGGAGATGTAGTTGTTCCAGTTGTACAGGTAAAGGGTGTCGGCCGCGTGGGCCAGGGGCAACAGCAGGAAAAGTGCTGCAAGAAGCTTGGCAACAGGTTTGATCACGGACATCTCAGCCGAACCTTACCGCGGGATCGCTGGCCATGTAGCGCTTGACGTCCATGGTCATGGCGGGGTTGTCACTCGCGTCCGTCGCGACGGGTGGATTCGGCCCACCATTCCGCCGCCCGTTCAATCTCCCGCTGTGCGCGGGGCTTGATTCGGGCAACGAGAGCCAAGATCAGCCGAAGCGGCGGAGCCGCGCGAACAGTTCGTCGGCAGAAATGCCTTCTTCGCGATCAGCCTCGTCAAGGGCATCAAGTAGCTCGGCTTCTTGTTGCGGCGGGAGCCGCACGGCGATCTCATCACCCCTAGCGAGGACGGTCACGACCGTCCCCTCCGGCAGAGAGAGACCCTCTACGACAACCTTGCCGCCAACTATGGTTCCTGAAGCGATTTGCATGCCGGAATGGTACCCCACCGCTTGGGATAAACGCAATCTTGCCGAACGCAAGGTGAGTGGCCGCGGTGGGGGAACCGACCTTCGTCTACGCAGTGACTGAGCCCAGTTTGAGTGCTAGACTTCGCCGCATGAACGCCCACGTAGACCACATTCTCGACGAAGCTCTCGGATTGCCTCCAGACGAGCGTTCGGCCTTGACCGTAGCGCTACTTGATAGCCTCGAAGGCAGTGACGATTCTTCAATCACGGAAGCGTGGCGGCAGGAGATCAGGGCGCGGCAAGCGGCCCTTCGAGCGGGGACTGTCAAGAGCATTTCTTGGGCGGAAGCCAGGGCCAGACTGAGAGCTCTGTGACCCGCTTCGGAGTCGAAATTCTGCCCGAGGCAGAGGCGGAAATCAGAGATGCCTTCCTTTGGTACTTCGAGCGCAGCCCGATCGCGGCAGAGGCTTTCCGAACCGAGACGCTTGAGGCGATTGATCGGCTCGGTGTCGATGCGCTGATGTGGGCCGAAGACGAGGATGCGATCAGGCGACATATTCTTCGTCACTTTCCCTACACGGTCTTTTACGAGATTCTGGGCAGTACCGTGACAGTGCTCGCTGTCGCGCACCAGCGTCGTAAGCCAGGATACTGGCGCAAGCGCTAAGGCCATCTGGGGCTGTGTCTTCGGGCGGCCAACGAGTTTGAATCAAGAGATCGGCGCGGAGTTTCGCGCAGATTCGATGAAATTACGGATTATGCCGCGACGTCGAGGTACCCTGGCACGCTGCCACGCTTATGCCGCCTGTAACAGGAACTCCACTTTCACCGCCTCAAACGGGAAAACGATGTGCCCATCGTCAGTGCGGACGAGGACTCCTGCGTTGAGTAGCGCGGTCACATCGCCATGAACGGCCTTTACATCACGCCCGGCGCGTCGTGCGGCTTCGCGGATTGACACCGGGCCGGCACCGCAGAGCGCTTTAAGCAGCTCCCAGCGCTTTTGGGTTAACACCCGCCAAAGCAGTTCCGGGGAGGCAAAGCTGATGTGGGCGGACTTCTGGGGCTTGCCTGTCTTCCACGCACGCGCAAAGTCAGCCATCGAATCGGCTGGCGTTCGCACGTCAAGCGTTACGGTTTTCATGGTTCCACCTCGCGATGTCTTTCTGGAAGTCGGCGATCAACTGTTCCGGTGTTGTGAACGCATAGGCACTTTCCTTGCCAGCAAAATGCCTATGATCGCCCTTCCCAATTTCGTTGTCATAGCGCAAGACGCATTCTCCCCGCACGACATACGCCAGCCTGTACTTGAAGCGATGTAACGACCCTTCGACCCGCTTCGGCAGGCGCCATAGGATGGCCCGAGCTGGAACCTTTAGTCATTTAACCCTTCACTCCTTATCCAAAGCACGAGCCATCTCGATGCCGCCTACTTCCAATTGAGGTTAAGTTTGCGATGTGAGGCAGCGCAATCTCGCAAGTACAGGTTGATGAGGCTCTGGTACGGAATGCCAACGTCTTCCGATATGGCTTTGAAGTACGTAATGGACTCTTCGTCGAGCCGAATGGTGATTTGCTTCTTGAGTTGTGCTGCGTATGGGTTCTTCCTAGCAGCAGAGAAGTCATACTCTTTTCGCATGTGGCACCTCTATGGATAAGATTCAGATTCCTTGGCCGTCGCCTTGCGAGCGGAGATGATGCGAATGACGTTACGTTCGCTCCGATAGCAGTGACAGACAAGTAGCAGTCGGAGTGCACTGCTTAAGCCAAGAAGAACAAAGCGATCTTCGTCTTCGGAATGATCGGGATCGTCGATCAGCTTGGCGCGATCATCAACGAAGACGGATTTGGCTTCTTCGAAGCTCACGCCGTGCTTCTTCGCGTTCGCGGCAGCTTTCCGACCATCCCACTCGAAGTGAAGTGTGCTCATGCGCACAGTGTAACTACAATGTAGTTCGTCGACAAGGAAAACGCCAGCCTGGAACCTTTAATCGTTATAGGTGACTGACGCTGAACTTGGCGGATTGATATAGTAAAAAGCCATATGCCAACAGGTAGTTGGTGAGATCGCCAAACCGGCAGATGTAGTTCTCAAACGGGAGATCCGGTCGAATCTGAATTTCCAGAAGCGCGACTAGGTTTTCATACTCGCCAGCGCCAAAGAATTGGTTGATGAACCCTTCAATGTCCTCCGTCACGTGACCATTGTTATAGAGCCCGGTTTGCTTGGCGACGGATTCGATGAACTTTCGTTTGCTGAACGCCTTACCGCTGTTGTGGACGATGATGTGTCTGAGTTTCTCGATCAGGGCGACTGCGACTGCGAGGTTGACCTCGAATGTGTTTTCAACCTCAACCCGTCGTACCGCCGGGAACACTTCTCTAAATCTGACCAGAATGCTGTGCGGCGCACCTTTCTTGAGTCTTGATCGCTCGACATACCACGGGAAGGGCTTATCTTTTAGATTGGACAGCGTGATGCTCCCGTAATCGCTTAAAGGCCAGAAATCGCTATTCGTCGAGCCGCAGTAAGCGTATAGGTTATGGATGTAATCCTCAAATTCCTCGTAAGCCTCGGCAAGCAACCATTGGTATTGCCTGTTCTTCCTAAACAGGACATTCGATTTTCTTGTATCGAGGTCGAGTTCCTTTTGGCGGTAAACGTGTAGGCGACCCGTGCGAGGTTCACGGAAAGTCATATTATGAAAAGAAACCGACAGAGATTCTCCCTTCGGGTAACTCTTGACTTGTTCAGCAGACCGAAACAGGTCATTCAGCTCGGAACTCGCGATGTCCTTTGTTGCGCGCTGAAATAGCTCTATCTCCGCCATTCTTTCAGTATATGCGTTCCAAAGACTGTCTATATCAGCAGCCATAATTCTTGGAAACGGCGTTGCAATAGGCATAACGCGTTAGGCGCCTGTGTTGAACAGAACGTGTGCGTACTCATAGGCCCTGGCAGCAGTGGTGAGGCTCGGCATCATTGAGTGGCGAGTGATTTTCAGATCGAATAGTTCTCTAAGCAGATCATCTGCTCGCACAGCAGGGAGTCTTACGCGTTGAAGTTGAAAATCACTGGATGAAAAGTCGTCCAATGCCGGCCACCGCTTTTGTTCGAGGAAAAAGGTGTTTGCGTGCTTTATATTTGTGAACACACCTTGCTGTTGCCGTAGGTTTGAATTCTCATGTCTCGGGGCCTTGACTAGTTCAACAGGTGCCGTTTCCTTGGACAGGGAGTTGGCCGACATGAATGCGACGGATAGTTCCTGATCTTTACGTGGTGGAGACGCGGAAAAACTGGACGCACCGAAGGCAGCAAAATAGCAGGCGACTAGTGGAGATTCTGTCCAATCTAGGAACCTCGTGGGGACTCCGTGATGCTGAGCTAGTGCCGTAGCGCGTTGAAAATACTCTGTCGGAAACGGTTTCTTGTAGTCGTAATCGCTTTGATCATTCAGAGCTGCGAATATCAACTCGATCCCATGCTTGGTTGTCGAATAATCGAGTGGCGTCGGGATACCCATCGAATCCGCGCTCTCCATAAAAATGTAAATGGCTCTAGCTTCCGCGTGAAGTTGTAGCCCCAAATGTCGTCGGATGTATGAAATATCGACTTCATCACTCGGTGGTTGCGGAGTGAAGTTCGTAAGGCTTCCTTTCCGAAAGGCCGATGATCGTAGTTCCCAATCTGAATCCGACTGCCCGCGAAAAATCATTCCACCTTTCCCGGTGCTGTTCGTCTCGTATCTGTTGTGAGTGCGAAACCAACCATCTCTCAAGAAGAAATCAATCATTTCGCGAGGGTCTTCAAAAAGATTGTCGTGATAGTAGGTCATAGGCGACTAACGAGGCTGTAGAAAAAGTGTATTCATGTGCGCATTCTGGACCGAACCAAACCGAATATCAATTGTCATAAATGGTTCGTCAGTACAGGGACTTTGCATGGCACGCTACAAGCACATCGACACCAGCCCGCGCTTTCTTGCTGTTGATCTGGAACGGCAGTTGCTGCCTGGTACGTTCGAGCATGCGCTGAACTATCTTATCGACCACCGGATCGACCTGTCCGGGTTCGACACGCGCTACCGCAACGACTTGACGGGTGCCGCCGCCTACCCACCGGGAATGCTGCTCAAGGTGGTTCTCTTCGCATACAGCCAAGGCATTGTCAGTTCGCGCGGGATTGAGCGTGCCTGCCGCGAGCACGTCACCTTTATTGCGCTGTGTGGGGATAGCGCCCCGCATTTCACGACCATAGCTGCTTTTGTCTCCGAACTGGGCGATGAAGTCGCCCGTCTCTTTACTCAGGTGCTATTCATCTGTGACCGGCAAGGCTTGATCGGCCGCCAGATGTTCGCCATTGATGGCGTCAAGCTGCCCAGCAACGCATCGAAGAGCAAAAGCGGCACCCGGGCTGACTTCGAGCGTCAGGCTGCCAAACTCGAAGCCGCCGCCCAAGCGATGCTCACGCGGCATCGGGAGAACGATGCCCTACCGGTCGAACCCGCTCTCGCCGAGAAGGCCGCCCGCCGCGTCGAGCGCCTGGAACAGGACGCCGCCAAGCTCCGAGATTGGCTGAAGGCGAATCCCGACGAACGGCGCGGCGCCAAAGGCAGCGTGAGGAAGAGCAACCGGACCGATAATGAGAGTGCCAAGATGGCGACCAGCAAGGGTGTCATCCAGGGCTATACGGGCGTGGCTGCCGTGGACGATCGGCACCAGATCATCGTCGAGGCACAGGCCCATGGCACCGGTTCGGAGCAGGAACTGCTGCTGCCGGTGATTCAAGCCACCGCCGCGATCCGTACCCCAGACACATTCATTACCGCCGATGCCGGCTACCACTCCGAGGCTAATATCACCGCTCTGGCCGAACAGGATATCCCGGCGCTGATCGCTGACAACGGCATGAGGAAGCGAGACGAGCGCTTCAAGAATCAAGGCAAGTACAAGCAGCTTCCCGATCCACTGTACGACAAGGTACATCCGAAGAAATCCGCCCGGCACTACCGCCCCAAGGACTTTCACTACGACCCGACAGCAGGTACCTGTATTTGCCCAGCCGGCAAGAGGCTGTACCAGAACGGGGCCAACTGCATCCACAACGGTCACGTCGGCACGAAGTTCCAGGGGGCCCTACGGGACTGCGTGCCCTGTGACCAGCGGAACAAATGCCTGAGAACTCCCCACAAGACCAAGGCACGGCAGGTGTGTTTCTTCCGGGGCAAGGCGGATACATCGACGGCGAGCTACACGGACATCATGAAGCAGGCCATCGACTCACCACATGGTCGGGAACTGTATGGCGGGCGGTTCGCTACGGTGGAGCCAGTGTTCGGGAATCTCCGACACAACAAGAAGCTCAATCGCTTCACCTTGCGCGGACGAAAGAAGGTCGATGGACAATGGAAACTCTTCTGCCTGGTGCATAACATCGAGAAGCTGGCGCATCAC
>JBAYJH010000227.1:0-8101 GCA_041665185.1 Sterolibacterium sp.
ATGGTTTTGCCGCTGCCGACTTCGCCACTGATCTTGACGATGCCTTCGTCGTGGGTGATCGCGTAGACTAATGCATCCAGAGTCGCTCCCCGGTTGGCCCCGGAAAAGAAGAAATCCGTGTTCGGAGTGATGCGGAACGGCGCCTCGGACAGACCATAGTGTTCGAGGTACATCGTCAGTGGCCCCCCTGGCTCTTCATGCGAGCGAGCGTCTCGATCCGGCTGTAGAGCGTGGTGCGATTGATGCCGAGCAGTTTCGCCGCTTGGCTGAGATTACCCTGGGTAAGCCGCTGCGCGGCCTCGATATAGGCTTCTTCCCAAAGGTGCAAGGTGTCGTCAAGGCGGAAATCGCGGTGTTGCTGCAACTGATGCAGGGCCATATCGATCAGTTCGAGCGGATCGCTCGATGGCATTTGTGACGATGCCACGGCTTGGCTGTCGAGTTCGGCTTCGAGTTCGGCGGGGGAAACCGACTGTCCTGGATACTTGGTGGTCAGCCGGATCACGATATTGCGCAGCTCACGCACATTTCCGGGGAAATTGTATCCCATCCAGCGAGTTTCGGCCTCAGCCGAAAGCGTGAACGGCGTTTGTCCGGACTGTTGCGCGTAGATCGCGCGGTAATGGTCGAGCAACAGACGCTTGTCGTCCGCCATGTCGCGCAGCGCCGGGACGCTGATGGTAAACACGCTCAGACGATGGTACAGGTCGGCCCGGAACCGGCCCTCGCGAACTTCCTGGCGCAGGTCGCGATTGGTCGCGGTAATGACGCGCGCATGGGATACGCGCTGTTGGGTTTCGCCGACTCTCTGAAATTCACCGTTTTCGAGTACGCGCAACAGTTTCGGCTGCAAATCCAGCGGTAGTTCGCCGATTTCGTCCAGAAACAGCGTGCCGTTGCCAGCATCCTCGAAGTAGCCCGACTTGTTCGCGGTGGCACCGGTGAAGGCTCCCTTGGCATAGCCGAACAAAGTCGGCTCGACCAGCGTGGGCGAGATTGCAGCGCAGTTGAGGGCGAAAAAGGGGCTGCCCCTCCTTTCGGACATTTGGTGCAGGCAGCAACTGGCGACAATTTCCTTGCCACTACCGGAAGCCCCCTCGATCAACACCGGGAAAGGCGAGTTGGCATACTGGCGAGCCTGCTCACGCACTTTCAGAATCGGCGGGCTGGAGCCTATCAGCCGGCATGCGGCATGCTGCTGGGATGGAGCGCTTGTAGCAGGCTCGGCGTTGTCGAAGGAAAGGACCTTCAACAGGGTCTGGCGCAAGTGCTCCGGATCCGCCGGTTTGGCGACAAACTCGGTGGCGCCCAGGGTTCGGGCATGCCGGCCGCTGGCTTCTTCGTTCTGACCGGACAGGACGACAATCTTCATGCCCGGCGAATGCGCCAGGAGGCTCGAGATCAGCGCGTAGCCTTCGTCCGGGCGATGCGGCAACGGCGGCAAGCCCAGGTCGATCAGCGCCAGCTGCGGCGGCACAGCGCTATCGCGCAGCCGGCCGATGCACTGGCTCCGCGAATCAGCCACCGCAATGTCGAAGTCAGCACTGAGAAAATAGCTCAGTGTCTCCGTAATCAGCGGATCGTCATCAACGATCATCAACAGCGGTTTGCGAGCAGCTTCGGTCACTTGGCAGTTTTTTTCCGGGCGAGCGCTGTGGCGGTGGAGACCAGCCGGCGCACATGTTATTGCGGCATCATATTGCAAAGCGCTGTTCCTGTGCAAAGCCAGTCCGAATCGCGTAGTGTGACACAAATCACAAAAAGTGAACTCCGCTCATCTGGTAGAATCGCGAGCTTCCGAATCTGCGGAACGAATCAGTGGCATCGGTAACTTCTATGTCCGGCGACAGCCTGGTCAAAATCAGCAATCTCAGCTTTGCCTACGACAATCGCCCCATCCTCACCGGCATCAATATGGAGATTCCGCGAGGCAAGGTGGTGGCGATCATGGGCAGCAGCGGTTGCGGCAAGACCACTACCCTGCGCTTGATCGGCGGCCAGCTCAAACCGACCAGCGGCACGGTTGAAGTGAGCGGCCAGATCGTCCATCAGCTCGACAGCGATGCGCTGTACGAGCTGCGTCGGCGCATGGGCATGCTGTTCCAGTTCGGCGCGCTGTTCACCGATATGTCGGTCTATGACAACGTGGCGTTCCAAATACGCGAGCATACCGATCTACCGGAGGAGTTGATCAACGATCTGGTGTTGATGAAGCTCCATGCCGTGGGGCTGAGAGGGGCGCATTGCCTGATGCCCACCGAGCTGTCCGGCGGCATGGCTCGGCGTGTGGCACTGGCCCGCGCCGTTGCCCTGGACCCGATGCTGATCATGTACGATGAGCCTTTCGCCGGTCTCGATCCGATCTCGCTGTCCATCATCGGCGACCTGATTCGCAAGCTCAACGATGCGCTCGGCGCCAGTTCCATCATTGTCACCCATGATGTCCAGGAGTCCCTGAAGATCGTCGATTACGTGTACTTTGTTTCTGCGGGCAAGGTCGTTGCCGAGGGGACGCCCCAAGAGCTCAAGGCATCCAAGGCGCCGTATGTGCATCAGTTCGTCTGGGGTGAGGCGGATGGCCCGGTGCCTTTCCATTACCCGGCGGCTCAGCCTTTTGACGAGGAACTGATGGGTGTCCGCCATGGCTGACAGTCAAAAAACCAAAGCCACCGGCGGTCCCCAGAAACCCCGCAACAGCCTCGCCAGCCCTCGCGGCACGTGCGGCCCAGCCCCCAGGTTGGCACCCGGAAAAAGCCTGCCGGTGCAGTTCTTGACCCACCTTGGCCACAGCGTCACAGACCGTCTGTGGCGTCTCGGTTTCGCTGCGCATTTCTTCGTGGCCGTGCTGCTGAACTCCGGCACGGCGCTAAGGCGCTTCCAACTGACCATCCGCGAGATCTATTTCTCAGGGGCATTGAGTATCGTCATCATTCTGGTGTCCGGGCTGTTTGTCGGCATGGTGCTCGGCCTGCAAGGCTATGACACGCTGGAACGCTATGGGTCGAGCGAGGCGCTCGGGGTGCTGGTGTCCCTTTCCCTGGTGCGGGAACTGGGTCCGGTCGTGTCCGGCCTGTTGTTTGCCAGCCGGGCCGGCGCCGCCATTACGGCGGAGATCGGCCTGATGAAGGCGACCGAACAAATCTCCGCGATGGAAATGATGGCGGTCAATCCCATCGCCCGGGTGGTTGCGCCGCGTTTCTGGGCCGGCGTGATATCCATGCCGCTGCTGGCCGCATTGTTCTCGGCGATGGGTATTTTCGGCGGCTACCTGGTGGGGGTGAAACTGATCGGCGTCGACGCGGGTTCTTTCTGGTCGCAAATGCAGGCGACAGTGGATTTTCGCGAAGATATCCTGAACGGCGTGATCAAGAGCTTCGTTTTCGGTATCCTGATCAGTTGGATCGCCGTGTTCGAAGGCTACGACGCGGATCCGACGGCTGAAGGCGTTTCCCGCGCCACGACGCGCACCGTGGTGACTTCGTCCCTGTCGATCCTGGCGGCAGATTTCATTCTTACCGCATTTATGTTCCGGGGGTCATAATGAACCGTGCAACACTTGATTTGTGGGTTGGCGTATTCGTCGCCATCGGCTTTGGCTCGCTGCTGTTCCTGGCCCTCAAGGTCGGCAACCTGTCATTTGCCAGCAGCGGAGAGACATATCGGCTCCAGGCGAAGTTCGATAACATCGGCGGCTTGAAGATACGCGGAGCGGTCAAGAGCGCCGGCGTGGTGGTGGGACGCGTGTCGCAGATTCACCTGGACCCCGAGGCATTTGTCGCGATTGTCACCATGCATGTGGACACCCGCTACAAGTTTCCGCGTGACACTTTTGCCACCATCAATACATCGGGACTGCTGGGGGAGCAATACATCGGCCTGGATGTCGGGGGAGATACCGAAATGTTGAAAGACGGCGACGTGGTGAAGAAGACTCAGTCGGCAGTGGTGCTGGAGAAACTCATCAGTCAGTTCATGTTCGACAAAGCTGCCGGCGACGGCGGCAACGGCAAGAAGTAATGTCTCGCCCACAGGGGGACGTCATAGTGGATGTGACCGGAAGCTTCAACAGGTATTGCCGGGATCTGACGATGCTGACCGTGCTGGTCTGCACGCTCGGCTTGCTGAACGGCTGCGCAACCGCCGGCAATCTCAATAATCCCAAGGATCCGATCGAAGGTTTCAACCGCGCCATATTTGCCTTGAACGACAGCGTCGACAAGGCGATCGTCAAACCGGTGGCCCAGGGATACGTGGTGATGGTGCCGTCCCCGCTACGGACCGGCGTCGCCAACTTTTTCGGCAACGTCGACGATGCCTTCATTGGGGTCAATAATCTGCTCCAGGGCAAGTTGCCGGAGGCCTTGAGCGACATCGGCCGGGTGGTCATCAACAGCACGGTGGGAATTTTCGGCCTGATCGACGTCGCCAGCGAAGCTGGACTCGAGAAACATGACGAGGACTTCGGCCAGACCATCGGTCGCTGGGGTGTCGCTGACGGGCCCTATGTGGTCCTGCCGCTCCTTGGCCCGCGCACGCTGCGCGACGCTGTCGCCCAAATCCTGGATAGCAAGACCGATCCGGTCGCTCAACTGGATCGGGTTCCCGCGCGAAACACGCTGGTGGCATCCCGCGGAATCAGCCTGCGGGCAGATTACCTGTCTACCGACAAGATCGTCGATGAAGCCGCTCTCGACCGTTACGCCTATATCCGCGACGCCTACCTGCAACGCCGCCGCAGCAAGCTCTATGACGGCAATGCGCCACGCGAGGTGGAGGAGGGGGCGCAGTTGGACCTGGGATTGAAATACGTTGTTCTACAGTATCCGAAGGCGGATGCCGGCCTTGCCGCACCAGGCGATGAAGCGGTTCAATCTGCCGCGGCGCGGGTGGCCGATACCGAGGGCGTCACTAAATGATCGTCGTTTCGCTCCCGTCTACCCTGAACAAGGAATTTACATGAAACTCGCTTATCTGCTGTTGGCAGGTTTGACCCTGCTCCTGCCCGCCGTCGCCGGCGCGCAGAAATCTCCCTCCGACGTTGCACCGGACCAATTGGTCAAGAATGTCACCAGTGAGGTACTGGAAATCATCCGCACCGACAAGGATATCCAGTCGGGCAACAGCAAGCGGGTCATCGACCTGGTTGAGGCCAAGGTGTTGTCGCATTTCAACTTCGCGCACATGACCCGGCTTGCCATGGCACGCGACTGGCGCGTTGCCACACCGGCCCAGCAAAAGACCCTGACCGATGAATTCCGCACGCTGCTGGTGCGGACCTATTCGAAGGCTTTGACCGAGTACAAGAGCCAAACCATCGAATACAAGCCATTTTCCATGAAACCTGGCGAGAGCGAGGTCAAGGTGCGCACCCAGGTTATCCAGTCCGGCGCCAAACCGATTCCTCTAGACTATTTCCTCGAGCAGCAACCGCAGGGCTGGAAGGTCTTTGACATCGAGGTCGGCGGGATCAGCCTGGTGACCAACTATCGGGAATCGTTCGCCAGCGAAGTCCGGAAGAATGGCGTCGATGGCCTGATCAAATCGCTACAGACAAAGAATCGCGGCACGGAGAAACAATGATTCGTATTGCCGGGGATCGAGTCGAGGTATCGGGCGCAATGACCATGTCGCTGGCTTCGGAGCTGCTGGCGGCAGGGTATGCGGGTTTGGCGAGCCCGGATGTGGTGTTCGACCTTGCGGGCGTTACCGATGTCGATTCGTCGTCGCTTGCGGTGATTTTCGGGTGGCTGCGCGAAGCGCAGAAACAGGGAAAGAAACTCCGCATTGCGCATCCGCCTGAAGATCTATTGAACCTGGCCGCGGTCTATGACGTGACTGGCATGCTGCCGCTCGCTTGAGCACGAATCCAGGCGACTCGTGACTCTCCAGCCCGGCTTTCCGTTACCCATGACATCCGCAATTTGTGTCCGGCAGGTCGCCAAGCGTTTTGGTTCGGTCGAAGCGCTGGCCGGCGTCAGCCTCGATGTGGAGCAAGGGGAGTTCTTCGGCTTGCTGGGCCCGAATGGGGCCGGCAAAACCACCTTGATCTCCGCGCTGGCCGGCCTGGTGCGCCTCGACAGCGGGCATATCGAGGTGATGGGTTGCGACGTCGTCGCCGACTACCGCAATGCCCGCCGCCAACTCGGCGTGGTGCCACAGGAGCTGGTGTTTGATCCTTTCTTCAGCGTGCGCGAAACGCTCAGGATCCAATGCGGCTATTTCGGCATCCGGCAGACCCGGGAACGCGATGCCTGGATCGATGAAATCCTGGAAAATCTCGACCTGGCTTCCAAGGCCAACGCCAACATGCGCTCCCTCTCCGGCGGCATGAAGCGGCGCGTACTGGTGGCCCAGGCACTGGTGCATAAACCGCCGGTGATCGTATTGGATGAACCCACGGCAGGCGTCGATGTGGAGTTGCGCCAGTCCTTATGGCAATTCATCCGCAGCCTAAACCGCGACGGTCATACCGTGGTGTTGACCACCCACTATCTGGAAGAGGCGGAGAGCCTGTGCACCCGGATCGCCATGCTCAAGGCCGGCCGTGTGGTGGCACTCGATACCACCGCCAACCTGCTGAGAAGTTTCGCGGTGCATGCGTTGCGCCTGAAATTGGCCCCGGGAGCCACGCTTCCGCCGCTGCTGGCCGGGCGTGCCCAGGAAAAGGAGGGCGCCTGGTCCATCGCGTTCGATCAATACACCGAGATCGAGCCGGTGCTGGCGGAATTGCGCGCCAGCGGCTGCAGCCTGGAAGACCTGGAGATCGGCAAGCCCGACCTGGAGGATGTATTTGTTCGGGTGATGCGGGGCAAGGAAGGCCGCTTCCCTGCGTCTTCGGGCAACGGGGCGGACGCCGCCGGGCCGCCTGGTACAGGTACGGTGGCGGGATGAGCGGATTCCCCACCCTGTTTTACAAGGAAGTGCTGCGTTTCTGGAAGGTCGGATTCCAGACGGTCGCCGCGCCGGTGATCACTGCCCTGCTGTATCTGTTGATCTTCTCGCATGTGCTCGAATCGCGTGTCCAGGTCTATGAGTCGGTCAGCTATACGGCTTTCCTGGTGCCGGGCCTGGTGATGATGTCGCTGCTGCAAAATGCCTTCGCCAACTCCTCGTCGTCGCTGATCCAGTCCAAGGTGACTGGCAGCATCATCTTCGTCCTGCTACCACCGATTTCCTATCGCGCTTTCTACTTGGCTTATGTCCTGGCCGCCCTGGTGCGCGGCCTCAGCGTAGGAGTCGGAGTGCTGCTGGCCACCCTCTGGTTTGCGCCGCTGAAATTCGCCGATCCGGCCTGGATCCTGGTCTTCGCCATACTGGGCGGCGGCATCCTGGCGAGTCTCGGCGTGATCGCCGGGATCTGGGCGGACAAGTTCGACCAGTTGGCGGCTTTCCAGAACTTCCTGATCATGCCGCTGACCTTCCTCTCCGGGGTGTTTTATTCGATCCATTCCCTGCCGCCTTTCTGGCAACAGGTGTCGCACTGGAATCCGGTCTTCTATATGATCGATGGCTTCCGCCACGGCTTCTTCGGCGTTTCCGATGTCTCGCCGTGGCAAAGCCTGGTCATCGTTGCCACCTGTTTTGTGCTGCTCTCGATGCTGACGCTCGGGATGCTGAAGCGCGGTTATAAACTGCGAGCCTGACATAAGGATAAAATCATGCTGAATCCGCGACAAATCGAAACCTGGATAGGCGCCGGCCTAGCTTGCGAACATGTATCCATCGACGGCGACGGCCACCACTTCGCCGCGATCATCGTCAGCCGGGAATTCGCCGGCATGAGCCGCGTCAAGCGCCAGCAACGCGTCTATCTGACCATCAAGGACAAGCTCGACAGCGGTGAGCTTCACGCTTTGTCGATGCAGACGCTGACGCCGGAAGAATGGAGCGAAAAGCAACGTAATGGATAAGCGGCTGATTCGGAGCGCGCTAACCCCGGGCGGCTTATTCCAATTCCGCAGTGTCAACACTTGCCGGGTAGAATTGTATTTATGAACGGCATCATCATCGCCCTGTCGAAGGGCCGCATCTTCGAGGAAACCCTGCCCCTGCTGGCGGCGGCAGGCATCGTTCCGGCCGAAGATCCCGAAAAGTCGCGCAA
>JBAYJH010000228.1:0-8072 GCA_041665185.1 Sterolibacterium sp.
ACCGACCTGCGCGCCCGCGCGCGGCGGCTGGCACGGCAGTTCGGCGGCAAGCTGGGCCTGATCGTCATCGACTACCTCCAGTTGATGACCTCGACCCGCGACGGCGAGAACCGCGCCACCGAAATCTCCGAGATATCGCGTTCGATCAAGGCCCTGGCCAAGGAATTGCAGGTGCCGATCATCGCCCTGTCGCAGCTCTCGCGCAAGGTCGAGGAGCGCAACGACAAACGTCCGCTGATGAGCGACTTGAGGGAATCGGGGGCCATCGAGCAGGACGCCGACATCATCCTGATGATGTACCGCGAGGAATACTACAAGCCGGACACCCAGGAGAAGGGAGTGGCCGAGGTGATCATCGGCAAACACCGGAACGGGCCGACAGGGACGGTGAAGCTGACCTTCCTGGGGGAATACACCAAGTTTGTCAGTTTTGCGCAGCAGGGGAGTTACTAAGGGTTGGGAAGGCCGGGGCGAAACCCGGCAATGCTAAGATTGCAGTACGCCACCTCATCGAGTTCGGTCGCTACCGGATTGACTTGTATGACCTTGGCGCCGCGCGCCGCCGCCTCGAATGGCAAAGCGGCAGCGGGATAAACCACGCTCGAAGTGCCGATGCTGAACATCAGGTCGCAATGGCGCACCCGGCAGGCTGCGGGCGTGGCCAGCGTCTCGGCATCGAAGTTCTCCCACAGCCCGGTCAGGGCGTCGCGAAATGTCGGGATGCCGCTCTCCGCCGATATCCCGGCGCCGGTGAAGATGACGACATGTCTGGCTTCCCGCAGGGCCGCGCATACGGGTGCGGGAATCTCCGCCGTTGAGTTGTTGGCCGCAAATTGCCTGTTCATGGTCGCGGGTTCCGCGTCGATATACTCAGTGTTAGCGAAAGACCGATGGAGTGAGATATTATCCTGACTGAATCACTCCGCCACTTTATGCCATGAGCAATGAATTGCCTTTCATCGTCGCGCTCGATCTCGAATTCAACCGGCCATCCAGGCAGATCATCCGGATCGGCGCCGTCGTCGGGGACATGGAAAGCGGGAACATCGACAGCGGATTCTCGTGCTTGGTCAATCCCAACGGGCCGCTGAATCCGAGAGTCGCGGTTCTGTCCGGGATCGAGCAGGAAGTGGCCGACGCCGCGCCGACGGTCGATGACGCCTATCTACAAATGGCCGATTGGCTGAAGCCCTATGAAAGAAGCCGCTCCTTGATCCCCCTGGTGTGGGGAAGAAGCGCCAGCGCCATTCTCTGCGATGCGATCGGGCTCAAGCCCAGTGACGAGGAATGGTGCTTCTCCGCCAAGGCAAACAACGTCAAGCAGTTTTATGCGTTGGTTCGCGGGCACCCGGTGTTATGCGCCCTGTTGATGAAGTTCGGGTTGGAGACCCTGCTGGTTGGCAGCCTGGAAGCTACCGTGGGCCGCATGGGTCTGACCTTCGACGGGGATCCGCATAACGCGATGTACCGGGCAGCCAACATCTTTCGCGTATACCGCGCCCTGGTCACGCGACCCCGGCAGAAGGAACAGCCGAGCGTCTAGAGCCGCCCGTTCATATGGCCGAGGCGATGTTATAGGCGGCCAGCGCCTGGGCAATATTTCCAGTTGGACTTGCCGCGTCGTCGCCGCCTTGCACGTCCGGGTTCATGAGCGATCCCGGCACCTGGGTACGAAAGTTCGCGATGCTCAAGTTGATCGAAGCAGCTGAGGGGATAGTCGACAGGTCGCGGCTAGCGGCGTCTGATCATCTCGTCGACCAGCGCTGAAAATTGATCGGCGGTCTGGTCGCGCAGGATGAGCGGACCGATCAAGGGCGGGACCCAGAAATCCGGTTGGGCTTCGACGTGATATTCCAGTCGGGTACCGCCGGCTACGGCGCTTAGCCGGGTGATGCTGTCGACGCGCTTGAAATTTCCTCCGACACCGTGTGCTCTGAGTTCGCTTTCCGGGAATACCTGAATATCCCGGATGTATTCGAAGTCGAAGTGGAAGGGGCCAAAGCGGGTGGCACCCTTCTGTCGAACGCGTAGTCCCTGCTGGCTACGCTCCAGCACCTGGCTGAGCACAAGATTGGGAAGGAATTCGGCCATGTGCTGAAAATCGGTGATGACCGCCCAGGCCACGGAAACCGGCACCTGCACCACGAAGGCCACATCCACCGTAAAGCCCTGATCGGTGCGCGTCGCCACCACGTCATGGCTGCGCACCGCCGGTTCCGGCACATCGGCTCGGGCCTGCTCAATGGGCAGGAGAACCACCAGGGCGACCAGCAGACTCGCAATGATCTTGCGCATGCAGGCTTCAGACACCATCGCTCATCGGTCTTCTCCGGAACATCCTCGAATCGGCCTCATGGCGGCGACACGCCGGCAGCGGTCAGGTGCTTGGCGGCACAATCGGCGTCAGGACTGCGCCGGTGCGCCCGGCCAGGCCTTTCACGAACAAATCCAGTTTTTCGCTCGGCGTGATGAAGCCCGTGCGGGTCCAGTGGCCAACGTAGTTCACGTTGATGTCCACCAGGGTTTTCTTCCTGGTGGCATTCGGATGAGCGGCGTAGCGATAGGCGAACGCCTTGTCGGCTGACTCAGCGATGTCTGCCGCCTCAAGCTCCAGGGCAAGTTTCTCGGCCGCGCTCTCGATGGCGGCAACGGTTGCGCTGGTTTCGTACGTACCGGATGCCGGTTGCGAACGGACGATCAGGACGACCGGCGTGACGCAGCCGCTTAGGCAAGTCGTCGCCAGCACGACCAGGGCCGCGGCGATCGTGTGATTGATCTGCATATTCATTACAGCACTTCCGCGGCATGATCCGCCAGCCGCGACCTCTCGCCGCGTTGCAGGGTGATATGCCCGGAGTGTGGCCAGCCCTTGAAGCGATCGACTACGTAGGTGAGGCCGGAACTGCCTTCGGTCAGATAGGGCGTGTCGATCTGGGCGATGTTGCCCATGCACACCACCTTGGTGCCGGGGCCGGCGCGGGTGATCAGGGTTTTCATCTGTTTCGGCGTGAGGTTCTGCGCTTCGTCGATGATCAGGAATTTGTTGAGGAAGGTGCGGCCGCGCATGAAGTTGAGCGACTTGATCTTGATGCGGCTGCGGATCAGATCCATGGTGGCGGCGCGGCCCCAGTCGCCGGAGTACTGGCCGGCGCCGCCGCTGCCGGTGGCCACGGTATCGTCGGCGGGCCGGTTGAGCACGTCGAGATTGTCGTCGAGGGCGCCCATCCAGGGCGTCATTTTCTCCTCCTCGGTGCCGGGCAGGAAGCCGATGTCCTCGCCCACCGGCACTGTCACGCGGGTGATGATGATCTCCGAATAACGCTTGGTTTCGAGCACCTGGGTGAGGCTGGCGGCGAGCGTCAGCAGGGTCTTGCCGGTGCCGGCCTGGCCCAGCAGGGTGACGAAATCGATGTCGGGGTTCATCAGCAGGTTCAGCGCGAAATTCTGTTCGCGGTTGCGCGCGGTGATGCCCCACACGGCGTTCTTCTGGTGGGTGTATTCGGTCAGGGTCTCCAACACCGCGCTCTTGCCGCCGGACTCGCGTACCCAGGCATAGAGCGGCTGCGGGCCTTCCTGCCAGACGAACTCGTTCACCAGCAATTCGTGGCACAGCGGCCCCTTGATGCGGTACAGGGTGCGCGATTCCTGTTTCCAGGATTCCAGATCCTTGCCGTGCTTGTCCCAGAAATTGACGGGCAGTTCGCGCGTGCCGGTATACAGGAGTTCGGTATCCTCCAGCACCTTGTCGTTGAAATAGTCTTGCGCGGCGAGGCCCAGGGCGCGGGCCTTGATGCGCATGTTGATGTCCTTGGAGACCAGGATCACCGGTCGCTTGGGGAATTTTTCCGAGAGGTGCATCACCACCGCGATGATCTGGTTGTCGGCCTTGGCGGTCGGCAGCGAAGAGGGGATCACCCCGGTGATCGCCTCGGTCTGCAGGAACAGGCGGCCGCTGGCCATGTCGCGCGAGGCTTCCTTGAGCGGGATGCCGTGCTTGATGTCGGCCTCCCAGGCCGACACCACCTCGTCGAGCAGGCGGCTGGCCTGGCGGGTGTTGCGCGCCACTTCGGTCATGCCCTTCTTGTTGGCGTCCAGTTCTTCGAGCGTCATCATCGGCACGTAGACGTCGTGTTCCTCGAAACGGAACAGGCTGGTCGGATCGTGCATCAGGACGTTGGTGTCGAGGACGAACAGCTTGGTCTGCTTGGGCGTCTTGACGGCCTTGTCGGCCTTGGTGGTGGCACTGTGCTTGGAATTCATCGGGGTGGCGGACCTGGTTTAGAGAGTCTTGACGGCGGCGAGTACGGTGGCGGCGTGGCCGTCGGCCTTGACGGCGCGCCATTCATGGCGCAGCACGCCCTTGCCGTCGATCAGGAAGGTGCTGCGTTCGATGCCGCGCACCTGCTTGCCATACATGTTCTTCAACTTGATGACGCCAAACAGCGAACAGGCGACTTCGTCGGCATCCACCAGCAGCTCGAAGGGCAGCGCCAGCTTGGCCTTGAAATTCTCGTGCGACTTCAGGCTGTCGCGCGAGACGCCGTAGATATCGCAGCCGAGCTTCTTGAAGTCGGCATGCAAGTCGCGGAACTGGCCGGCCTCGGTGGTGCATCCGGGCGTGCTGTCCTTGGGATAGAAGTAGATCACCAGGGCACGGCCGAGCTGGCCCGACAGGCTGAATTCCTGACCGCCGGTGGCGGGCAGGGAAAAGTCCGGAACGACTTTATTGAGCATGATGATTACCTCACTGAGTGGGTTGGGCAGCGGCAAGAAAGTCTTCGCCTTGCAGCATCAAGGTGCCGGAACGGCCGGGGATTTCGCCGCGGACCACTTCATGGCGTGGCAAGCGGGCAGCATCCAGATCGTCGAAGATGGCCTGGGTCGAGGTCAGGGTGTAGCCTTGCTGGCGCCAGCCCGCCAACAGGCGCTCGAATACCGGCAGCAGCTTCATGCCTTCGAGTTCGGCGTGCAGGGTATACACATGCCCGTGCCGCGGACGTTCCAGGGTCAGCGCCAACAGATGTTCGTGCACGTTGTCGGGGGTGACGCCATCCATGCCGATCAATTCGTCCAACGTCGGCAGCGTGGTCGGCAACTGGGGACAGAGGATCAGTTCGCCGTTGCATACCGGCATGAACGGGTGGCTGCCGCGCGTGTCGGAAGCGTAGCTGAAGCCGAGGCGCTGGGTCAGGCGTAGCGCGTGGGGATTCATTTGCCAGCCGGCGGCGCCGTGGGTCTTGGCGGCAGTGCCGAAAATTTCTTCGAAGCGGGCACGCGCACGCGCCATCTGGCCTTCCGTCCAGGCGGCGCCGGCGCTTTCCACCCCGTCCTGCCACTTGACGTGATCCCAGCAGTGGATGCCGACCTCGAAACCGGCATCGCGCACGCTGCGCAGGATGTCGGCACAGTTGCGGCCGATGTCCGGACCCGGCAGCAGGGTGCCGTAGAGGAGGGTGGTCAGGCCGTAATGCGACAGTACCGAGGTGCGCGAAACCTTCTTCATGAAGCCCGGCCGCAGCGCGCGCTTGAGCGCCCGGCCGGTGTGGTCGGGGCCGAGCGAGAACAGGAAGGTGGCTTGCGCGTCGTGGCGGCGCAACGCCTCCATCAAGCGCGGCACACCCAGCCGGGTGCCGCGATAGGTATCGACGTCGATCTTCAGCGCGAGCTTGCAGGCTCCGCTGCCGGCTTGCGACGGCATCTTCAATCCATCAGCTTGCGCGCTTCGGCGACGTCGCCGCGGTAAGCCTCGAATATGCTGCGCAGGGCCGCCTCGAAGGTGATCTTGGGTTCCCAGTCGAGATCGGCCATGGTATTGGTGATCTTCGGCACGCGGTGCTGGGTGTCCTGATAGCCCTTGCCGTAGTATTCGCCGGAGGTGGTTTCGAGAACCTTCACCTTGGCGACGCTCGCCGCGTATTCGGGATACTGCTTGGCCAGATCGAGCATCAGCGTTGCGAGTTCGCGGATCGAGTAGTTGTTCTTCGGATTGCCGATGTTGTAGATTTTGCCGGCGGCGATGCCGCCCGGGTTGTCGATGATCTTCATCAGCGCGTCGATGCCGTCCGAAACGTAGGTGAAGGAGCGCTTCTGCGCGCCGCCGTCGACCAGCTTGATCGGCTCGCCGCGCACGATATGGCCGAGGAACTGGGTGATGACGCGCGAACTGCCTTCCTTCGGCGTGTGGATCGAGTCGAGGCCCGGTCCGATCCAGTTGAAGGGGCGGAACAGCGTGTATTCGAGGCCTTCCTGCTGGCCGTAGGCGGCGATCACGCGGTCCATCATCTGCTTGGCGCAGGAGTATATCCAGCGCGGCTTGTTGATCGGCCCGAGGATCAGTTCGGAATTCTCGGGATCGAACTCCGGGTCGCGGCACATGCCGTAGACCTCGGAGGTCGAGGGAAAGATCACGCGCTTCTTGTATTTCACCGCCTGGCGGATGATCGGCAGGTTAGCCTCGAAGTCCAATTCGAAGACGCGCAACGGCTCCTTGACGTAAGTCGCCGGCGTGGCGATGGCGACGAGTGGCAGGATCACGTCGCATTTGCGCACGTGGTACTCGATCCACTCCTTGTTGATCATGATGTCGCCCTCGAAGAAATGGAAGCGAGGGTTGTCCATCAGGTCGGTGACGCGCTCGGAGTTCATGTCCATGCCATGGACTTCCCAGTCGGTGGTGTCGAGGATGCGCTGGGAAAGGTGGTGGCCGATGAAGCCGTTGACGCCGAGGATGAGGATTTTTTTCATGGTAGCTCAGGTGGTTTTTCGGAATGAGGCGCTGCGTGATTGGGGTGATTAGGGTGGGCCAGGCCGGCAATCGCCGGATCGCCGGTTGCCGAAGTGTGATTCTAATCCACCCGGGGCCAAGCGACTATGCGGCTGTTGCGGCGGCGACGTACAACCCCAGGACGCATACCACGCCGCCAGTCCAGATCAACGAGCGTAGCGTGGCGAGGTTCATGATGTAGGCAACACCATAGGCGATCCGGCACAGGATGAACAGCCCGGCCAGCAGGTCTATGGTGGGCTGCGCCACGTGCAGCCAGTGCGCCATGAGAACCGCGGCGGCGAAAGGCCCGAAGGCTTCCCAGGAGTTCTGCTGCGCCCAGTCGGCGCGCTGGCGCCAGCCGGTCTTCTGCTGTAGGCGTGGCTGGCTGTTGTCATACCGCTTGGAGGCTTTGGAAAGCGTGCCCCAGACATAAGGCAGCACGGTCGCCGCAAGTATGCACCAAAATGCGAATGTCATCGAATCCTCCTGCTGGTAAGGGTGCTTAGGTCAGGGAAATATTTTGCCCGGGGTAGCGGGCAGCGAAGCTGGACGCATCCAGTGTCTTGCCGTCGAGCTCGACGTCCACCAGGCGCAATACACCGCCATCGCCGCAGTCGGCCAGCAACTGGCCCTGCGAAGCATACAGCCCCGGCTCCGTCGAGCGCGGCGCCGCCCTCGCCGGCAAGAAGCTCCTCAATACCCGCAGATGGCCGACTGGCGTGTCGCAGAAGGCGCCGGGGTAGGGCGGAGCGACGGCGCGCACCAGGTTGTGAATCGCCAACGCCGGTTGCCGCCAGTCGATGCGCCCATCCTCGGGTTTGCGGCCGCCGTAATAGCTGCCCAGGGCCAGATCCTGCGGCGACTCCGGCGCAGTGCCGGCGACGAGTTGAGGCAAGACACGGTCGAGCGCCATTTCCGCCGCCACCGTGACTTTCTGGAACACTTCAAAAGCCGTGTCGTCGGGCAGAACAGGCACGGCCTGCTGTGCGGCAATGCCGCCGGCATCGGGTTTCTCCAGCATGCGGTGCAGCGTCGCGCCGGTCTGCCGTTCGCCGCGCAACACCGCCCAGTTGACCGGTACCCGGCCGCGGTACTTGGGCAGCAGCGAGCCGTGCATGTTCCAGGCACCGCGTCCCGGTATTGCCAGCAGCGGGGTTTTCAGCATCAACCGGTAGTAGAAGGAGAAGATGAAGTCGGGTGACAGCGCCGCGATCCGGGCGACGACGGCGGGGTCGTTGGGATCGTCGGGCGTGATGCAGGGAATGCCATGCAGCCCGGCGAGTTCGGCGACGCTGTCGAACCAGAT
>JBAYJH010000229.1:0-8009 GCA_041665185.1 Sterolibacterium sp.
AGCGCAGATTCTCGATCAGCGTCTCGCGCATCCGTGCCTCGCCGACCCCGGCCGGACGCAGACCCGCCAGGCAGTTCAGGCGGGGACAGCGCAGCGCGCGGGCATAGTCGATGGCCAGGCCAACGCCGTCCTGAAACTCCTGCACCCGCTGCGGATCGCAGGCGATACCGCGCTCCCCTGCCTGCCAATCGCCAGGAGGCAGATTGAACAACACCACATCCAGGGATTCCAGGCGCAGTGTTTCAGCCAGTTCCACGATGTCATGGGCATAGGGAAAATGGAACTCGACCGCCGCAAAGCCGTCCTTCCGGGCGGCGCCAAAGCGTGCCATGAAGTCGTGCTCGGAATACAGAAAGGACAGATTGGCCGAGAAACGTGGCATCAGGTGGTCGTCACAATAAAGTCCGTCGCCATTATGCGGTAAAAATCCGGCGGCCCGCACATTGCGGGCGCATCGGGCGGCACCCCACGCTCCATGATATTCTGCTGTCGTTAATGACTTGAAAGCAACGATGAAAGCTATCGCCGGAATAACGCTCGGCCTGGTGCTGTCGGCGTTGACAGCACCAGGTGCGCTGGCACTGGGTCTGGGCAATGCCGTCGGTCAGGCGATTCTCGGCGCGCCGTTGCGGATCGAAATAGCGCTGATTGGCAGCGAAGCCGGCGTTCCGGCAATCGACTGTTTCAATCTTCGCCCTCCGCAGGCCGCGATTTCCAGCACCTATGTGTTGCGCAACGCACAGCTTCAGCTGCTCGGCGAACCCGGTCGCGCCAGCCTTGTGGTCATCTCCTCATCCCCGGTACAGGAACCGGTACTCGAGTTCGCGCTGGCGGTCGGGTGTGGATTCGGATTATCCAAGGACTACCTGCTGCTGACCGAAGAACCCACCCGGACTGCGGCGCAGGTTTTGCCGACGCTACAGCCGGCTGCGAGCGTCACGCAACCGGCCAAGGCCTTGCCGGCGCCGGCCACGGCGCCGGCAGGGCCTCCCAGCGGGAGCCTGCTGCGCGTTCCCGCCGCACTCAGCCTGGCGGCACTTGCCCGCCAAACCTATCCGCTGCAACCCAAGGCCCGCGAAAAGTTCCAGCGCATGATGCAGTCGGCCAACCCGGGACTTGAGAGTGGAGAATCGCTGATTGCCGCGGACACCGAATTGCGCGTACCGCCCGGCCTGCCAGTACGTCGCCAGGGCTCGCGCCCACCGGGATCACCGCGAAGCCAGGCCGCGACCGCCGACTCCGCCGACTCCGTCAATGCCGTATCGCCACGGGCGCCGGCCGCCGACAAGCCGGCAGGCGACGTTGCCAGGTCCCGCCAGGATCTCCTGGTGGTCGGCGCGGCGGCGGGGAGAAAGCAAAATCCCGCCGAATTGCTGGCCGAGGCTGAGCGCCTCGCCAGAACTCTGCTGGAACAGACCCAGGCCCAGGATGCCCTTGCCGAGAAGATCGGCAAGCTGGACGACACGCTCGCCGAGATCAAGAAGCACTACGTCGAGCAGACAAACCGCCTCAACCAAATCGAGGCGGAAAGGCGGGCCGAAAGACTTGCGCCGAAACCGGCTTCCCTCGACTTCATCGAACTGCTGCTGGCGGTACTCGCCGGCGGCTTGATCGGCGCCCTGAGTCTGTATCTCTTCAATCGCCGGCAATTGCAACGTGGCATCGACCCTGTGCCGTCTTCGCGATCGGCAAGCGCGGGCATGCCAGTCGCAACGCCCGACGAATCCGCCAGGCCTGCGGCGGCGGCACAGGAAGATTTCGATTTCTGCCTAACCGCGCCGTCGTTCCCGTCGGGGCGGGAGGAAGCCGGCACTCAAGCCATCACGAAAGCAGTTTCATGAAATGGACCAAGGCGCTGGCGACCGGAAATGAAATCATCGATGAACAGCATCGGGGGTTGTTCCGTTGCCTCGAACAACTAGAGATAGCGACGGCCGAGCAACGAACCCTGCTCGCCGTCTATTCCATTACCCGATTGAAACACTACATCCGCGAGCACTTCGAAACCGAGGAAGCAGTGATGAGGCAATGCAACTTTCCGAAGCTTCAGGAACACATTGCCGAACACCAGAATTTTCGAGCCAAGATGACCGCCTTGCAAGGCCAGGCGGTGATTCTCGATGTTTCCGCCGAGATGGTCGAATTCCTGGCGGACTGGCTGACCAAGCATGTCGCCGAATCCGACCTCGACTATGTCCCCTACCTTGAGAAATAGCTTCCGGCGGCGACCGACTCAGGCGACGGGAACGACCTTGACCCCGATTTCAAAGGCCTTGTCGGTCGAGCCCCATTGCTTCACCAGGAAAGCGAAGACCGACTCCAGTCGCCCGGAATGTTTGGTGATGCCCTTGTAGCTTACCCTGAATATCATGTCGTTTAACTCCTCTTTGGGTAGGAATGATTACGACAGCGTGCAGCGAAACTTTAGACGGTCTCCCGATAAGGCGCCGAGTACAGCCATAAGGGATCAGCGGCTATAATCGAATTTTCCGCGCGGCGTCAGGCCACCATGGGGCATCGTCTCTCGAAAATCTACACCCGCACCGGCGACCAGGGCACCACCGGTCTTGGCGACGGCAGCCGGACTGGCAAGGAAAGCCTGCGCATCGCCGCGCTCGGCGATGTCGATGAAACCAATTCGGTAATCGGCCTGCTGCTCAGCGAAGACCTGCCTGACGATGTGCACCATCTGCTGACCGGCATCCAGCATGATCTGTTCGACCTCGGCGGGGAGTTGTCGATACCCGGCGCGGTGCTGCTCGGATCCGGCCAGCCGGCACGCCTGGAAGCAGCGATTGACAACTACAACGCCGCACTGGAACCGCTCAAGGAATTCATCCTGCCCGGCGGCCGCCGGGCCGCCGCCCTGACCCACCTCGCCCGCACCGTCTGCCGCCGCGCCGAACGCAGCGTGGTGGCGCTGGCGCATGGTGAAGACGTGTCGACGGCCGCGAAGGAATACCTGAACCGTCTCTCCGACCTGTTGTTCGTCCTCGCCCGGCACCTCAACAAAGTTTCCGGGCGCGGCGACGTATTGTGGCAAAAGGGCAAGAACGCCTGATATAGCGAACGGCATTCAGACGCGATGCGCACCTGCCACGGCAACAAACGGGTTACAGCGCGCAACCAATAGCGAGCAGCGCGCTTCTCACATCGCTCGGCGAACGAACATGGACAGCCTGAAGGCCGACGGATTTCGCGCCTTCGACATTTTCGGCGAGATCGTCGAAGAACAGTATCGAACCCAGTGGGACGCCGAGTTCGCTCGCGACATGCTCGAACGCTCGCCTCTCCGGTTTCCGGTAGCCAATCTGGTGAGACGCGAAAACCCGGTCGAGCGAACTCGCCACCGCAGGAAACCGTGCCGACCAATGCGCATGATGCGTGACATTGGTATTCGTGAAAGCGCTGCACGTCAGTTGTTTCCTTGCGGCCTGCACCATCGCCAGCGTTTCCGCAATTTCTCCGACAAAGATGGCATTCCAGCCCTGCGCAATGCGCTGATGGTCATGCTCCAGCGCCAGCATCGTGCGAAGGTGGTCGAAGTATTCCAACGCCGTGATTTCCCCTCGCTCGTGCTTTTCGTACGCGGCGTCAAACCGGAAAGCCTCGGCAATCTCGCCGAGTGCCAGGCGTGACAGCGGCTGCCACGCGCGAAATGCGCGGCCGAAATCAATGTCGATGAGGACGCCGCCGAGATCGAAGAGCAGCGCTTGAGGTTTGGCTGGGTGCATGGCGTGACGGTTCGGTACTCGTTCGAGTGCAGGGAAATATACTTCAAATAGCCGCCACGCCTCTCCAGTAGCCGCCTTCCTTTGGTCGTTACCGGGGGTTGCGATCCCACCACTGTGAAATAAGTCACAGATCCCGCAAGCTTTTGACTGAAAGTCGCAAGCGTCCTCCCGCGTTAAGATTGGCTTAATGTTCTCCCAATATTATTCAGGCTCCATTACCGCTTTTCAGGAGCAAACCCATGAGCACAGATGCTGGCAAGAGCTACAAATTCAACATACAGAATGGTGTCGTCACCGGTGTTTCGGAGATCGAGAACGGTTATCTGAAAGTGGAACGGGTGGATGCCAATGAAACGTGGAGTGTTCAAGGAAACCAGGTCGTCAAAACCGAGTACGACGACGGAAGAATCGAAACCACCACTTATACGGACCCGGACGGCGATGGCTTCTACGTCAAGGCGTCGGAAGTGAAGACTCTGTCAGGCACTGGCGTGGTGACTTCATTCGAGTCCCACGGGGACGACGACGGTCATGTCGATGCCTCGCACAATACCTCGGACGAGGGCAACAACGATACCGACCACACCGGCGATACCGACCACACCGGCACCACATCCGTTGAACACGCCGCGACGGCCACCGCAACCGCACAGCATGACGAGAGCAAGACCGGCGGCAGCGGCACCGCGTCGGACGACCATCCCGATGAAGTCTCGGACGGCGATGACGGCTACGAATACCACCACACCACCGAAAGCGACCACGAACTGCATGGCTCGGAATTGCACGACAGCGTGCTGGACGGCGCATTAGGGGACGACCAGCTCCACGGCGGCACCCGCAACGACGTCATGGACGGCGACGACGGCAGCGATACGCTCGACGGCAACGACGGCGACGATATCCTGGTCGGCGGCGGCGAGAATGACCGGGGTCATAACCATCTCAACGGCGGGTCCGGGGATGACGTTCTGGTCGCCGGGGGAAGCAAGACCCAATCCCTGGACGATTTCCTGAATGCCAATCCCGTCCTGTCCACCGCCCTCACCAACGACGCCAAGTACGCCAGTCTGTCGACGCTCGTCAAGGGTGCGGTGGATGACAGCGGCGGCGGTGCGATGAACACCTTCGAACTGGATTCCGGCAACGGCCACGACTTGATCTTCAATTTCCATGCGTCATCCGACAAATTGGAGATCCATCGCGGACTCAACGGCTCCGACATCGAGGACACGGCCTCGCTATTGCGCCATGTCGATGTATCCGGAGACCGCGTCACCATAGACCTGGGCAACGGCAATTCGGTGACCTTGGTGGGGATCGATGTCGAGCACATGTCGGAAGCCAACCTGGCCTGGATCTGAAGCGGATTGCGCTTGAACGGCGATGGCGTAACGCAGGCGTCGATCAAAACAATGGCGATGAACACTTAACATGTATTCCGCGCTAACATCGGATCTCGATGCGCCAGCCACTTCCGGATTATCTTAGCCGCACGCCGCTGCCCGGCCTGGGTGACACCCGGGCCGGGCAGCGGCGCGCAACTTTTCCCCCCACAGCGGGCACGTGCCGCCGACCTTGTTGATGCCCAAGATGTGTGTTTTGGCGGGGAGCGTTTAGACGATGCGCGTCCTCCTGGTTGAAGACGACCCGCAACTCGGCGACGGCCTTGCCGCCGGCTTGCGCCAGTCCGGGTTCGCGGTGGATTGGCTGAAAGACGGCGTCGGCGCGGACCTTGCCTTGAAGACCGAGAAATTCGATCTGGTGGTGCTCGATCTCGGCCTGCCGCGCCTGTCGGGGATGGAATTGCTGCGCCGCCTGCGAGCCCGCAAGGAGACGCTGCCGGTGCTGATACTCACGGCGCGGGATGCCGTCGCCGACAAGATCGCCGGCCTCGACGCCGGAGCGGACGACTACCTGGTCAAGCCGATCGATCTGGATGAGCTGGCGGCGCGTCTGCGCGCGTTGACCCGGCGCAGCGGCGGGCGAGCCGCGCCCAAGCTGGTGCATGGCACGCTGGAACTCGATCTGGCGACCCACCAGGTTTCGCTGGCGGGCCAGTCGGTGGATCTCGGCACGCGTGAATTCGCCATCCTGCATGCCCTGCTGGAAAACGCCGGCCATGTCATGACCCGCGCCCAGCTGGAATCCAGCATCTATGGCTGGACCGACGAACCTGACAGCAACGCCGTCGAAGTGCATATCCATCATCTGCGGCGCAAGCTCGGCGCCGATCTCATCAAGACCCTGCGCGGCGTCGGTTACCTGATCGAGAAGACCAAGTGATGGACACGGCTTGGTTCTCCTTGAGGCGCAGGCTGTTGATACCGCTGCTGGGCGGGGTGACGATGCTCTGGCTGGCGACCCTGGGTTTCTCTTTTTTCGAAACCCACCACGAAATCGATGAATTGTTCGACGCCCAGCTCGTCCAGACCGCGCAGACCTTGCTGGCGATCGCCGCGCACGAAGAAGGCGATGTCGCCGAAATCGGCGAAGTCGAGCACAAATACCAGCAGAAGTTGAGTTTCCAGATCTGGGACGCCGACGGCAACCTGGTGCTGCAGTCATCGAATGCGCCGCGCTCGCCGATGACGAGCGGCAGCGGCTTTTCGGAACAACGGCACTGGCGTTACTACAGCCAATGGGATGCCCGCCGGCAGTTCCAGGTGCAGGTCGGCGAAGGCCATGACATTCGCGACGAACTGGTCTCCGACATTGCCTGGCAGATGCTGCTGCCGGCACTCTTCGGCCTTCCGCTGCTGGGCATCTGGGTCTGGCTGGCGACCTGGCACGGGCTGGCGCCGCTGGGTGCGGTTGCCGCACAGATCAACCATCGCGACCCATCCCACCTGGACGCCCTGGCCCCGGCCAGCGCTCCGCTGGAGATCAAGCCGTTGCTGGTCGCCCTGAACAGCCTGTTTCAGCGCGTCGAGCAAACCCTGGGGAACGAACGCCGCTTCACCGCCGACGCCGCCCATGAGCTGCGTACGCCGCTGGCCGCGCTGGCTGCCCAGGCACAGGTCGCCCAGCGCTCCAGCAACGATGCGGAGCGTCAGCACGCCATCGAACAATTGCGCGTCGGCGTCGATCGGGCGGCGCATCTGGTCGACCAACTGTTGACCCTGGCGCGCCTCGATCCCGAACAGGCATTTGCCGACGTGCAGCCGACGCCATTGAAGATGCTGGTGGAAGATGTCTGCGCCGCACACGGCGCCGCCGCGGTGGGGAAACAAATTGCGCTGGAACTGGACGCCGTCGATGCCACGGTGACGGGCAACAAGACGATGCTACAGGTCCTGCTGCGCAACCTGCTGGACAATGCCATTCGCTACACTCCCGCCGGCGGTCGCGTAAGAGTCACGCTCGGTGTGGACAAGTCGGCTGTAAGCCTGCGAGTCAGCGACAGCGGTCCGGGAATTTCCGCCGAAGAGCGCGAGCTGGCGTTCCGGCGCTTCCACCGCGGCGCGGCCGGGCAGGATCAGGTCGGCAGCGGCCTCGGCCTTTCCATTGTGCAGCGTATCGCCGAATTGCATGGCGCCAACCTGAGCTTAAGCGACGGCGAAGACGGGCGGGGCCTGGCGGTCAGCGTGGCGTTTCCTGTGCGGCCTTGGCGGGGTCGGCCGGCTGCCGCATCATAACCATCGCCCCGGCATCGCCGCCACCAGCAGCAGCCAGCCACGGCGCTATTGCTCGGTCAGCGCCAGGCGGCGGCGTTTAACGGCATCGGCCAGGATGTCGAGCACGGTCAGGCTGTCCTCCCAGCCGATGCAGGCATCGGTGATGCTCACGCCATACTCCAGCGGCTTGCCCGGCAACAGATCCTGGCGGCCGGGCTTGAGGTGCGATTCGACCATGACGCCGAAGATGCGGTCGTCGCCGACGGCAATCTGCTCGCCGACTTCGCGCGCCACCTCGACCTGGCGCTGGTATTTCTTGCTGCAATTGGCATGGGAAAAATCGATCATCACCCGCGCCGCCAGTCCGGCCTTGCCGAGATCAACGCAGGCCGCATCGACGCTGGCCGCGTCGTAGTTTGGCTGTTTGCCGCCGCGCAGGATGACGTGGCAGTCCTCGTTGCCGTTGGTCGAGACGATGGCCGAGTGGCCGGCCTTGGTCACCGAGAGGAAATGGTGCGGGCTGGCGGCGGCGCGGATGGCGTCTACGGCGATGCGGATATTGCCGTCGGTGCCGTTCTTGAACCCGACCGGACAAGACAGACCCGAGGCCAGCTCCCGATGCACCTGCGACTCGGTAGTGCGGGCGCCGATAGCGCCC
>JBAYJH010000230.1:0-7957 GCA_041665185.1 Sterolibacterium sp.
CCACATGCATCTGCACGAAACCGCTGCCGAAATCGAGGACAGTCTCAAGCGATATGGGATCCGCCCCCTCGAGCGGCTGCATCGCCTGGGCCTGCTCGGAAGCAATTTGATTGCAGTGCATGCGGTGCATCTCGATGCGGGGGAAATCGACCTGCTCGCGGAGCAGGGTTGCAGCGTGGCCCATTGCCCGACTTCGAACATGAAATTATCCAGCGGTATCGCCCCGGTCACCAGTCTGTTGCGCCACGGCGTGAAAATCGGCCTGGGCAGCGATGGCGCGGCGAGCAATAACCGCCTGGACATGTTCCGGGAAATGAACCACGCCGCCTTGCTGGCCAAGGTCGCCAGCGGCGACCCCACCGTTCTGGACGCCCACAACGTGTTGCACATGGCCACGTTGGCGGGTGCCGCTGCCCTGGGCCAGGACAAGTTCATCGGCTCGCTGGTCGCCGGGAAGCAGGCCGACTTGTGTGCCGTACGACTGGACGATCCATGCCTGATGCCCTGTTTCAATCCGGCATCGCATCTGGTCCATGCCGCCGGACGCGAGCATGTCAGCCATGTCTGGGTGGCGGGGGAAATGCGGGTCGAAGGTGGAATGCTGTTGGATATCGATTCGGCGGAATTGCAAGACATTGGCAATTTGTGGCAAAATAAACTAGACTAGCGATTCGGGGGCTTGTTTTGCTTCGGTTTTAATCAGCCCATCACAAATATCTCTTGACCCGCACGAGGACAAAATGATCAAACAAATCTCGAAATTTGTACTGTTTGCCGCAATCGGATTCAGTGCTTCGGTGGCCATCGCGGAAGTCAACGATGGCTATATTTTTGACTCACGGGGTAACCCGGTGAAGAGCGGCACGGGTCTGTGCTGGCATACCGCCCGCTGGACGCCCGCCATGGCTATCGCGGAATGCGATCCGGACCTAGTCAAGAAGGAAGCGCCCCCCGCCGCCAAAGCGCCGACGACGCCAGCCGCCAAGCCTGCACCCAAGCCCGCGCCCAAGCCGGCAGCGCAAAAAGTGACGCTGGCCGCGGATGCCTTGTTTGATTTCAACAAATTTGCGCTACTCCCGGACGGCAAGGCCATTCTCGACGATCTGCTCAAGAAGGTCAAAGGCATCAAGCTGGAAGTGATCATCGCTGTCGGCCATGCCGATCGTTTTGGCAGCGACAAGTACAACCAGACCCTGTCCGAGAAACGTGCCGCTTCGGTCAAGGACTACCTGGTGAGCAAGGGCCTCGAACCGAATCGCGTCTACACCGAAGGCAAGGGCAAGAAGCAGCCGGTCACCAAAGCCGACCAGTGCAAGGGCGCCAAGAGCAAGCAAGTCATTGCTTGTTTGCAGCCCGATCGCCGGGTTGAAATCGAAGTGATCGGCACCAAGTAGAAGCTGTTGTACTGATCCTAAAAAGCCCTGCGTTGCAGGGCTTTTTTTCTTCCGTCGCAAGAATTCGCCATGACTGCCACGCTCAACCAGAATGCCGACCCACGCGAACTCGACAAGTTTGGCGAGCTCGCCCATCGCTGGTGGGATCCAAACTCGGAGTTCAAGCCGCTACATGACATCAACCCGCTACGTCTGGATTGGATAGACAATTGCGTCGGGCTTGCCGATAAGCGCGTAGTCGATGTGGGTTGCGGCGGTGGCATACTCGCCGAGAGCATGGCTGCACGGGGGGCGCTGGTCACGGGGATCGACCTGAGCGAACGGGCAATCGGCGTCGCCCGCCTGCATCTGTTGGAGAGCCGGCAACCCGTAGATTACCGCTTGATCTCCGCCGAGACCCTGGCACAGGAAGCCCCATGCAGCTTCGATGCCGTCACCTGCATGGAAATGCTCGAACACGTGCCGGATCCGGCCAGTGTAGTGTCCGCCTGTACAGCTATGGTGAGACCGGGCGGCCAGGTATTCCTGTCAACCATCAATCGCAATCTGAAGGCCTACCTGTTCGCCGTGATCGGCGCAGAATACCTGTTGAATCTATTGCCGCGCGGCACCCACGATTATGCCCGTTTCCAGCGCCCCGCTGAACTCGTGCGTTACTGCCGCCATGCCGGTCTGCGCGTCGAAGAACTCATCGGCCTGAGTTACAACCCGCTTACCAAGATCTATACCCTGGGCAGCGACACCAGCGTCAACTACCTGCTTCGGGCGACCAAGCCAGCGTGACGCCTCGGAACCAAGGGCGCGCCTCCGAGGTGGACGCCGTGCTTTTCGACCTCGACGGTACGCTCGCCGACAGCGCGCCCGATCTGGGCGCCGCGCTGAACCGCTTGCTGCTTGAGGAAGACAAAGCGCCGCTGCCCTTGGCACAGACCCGCCCATATACCTCAAGCGGCGTGCGTGGCCTGCTCGGCGCGGGATTCGACCTCCGCCCCGGCGATGCCGACTATGCCGGCCTAGCCAAACGCTTCCTCGATCACTATGCCAGCGTTCTGTGTCGAGGCACGACGCTGTTTCCCGGCATTCTCGAACTGCTCGCCGGCCTGGATCAGCGCGGGGTTCGCTGGGGCATCGTCACCAACAAGGCACAACGTTTCACCCTGCCCCTGGTCGAAGGCTTAGGCTTGCGCCAACGCGCCGCTTGCATCATTAGCGGTGATACCGCGCCCCGCGCCAAACCGCATCCGGATCCGCTGTTACTGGGCTGTGTCGCCGCGCGAGTACATCCGTCGCACAGTCTCTATATTGGTGACGACCTGCGTGACATTGTGGCCGGCCGGTCCGCCGGCCTGCGAACCGTGGCCGCCGCCTACGGATATCTGGGGGTCGAGGCGCCGATTGAGGCGTGGCAAGCCGATGCGGTCGTGACGCAGCCGGAGCAGATTCTCGAGCTACTCGGCGGCGCATGATGTATCCAGTCCCGGAGTTCCCCGTGCAAATATCCCCGGCAAAGCCCAGTAGTGTTTACGCGGCTGCCCCTGAAATCGAGGGCGAGAAATGAGGCTGGTTGCGCACCAATGACGATGGGGACCGAAGTCCCCACCGGCTGTCTTTGGTTACAAGGCTTCAGCAGCCCCGGCTCTAGCCTTAAGCGGCCAGTGCGAAACGCTCATCGTTGGCGTTTATGGATTTGCTTCATTAACGTCGATCGCCTGACGAGTTGCCTGCGCACCTTTGCCCGCCCTGTCGAAGCCATGGCACCCCCACCTAAAAGCACTCCGATACTCTTAGGTGGAGGTGAGGGGAATCGAACCCCTGTCCAGAACGCCTCCAGATTGCCGGAATTACAACTATGCGTGGATTATGGGGTCGCAGTAGCTACTTTGCAAGGGCCAGTTGCTTGCGAACACCGGTTTGGCGGCGAATTAGGAGGACATTCCGGATTACTTCGGTGACAGGCCGAGGCCGAGATCGATCTGCTCGCGCTTGCCAAAACCCGCAGAGTTATCGATGAAGAACAGGCGTTGGGGCACCACCTGGTACCAGCGCACCTTGGCCATGGCCTTGACGATGGCCGCCGGCGCCTGGGCCAGCTTGCCGACAACGGGAAACTTCTCGCCATAAAGCTGGCGCGCCAGTTGTTCCTCCGCACCCCGAATTTCGCTGGCGACGCCCTCCAATTGAACGCCCTTGATCTCCAGCCAGTCCGCATAGTCCTCCTGGATGGTCGCGGCGACGCGCTGATTTTGGGCCAGGTTCAGGCTGTGCCGGCTGGTCGGCGACGACAGGAAATAGAGCTTGAAACCGTCGTTGACATAGAACACCGCCGCCGCCCAGGGGTCTCCATTGGTGCCGGTAGCCAGGGTCACGACGCGGTGGTCGCGCAGGTAAGTCAGCACCTGCGCATGCAATTCGTCTTGCATCAGGGATGTTCGGTCGGCGCTTCGCCGCTTTCGTTGAGCCGCTTCAGGCGGTAGGCAAGCTGTGGCCGGGTCAGGCCGAGCATCCTGGCTGCCGAAGAGAGGTTGCCGCGCGCCTTGTCCACGGCGGTTTCGAGCAGCATGCCCTCGACCTCGTCGAGGGTCAAGACGCCGTTGAGCACCGAGTCGCAGAGCGCCTTTGCGCTCTCATTGCGATTCATGTCGAGGCCGCCGGTGAGGGCCAGCCCGAACTCCCGCGCATGCTCGTCGTCGCAGGAAGAGAACAGGTGATTGACTTCGATGCGGGTACCGCTGGGCGCCAGGATCACGCCACGCTCCACCATATTCTGCAACTCGCGGATATTGCCCGGCCAGCGATAGGTCAAAAGCGCCCGCTTGGCCTTATCGGTGAAGCCGCGCAGTTTCTTGCCATGAATCGCGGCGTATTTTTCGAGGAAGCTCTTGGCCAGCGGCGAGATATCTTCCTTGCGTTCCCTGAGCGGTGGAATGTCTATCTGGTAGGCATTGAGGCGGTAGTACAAATCCGCCCGGAACTTGCCTTCCTTGACCAGTTGTTTGAGATCGCTATTGCTCGCCGCGATCAGCCGGACATTGATCTTGCGGATCTTCTGGTCACCCAGGCGCTCGATCTCGCCCTCCTGCAACACCCGCAGCAGCTTGGCCTGCGCGGAAAAAGGCAGGTCGCCAATCTCGTCGAGGAACAGGCTGCCACCGCTGGCCCGCTCGAAGCGTCCCGGACGGGACACCAGGGCGCCGGTGTAGGCACCCTTTTCGACGCCGAAAAGTTCCGATTCGACCAACTCCAACGGGATGGCGGCGCAGTTGATGGCGACGAAGGGGGCGTCACGGCGGGCACTTCTCTCGTGCAAGCTGCGGGCGAATTTCTCCTTGCCGACACCGGTCTCGCCGAGCAGGAGCACCGTGATCTGGCTGTTCGCCGCCTGTTTGAGCAATTCGAACGCGTTGCGGAAACCGCGTGAACTGCCGAGCATGTCGGTCGTCGGCATGTCCTTGCCGCCGATCGTGGAACGCAGTTGGACCACTTGAGTATGCAAGTCGATCAGTTGTTCGGCGATCGACTCGCGGTTGAAGAAACGTTCGTATTCGCTGGCGTCGTCCCACTCGTCGATAGGCTTGCCGACGATGCGGCAGTTGCTGTCACCCTTGCCGACACATTCGACTTCCTTGAATAAGACCGGCCGCCCCATGAACGCCGACGTATAGCCGCAGGCATAGCCGATCTGCGTCCAGCACACCGGTTCGCTATGGATGCCGTAATAATGTCTGTGCCATTGGCCTTCCCAGGAGTTTTCCCAGAGGAATTCACCGTGGAACTTGCCGGCCGCGCGGTCAAGCTCGAGGGTAATCGGCGTGACCTTGACCATCCCCTCCAGCGTGTGAAGCTGCGGTCCGGTCATGAAAGCTTCCTTGTCGCTGGCGTTCTGGGCGCGAGTGCGGGCGAGCTCGGCGTCGCGCACGCCGGCCGCATAACCCATGCGGGTAAACAGCCCCTGCGCCCGGCTCATGCCAAGCGTGTCGATCAACTCCTTGCGCAACGACGCCTGCGCCTCGGCGTGAACCAGCAGCATGCGGTGTTCGTGCAGCCAGATCTGGCCCGTCTCCACGCAGAATTGCACTTGCGCGCGCAGGTCGGCACTCTCCGTGCCAACTGTCCTGAGGATACTGCGAAGCTTGGTCATGGCAACTCTCTCCTCCCTTGCATCAAGCAGTTTCGGATGTCCTGGTCGTCGGTTGCATTGATCGTGATCAAACAATGTCGATCCCGGTTGGCGACAAACAGACCGCCTGATCTGCGCCGGGTTCATCAAATGATCAACTCGGGAAAGACTCTACCGCAAATAATGACTAAATGATCATCTGTCGGTGGATTACCGGTTGCCCGCGCGACGGTTGTTTCGAATTGGGTCGACGCAGATGCAGCAATCTCCGGAAGCCACACCTGATCGGCGTCGACTCCAGGCGCCGGGTGCGGATTATTGCTGCGCACAATCAGTGCGTGGCACGGCCCATGCATAAGGGTAGTTCATACAGCGAAGGACTAAGAAGACTCTGCTGTATCCGAATTCATGAGGCATCCACGAATCAGGAGGAGACATAACATGAAATTTCCAAATCCGCACGACGTCAAGGCCAAGACCATACCCGGCACCGAAGGCTGGGAAAGAATGTATCCGTATCAATACCAGTTCGTCACCGACGATCCGGTGCGCAACCAGTACGAGAAGGACACGTTCTGGTTCAACGACGGTCTGCATTACCCGGAGCCGCTCTATCCCTTCGACACGATCTGGGACGAAGCCTGGTTCCTGGCCCTATCCCAATTTAACAACCGCATCTTCATGGTACCGCCGGTACGCGGCGTCGACCACCGCATGATCAACGGCTACGTATATATCTCGCCGGTGCCGGTGAAGGACGGCGCGGAAATCGGCAGCCGCGTCCCGCATTTCATGGAGCGCGCCGGCTACTACTACAAGAACTGGGATGCCTTGGAAGCAAAGTGGAAAGTCAAGATGGAAGCCACCATCCGCGAGCTCGAGGCGGTGAAGATCCCGGCCTTGCAGGACATGGAAGACCTGAAGGTGGTGACGGATGCCGTCGGCGAGTCGCAAGGCTATCACCTGCTGAAGAACTACGACGACCTGATCAACCTCGGCATCAAGTGCTGGCAATACCACTTCGAGTTCCTCAACCTGGGCTATGCCGCTTACGTCTTCTTCCTCGACTTCATGCAGAAGCAGTTCCCCAGCATGCCGACACAACGGGTAACCCAGATGATCTCGGGCATCGACGTGATCATGTATCGGCCGGACGAGGAATTGAAGAAGCTCGCCAAGAAGGCCATCGAACTGGGCGTGGACGCGACGGTGTGCTCCAGCCAGCAATGGACGGTGGTCGAGGCGGCGCTAAAGCAGTTGCCCAAGGGGCAGGAGTGGCTGGCGGCGCTGGAGCAAGCCAGGGAGCCGTGGTTCAACGTGTCCACCGGCACCGGCTGGTTCCACCACGACCGTAGTTGGAATGACCAGATGGACGTGCCGCTCTCCGGCATCAATACCTACATCGGAAAATTGAAAGAAGGCGTCTCCATCGAGCGGCCGACCGAGAAGGTGCGGGCCGAACGCGACCGCATCACCGCGGAGTACCGTGACCTGATCGAGAAAGACGAGGATCGCAAGCAGTTCGACGAACTGCTGGGGTGCGCCAAGACCGTGTTTCCCTATGTCGAGAACCATCTCTTCTATGTCGAGCACTGGTTCCACTCGGTGTTCTGGAACAAGATGCGTGAAGTCGGCGTGATCATGAAGCAGCACGGCATGATAGCCGACGTCGAGGACATCTGGCTGCTGCGCCGCGACGAAATCAAGCAAGCGTTGTGGGACGTGGTCACCGCCTGGGCAACCGGCGTCACACCACGCGGCACCACGGTTTGGCCGAAGGAAATCCTGTGGCGCAAAGGGGTGATGCAGAAGTTCAAGGAATGGAGCCCCCCGCCGGCCATCGGCACCGCACCCGAGGTCATTCAGGAGCCATTCACCATCGTCCTCTGGGGCGTCACCAACAAGTCGCTGGGCGACTGGTCGGCGGTGCAGGATGTCAAGGATCCCGACACCATCACCGAACTCAAGGGGTTTGCCGGCAGCCCCGGCATCGTCGAAGGCCGCGCGCGGGTCTGCAAGACGGTGGCGGAAGTGGGTCAACTACAGGAAGGCGAAATCCTGGTGGCACCAACCACCTCGCCGTCCTGGGCACCGGCATTCGCCAAGATCCGGGCCTGCGTCACCGATGTGGGCGGCGTGATGAGCCACGCGGCGATCGTCTGTCGCGAGTATGGCCTGCCGGCGGTGGTCGGCACCGGCCATTCGACCAAGATCATCAAGAGCGGCATGATGCTGCGCGTCGATGGGTCTTCCGGTGTCATCACCATCGTGCGCTGAGTGAGTGTGCGGACCGGGCTGGAGGGCGCGATGAACGGAAGAGCGGCGATAAGCAGTGCGGCGGTTGGCGGTGGAGCCGCCGACCTTCCGCTGCTTTGCTGGTTCGAGGAATGCCGCAAGGATTCCGTTCCCCTGGTGGGAGGGAAATGCTCGTCTCTCGGTGAATTGA
>JBAYJH010000231.1:0-7955 GCA_041665185.1 Sterolibacterium sp.
GGGCGGCGCCATCGCCAAACGCGATTCGGATACCAATATCCACAACTACCGCGTGTCGATCTACGCGGTGCGCCTGGCCGAAGCCGTCGATCTAAGCAAGGACAAGATCCTCAACTTGATCGCCGGGGCGTTTCTTCACGACGTCGGCAAGATCGGCATCAGCGACAACATCCTGCTGAAGCCCGCCAAGCTGAGCGAGGAGGAATTCAGCGTGATGAAAACCCACGTCACCCTCGGCGTCGATATCCTGACCAAATCCAACTGGCTGCAAAGCGCGCGCGACGTGGTCGAATTCCATCACGAGAAGTTCAACGGCAACGGCTACATGCGTGGTCTGAAGGGCGAAGAGATTCCCATCAACGCGCGGATTTTCGCCATCGTCGACGTCTTCGACGCGTTGACCTCGAAGCGGCCCTACAAGGAACCGATGCCTTTCGACGAGGCCATGGCGATCCTGCGCCGCGACAGCGGCAGCCATTTCGATCCCCGCCTGATCCTGGCGTTCGAGGGCATCGTCGAGCCGCTCTACCGGCAGATCAGCGCTGCGCCGGACGAAGCGGTGGAGAAGAAGTTGCAGGCGCTGATCGAGCGCTACTTCTTCGCCGACAAGGCGGCTTGATCGGACGGCAAGGAGCACCCCAGCACCCTAAACTCACCAGCGGGCACTGGACCCAACGGCGGGCACTAGAAACTCCAGCAGCAGCCGGTTGAAGATTTCCGCTTGTTCGATATTGGACAAGTGTGCGGCATCCGGAATGATCTCCAACTGGGCACCGGGAATTGCCTCGGCGATCGCGCGCGCCATGGCCGGCGGTGTGCCGGCGTCATCAGAGCCGACGATCACCAGCGTCGGACAAGCCAAATCATGCAGTCGCTGGGTGGTATTGAGGGTCGGGATGGTGCCGCCCCAACCGATATAGCCCGCCGGTGGCGTGTTGCGAATCAGGTTCCCGATCCGCGCCATGACATCAGGATGGGCGGCGCGGAACGGCGCGGTAAACCAGCGCTCCAGGGTGCCGTCTACCAGGACCGCCATGCCTTTCTCGCGGACCAGCCTGATGCGCTCGACCCAGACGGGGATCGCCGCGGGGGGATAGCGGCTGGCGGTGTCGGCCAGCACCAGGCGATCGATCCGTTCTGGCGCGCGCAAGGCGACATGCTGGCCTAACATGCCGCCCATGGAAAGGCCGGCGAAGTGCGTGCGCGCGATGCCCAGGCCATCGAGCAGGCCGACGACATCGCCGCTCAGGCGGTCCCAACTGTAGGCATCGTCTGTGTCCGGCGGCGCGTCGCTCAGGCCATGACCGCGGCTGTCGAAGCGCAGTACCGTGAAGTGCGGTGTCAGTGCCGCCATCTGCGGGTCCCACATGGATAGGTCGCAGGACAGGGAGTGCGACAGCGTGAGCCAGGGCCCGCTGCCGGCGATGTCGTAATGGATGTCGATGCCGTTGGCGTGGATTTTCATTTTGAACTCCTTATGCCGGTGTCAGTTTGGCGATGGCGAGCGCCAGCCATTTCATGCCGGCGTGGCCGAAGTTGACCTGTACCCGCGCATCCATGCCCGATCCTTCGGCATTGATAATGACGCCCAGGCCGAACTTGCCATGCATGACGTTCTGGCCGATATGGAAGCCGCCACCTTCTTCCTGCCGCGAACTTCGCAGGCCGCCCGGTGCCTGTCCGGTGCGGGCGGGGAAGTAGCCGGGTTCGGCAACCGAGCTCGCCTTGAATTTCGGTGTCAGCCATTTCAGCAAGTCTGCGGGGATTTCATCGAGAAAGCGCGACACCATGTTGTAGCGCGTCTGGCCGTGCAGCATGCGGGTCTGGGCGAAGGATAGGTACAGCCGCTGGCGCGCCCGGGTCACGGCGACATACATCAGGCGCCGCTCTTCCTCCAGGCCCTTCTCTTCGATGACCGAATTCTCGTGGGGAAACAGCCCTTCCTCCAGGCCGCTGATGAAGACCATGTTGAACTCCAGGCCCTTGGCGGAATGCACGGTCATCAGTTGCACTGCGTCGTCGCTGTCGCCGGCCTGGTGTTCGCCGGCTTCCAGCGCGGCATGTGCCAGGAAGGCGGCGAGGTCGCCGGTGTCTTCCATGCCTTCGGCCGGCGCCTCGCGGCTCCCTTCCTCGGCGACGAAACCGGCAGCGGCGTTGATCAGCTCGTCGAGGTTGGCCAGGCGATCCTCGCCTTCCTTTTCGTTACGGTAGTGCTCGCGCAGCCCGGAGAGTTCCACCACATGGTCGACCACTTCTGGCAGCGGCAAGCCGGCGCTGCCTTCGCGCATCGTGGCGACAAGCCGGGCGAAGCCGGACAGGGATGCCAGTGCCTTGCCGGCGAGACCGCCGATGGCCTCATGCAGGCTACAGTTGCGGGCTTTGGCTGCGTCGGCGAGCTGCTCCAGGGAACGCGCGCCGATGCCGCGGGTGGGGAAGTTCACCACCCGGGCAAACGCCGTGTCGTCGTCGGCATTGGCGATCAGGCGCAGATAGGCGAGTGCGTGCTTGATTTCCTGGCGCTCGAAAAAGCGCAGCCCGCCATACACCCGGTAGGGCAGGCCGGCGTTGAACAGGGCGTGTTCCAGCACCCGCGACTGGGCGTTGGAGCGGTACAGCAGGGCAATCTCGGCGCGAGTATGGCCGTCGCGCGTCAGCGCCTTGATCTCCTCGACGATCCAGCGCGCCTCGTCGACGTCGCTCAAGGATTCGAAGACACGGATCGGCTCGCCGCTGCCGGCGTCGGTCCACAGGTTCTTGCCGAGCCGCGCCGCATTGTGCTTGATGATGGCATTGGCGGCATCGAGGATGTTGCCGTGGGACCGGTAGTTCTGCTCCAGGCGGATGACCTTGGCCACCTGGAATTCGCGTTCCAGGTCGCGCATATTGCCGACCTCGGCACCACGGAAAGCGTAGATCGATTGGTCGTCGTCACCGACAGCAAATATCCACGCCCCCTCTTGGCGCCTTGGCGCCACCGAATAGTCGCCCCCTTCCCCGGGAAGGGGGTTGGGGGGATAGCTCACAAAAGAGGTCGTTGGCTTTGCTTGCTCGCGTCCCGCGAGCAGGCAAAGCCAACGATATTGGAGGCGGTTGGTATCCTGAAATTCGTCCACGAGGATGTGACGAAAGCGCTCCTGGTAATGGCGGCGCAGGATCTCGTTTCTCTCCAGCAATTCGTAGGAACGCAGCAGCAGTTCGGCGAAATCGACCACGCCTTCGCGCTGGCATTGGCGCTCGTAGGCTTCGTACAGCTCGACGCGCTTGCGGGTGTAGTCGTCCCACGCCTCGACCGCCGCGGCGCGCAGCCCCTGCTCCTTCTGGGCGTTGATGAAATGCTGCAACTCGCGCGGTGGAAATTTCTCGTCGTCGACATTCAGCGACTTCAGCAGGCGCTTGATTGCCGACAACTGGTCGGCCTGATCGAGGATCTGGAACAATTGCGGCAGTGCGGCTTCGCGATAGTGGGCACGCAGCAGGCGGTTGCAGAGGCCGTGGAAAGTGCCGATCCACATGCCGCGCGTATTGATCGGCAGCATCGCTGACAGCCGGGTGAGCATTTCCTTGGCCGCCTTGTTGGTGAACGTGACGGCGAGAATGCTGTGCGGCCCCGCCTGGCTGGTGGAGATCAGCCAGGCGATGCGCGTTGTCAGTACCCGCGTCTTGCCGCTGCCGGCCCCGGCGAGGATCAGCGCGTGCTGGGGCGGGAGGGTGACGGCGGAAAGTTGTTCGGGATTGAGGCCGGAGAGCAGCAAGGGGGCGAGAGAAGGCATCGACAAATTATACGCCGCGTAGCAAGTCCCTTTAGGGACGCCCCGAAGGAAGTCCCCTTGGGGGACGCCGCGTAGCAAGTGCCCTTGGGGCGCGCCCCGGAGGAAGTGGCCTGCCCCGTGAGGAAATGGCCTGCCCCGAAGGAAATGGCCTGCCCCGAAGGAAGTGGCCTCGGGCCATTGGGCCACCGGGCCAAGCGTTCGGCGCGGTATCATCGGGGGAATGTCAAGTTCAAGTCCGCCCATTCGCAGCGCCATCGTTGCTCAGTTGCTCGGCACAATGGTCGTGGCCTTGCTGGTCCGCGTTGCCTATCCGCAACTCGTCGATACGCCGCTGGCTTGCGCCATGCTGCAAGGCACCTGTGCCGCCTTGGTCAGTCTCGCAATGGGCGCGCCGCGCTGGTGGCTGCCCATCCACTGCGCCTTCCTGCCCGCCGTGGTGTTCGCCAGCCGCCTGGACATTCCGCCGAACTGGTATTTGGCGGCCTTTGTCCTGCTGTTGCTGGTCTACTGGCGTACCGATCGTAGCCGGGTGCCACTGTATTTGTCGAACGCGATGACAGTGCAGGCTTTACTAAGAATGTTGCCAACCACTTCGTGCCGGGTAATCGATCTCGGCTGTGCCCATGGCGGCTTGCTGCGCCGCCTGGCGCGTGCGCGGCGCGACTGTTCCTTCGTCGGCATCGAACACGCGCCGCTGCCCTGGTTGTGGGCCAGGCTGGCGAGCCTGGGCTTGCCCAACGTACAGATTCGTTATGGCGATTTCTGGCGCCTGAACCTTGCCCCCTACGATATCGCCTATGCTTTCCTCTCGCCGGTGCCGATGCCGCGCCTGATGGACAAGGCCCGCGCCGAAATGCGCTCCGGCGCGTTGTTGATCAGCAACAGTTTCGCCGTTCCCGGCGTGACCGCCGAAAGCGTGGTCGACGTCCCCGACCGGCGTGCCACGCGGCTAGTCTGCTATCGCCTGTGACTCGGTCCGAAATGAGGCCCGATTGCATTGCATTTCGCCGCATCGCCGCCGTCGGCTTTCGCCAATAATCCGAACCTGATGCCGGCCCAGCGGGTAGATCCAGCGGGACGGGCGACGAATCGGAGAGGCAATATGGCGGACATCATCTGTGTCATCGGCAACAAGGGGGGAACCGGCAAGACCACGCTTTCGCATATGCTTTGCCAGGGCCTGGGCCTGGTCGGCCAGCGTTCGGTGTGCGTGCTGACCGACACCCATCGCGAACCGCTGGCGCCTGCCAGCCGCCGCTACCTGACCGCCGATGCGCGTACCCGCGAAGCACTGGCCAAGGTGGTCGACAAGGTGCGTGCGCTGAAGGCCTGGCTGGGCGTCATCGACGGCGGCGGCAATCGCACCGAGATGGACCGCAAACTTTATGGCCTGGCCGACCTGGTGCTACTGCCCTTCCGCGATTCGCACGAAGATATCCGCACCGTGATCCGCGATCTCGACATGTTTCCGCGCGCCTATGCCGTGCCGATGCAATGGCCGACCAACGCCTGGCAACGCGAAGCGGCGGAAAAGAGCGTGAGCGAATTCCTGGCGCCTTACCGCGACCGCATCCTCGAACCGGTATTCACGCTCTCGGCAACCAAGCTGCTGCTACAGAAGGAATTGCCCGGCCCGTTGCCGACGCCGCTGGCGAATGCCTGTCGCGGCATGGCCCATCAGGTCCTCGACTTGCTGCAAATCGCTACCGACGACGACCTCGCTGGGCACGCCAGCGGCCTGCCGCATCCACCCCCGGCGTCGCGCGTCATGCCGGGCAGCGCCGTGCCGGCCTGAGGCACGCGGCCACATGCGGTTTCAGCTTGGGTAGTCCGGAAGCTGCGTCGGCTTAGGTGTAATATCGCCGTATCCATACTTGGGAGCAAATCATGGCCGATGCAGCCCAATCGCAGGACCCGCTCGAATTCCTCAAATCGATGTGGAGCGGCATGGGGTTTTCCCTGCCGGGCATGGTGACGCCGACGCTGGATGTGGATGAACTCGACAAGCACATCACCGATCTCAAAGCAGTCGAGGGCTGGCTGAAAATGAACCTGAACATGTTACAGATGAGCATCCAGGGCATGGAGATGCAACGCGCCACCTTGTCGGCGTTCCAGGCCCTCAGTCAGTCGGCGGGAAGTACCGAAGCAAACCCCAACCCTTTCGCCCAGGCATCGCTCAATCAGGCAGCGTGGCCGTGGAATTTCATGCAGCCGGCAGCCGCGGCGGAAGCGAACGCACCGGCGAAGCCGGCCAAGCCGGCCGCGCGAAAGAAGAAGAGCGTGCCCTAACTTTCATGATGCGCGGGCTCTGCCCCTGATCCGGGAACCTCAGTCAGTCGTATTTGCGGGCGTCTTCGATGACCTTGCCGTCGTTGGGCAGGCTGCCGTCAGCGACCAATTCGACCTCGCCGCGCAGCTTGGTGATGTCCCTGATGCTGGCGGCGATCGCCGCTGCCAGATCACTGGAGGCTGCCGCCGCGACTTCACAGCGCAGCGTCATGCTGTCGCTGGTCTCGGGGTTGGTCACCACCAGGCGAGCCTTGAGAATCTCGGCATGGCGCTTGACCACGGCCGCCACCTGTTCCGGATGGACGAACATGCCCTTCACCTTGGTGGTCTGGTCGGCCCGCCCCAGCCAGCCCTTGATGCGGGTGTTGGTGCGGCCGCAGGGAGATATCCCGGGCAGCACCGCCGACATGTCGCCGGTGCCGAAGCGGATCAGCGGATAGTCTGGATTGAACGTGGTGATGACGACTTCACCGACTTCGCCCGTCGCCACCGGGTCGCCGGTACCGGGACGAACGATTTCGAGGATCAGGTCTTCGTCCAGCAGCAAGCCCTCGCGGCCGTCGCTTTCGTAGGCGATCAAGCCCAGGTCGGCGGTGCCGTAGGCCTGGAAGCAAGCGATGCCGCGTTCGGCAAAGAGGGCTTTCTGCGGCGGGAACAAGGCTTCGCCGGATACCACGGCGCGTTTCAATGAGGATATGTCGGCCTTCATTTCGTCGGCCTTGTCGATGATGATTTTCAGGAAGGAGGGCGTGCCGACATAGGCGACCGGGCGCAGGTCGGCAATCGCCGCCACCTGCATTTCGGTCTGGCCGGTGCCCGCCGGAAATACGCAGCAGCCGATTCTCTGCGCACCGCCCTCGACCATGAAGCCGGCCGGCGTGAAGTGGTAGGAAAACGTGTTGTGCACCAGTTCGCCGGCACGGAATCCCGCCGCGTAGAGCGAGCGGGCGAAGCGCCACCAGTCGGCGGCGCGGCCTTCGGGATCGTAGATCGGGCCGGGCGAGGCGAAGATTCGGCCGAGCCCATTCGTGGCGGTCGCGGTCAACCCGCCAAACGGTTTGTGCTGCTTCTGCAATTCAATCAGGGCGTGCTTGCGCAGCACCGGCAGTTGCGCCAATGCCGTGCGAGTATTGATGGAACCCGCGTCGACATCCGCCAGCGCAGCGGTGAAATGCGCAGAGTGAGCCTTGGCATGGGCGATCTGCCGTGGCAAGCGCGCCATCAGGTCGCGTTCCCGCTCGGCGGGATCGCGGGTTTCGAGTGCATCGAGAAACTTAGACATCACAAACTCCAGTAGTATTCGCTAGCGCCATGGCGACGGGCGCAGAGCGCCAAGCGATGCAAGGCGAGAAAGCGCGCCGTATGGCAGCGCTATACACGTGTGCCCCAGAGGGTAAGCGCTTGAACAACGCCGCAGCGCGCCGTGCGATCTGCGTCCGTCAAGCGAGCCAGCGCTTGCGGCGGCGATAGTGCTTGACGTCGCGGAAGCTCTTGCGGCCGCCGGTGGAGATGCCGAGATAGAATTCCTTGACGTCTTCGTTGCTGGCCAGTTCCTTGGCATCGCCTTCCATCACCACCCGTCCGTTTTCGAGGATGTAACCGAAATCGGCGTAACGCAAGGCCACCGTCGTATTCTGCTCGGCCAGCAGGAAACTGACTTTCTCGCGCTGGTTGAGGTCGCGGACGATCTCGAAGATCTCCTCGACGATCTGTGGCGCCAGGCCCATCGACGGTTCATCGAGCAGTATCATCGTCGGCTTGGCCATCAGGGCCCGGCCAATGGCGGTCATCTGTTGCTCGCCGCCCGATGTGTAGCCGGACTGCGAAGCGCGGCGTTCCTTGAGACGCGGGAAATAATCGTAGACCTTTTCCAGGGTCTCCTTGAGTTCGGTA
>JBAYJH010000232.1:0-7863 GCA_041665185.1 Sterolibacterium sp.
CCCGGTCAGGCTGTCGGTAATCGACAGGTTCTTGAGCTTGGCCTCGAGCTGCTTGGTTTCGGTCAAATCGTGAAAGAATCCGATGCTGCCGAATTCCTCGCCTTCACGCATCAGAAGCTTGGCCGACAGGCGAATATCGACTACGCGGCCTTCCTTGCACAGCAACTGCGTTTCGTGGCCCTTGATATGCCGGTCGGGGCTGGTATGAAGTTGCTTCTTGATGAAGCGGGCCTGGTCGGCGGTCGCATAGACCTCGGCGATGGAAAGCCGCTCGACGACCTCGTCGCAGCGATAGCCGAGGAGGCTTTCTGCCGCGCTGTTGAATAAAACGATCACTCCTGCCCGATTCACCGCGATGACCGGGTCCGGGCACAGCGAAACCAGCTCTTGAAGCCCGGTTGCAATGAGTGGCGTTCCCTGCGCAGCTGCTTTGTCGTTATCCATAACTGTGAGCAAGACCGGAATCCCTGCCTGCGGCGTCTTTCAGAAATCTTTCTGGACCGGAAAATCCGCAACCGGTAGTCGCTATTCAGGAGTCCTATTGTCGCGAACTGCTATTGCTCCTGTTGTTCGTAGCACACCTTGACTACGCCATTTATCGTGCATACCAGCGGACTATATCCACGTTTCACCAGCTTGCTCAAGACAAGAGCCGGTATGTGCTCGTATTCTTCCGTCACCACCTTCGACGGATCACTAAAACATTTTGAACAATCTGCATCCTGAATTTCCAGCGACATGGCGTTCCCCTCCTGCAATATCGTCCCCGAAAGCACTGAGCCTGAATTGTATGGGATCGGCGGCCATCCTGCCAGATGAAGGCATCGAGCGGCGGTCAATCGGCAAGACCAACCCGATAGATACCCATTGGCGGCGAACACCAGGACTGGGTAGCAGTTGACGACGCAAATCGTCCCTCCAATTTAGGGTAGCATTGGTTCATGGCGGACATTTCCAACCAGCTCAAGCTGATTAAACCGCACGCATCCTGGACATGAGGCCAACTGAACATGCAGCTTGCTGACCAGCGAATCCGCCTTGCCTCCTGGATCCTTGCGGCAATGGGAATGGTCGCGGTGCTGAAGCTGCACCTCTTGCCGGCCTTGCTCGCCGGCCTGCTGGTGTTTGAACTGGTCCATTTGATCGCGCCGAATTTGCAGCGACACTTCGCCACTGCCCGCGCACGGCTTGCCGCGGTGGTCCTGCTGGCAACCCTGGTGGCTAGTCTGACCACAGTCGGCGTTATCGGCGCCGTGGCTTTCTTCAAGAGCGACGCAGGCAGTCTCTCCGCACTCTTCGGGAGAATGGCCCAGATCATCGAGGATGCACGCACAGCGTTGCCGTCCTGGGTCGTCGAACTCCTGCCCGTCAATGCCGTCGGCCTGCAACAGGTGACGGTGGACTGGCTGCGCGAACACGCCGCCGAATTGCGCACCGTCGGCAAGGACGCCGGGCTGGCCCTGGCACATATTCTGCTCGGTCTAGCGATTGGCGCCATGGTGTCGACGCAGGAGGCGCGTGCCGGAATGTCGCTGGCACCGCTCAGCGCGGCTCTCGCCGAGCGCTTGCAGCGCTTGGCTGAGGCTTTTCGGCGGATCGTCTTCGCACAGGTGCGCATCTCGACGTTGAACGCCGGCTTCACGGCCATCTACCTGGTGGTTGCCCTGCCCTTGTTTGGGGTGAATTTGCCACTCACCAAGACGCTGATTGCGATTACCCTGGTGGCCGGCTTGCTGCCGGTGGTGGGCAACCTGATTTCCAACACCGTCATCGTGGTGGTCAGCCTGGCGCATTCCCCACACGCCGCTTTGGCTTCCCTGGCGTTCCTGGTAGTCGTGCATAAGCTCGAATATTTCCTCAACGCCCGCATCGTCGGCGGACAGATCAATGCCCGCGCCTGGGAACTGCTGACGGCCATGCTGCTTATGGAAGCCATCTTTGGCTTGCCCGGCGTGATTGCGGCGCCGATTGTGTACGCCTGGATCAAGGACGAATTGAGCAGCGTCGGCCTGGTGTAGCGGGTCGTTACCAATTAGGAAGCTCAGCGCATCGTCAAGTACATGGTCGTGACTGCGCCCTGCACCGCCACCGAAGACCTTTGTCGAACTCTATAGCCATCCAGATGCACGATCACCGTCACCACGATTACCCCCACACCGCCAATTCCCGGCCCATGGTCTGGGCGCTCGTCGTCACCCTGAGTTTCGCCTCGGTCGAAGCGGGAACAGGCTGGTGGGCCAATTCCCTCGCGCTCATGGGTGATGCGGGGCACATGCTGACCGATGCCGCGGCGCTCGCCATCGCCGCAGTGGCCGCCTGGGCAGTGGGTCGGCCGGCGTCGAACCGCCATACCTACGGTTATGCCCGTGCAGAGCTGCTGGCCGCCTTCGTGAATAGCCTGTTCATGCTGGCGATCGTCACGGGGATCGCTGCGGCCGCGGTGGACCGCCTGCGCACGCCGCTGCCGGTTTCAGGCGAGGCCGTCACCGGTGTCGCCGTGCTGGGACTCATCGTGAATCTGCTGGTAGCCCGCTTGTTGCATGACGGCCATAGTGGCGACGGCAGCGGCGCCGACCTCAATCGGCGCGCCGCCTTCCTGCATGTACTGGGCGATCTGCTGGGTTCCGTGGCCGCCATCGCCGCCGGCCTGATCGTCACGTACACCGGCTGGAACTGGGCCGATCCGCTGCTGTCGCTGGTCATCTGCGTGCTGATACTGATTTCCAGCGTTTCCCTGGTGCGCCAGGCTTTGCACGCGCTGCTGGATGGCACTCCGCCGTCCCTGGATCTGGCGGATATCGGCAACAGCCTGGCGGGCACCGCGGGCGTTGTTTCGGTGCACGATCTGCACGTCTGGTCGCTGAATTCCGCACGCACCATCCTGACCGCCCATGTAGTGGTGGATGACCTTTCCGACTGGGCGGAAGTGTTGCCACGCCTCAAGCATGCGGCCCACACGCGTTTCGGCATCGACCATGCCACCTTCCAGCCGGAACCGGCCAGCAGCCCGGTACATTTCCTGACCAGGACTACGCATGCCCCCGTTTCGACACCTACCCCGGAGTGACGCTGTCGCCCCTGGCGATTGACCGCACAACCGTTGAAATGCATATTGCCAACCTCCCCGTTGCCCAGGCCCTGGCCAGCCTCAAGACTTCCGAGAACGGCTTGAACCCGGTCGAAGCCGAAAGACGGCTGCACGAGTTCGGCTTCAACCGGATCGAAGAGATCAAGGGACGCTCGCTATGGCTGCGCTTCCTGCTGGAGTTCACCAATTTCTTCGCCCTGATCTTGTGGGTGGCAGCGGGACTGGCCATGTTTGCCGAGACCCGCAATCCGGGAGAAGGAATGGCACAGCTGGGGACCGCCATCCTGGCGGTAATCCTGATCAACGGCTGCTTCTCGTTCTGGCAGGAATATCGCGCCGAACAAGCCATTTCGGCCCTGCGCAAACTACTGCCGCAGCAAGTCAAGGTCCGGCGCGACGGACAACTCCAGACCCTGGCGGCGAAACAACTGGTGCCCGGCGACCTGCTGCTGCTTGAGGAAGGCGATAACGTACCGGCAGATTGCCGATTGATTCACGCCGTCGACGTGCGTGTCAACACCTCGACGATCACCGGCGAATCCCTGCCCAAGGCGCGCAACGCAGACGCCTTCTCCAACGGCACGCCGCTGGAGGCAAGGAACCTCCTGCTGGCCGGCACCGCGCTGATCTCCGGCCAGGCGACCGCGCTGGTTTATGCCACAGGCATGCACACGGAATTCGGCAAGATCGCCCACCTGACGCAAACCGCCGGAGAACCGGGTTCCCCGCTACAGCGGGAGATCGCCCGTCTTTCCAAGCTGGTGGCGATTTTTGCCGGGTTGCTGGGATTGGCATTTTTCGCCATCGGCATGGCCATCGGCCTGCCATTCTGGGACAACCTGATGTTCGCCATTGGCATCATCGTCGCCAACGTGCCCGAAGGACTCTTGCCTACGGTGACCCTGTCTCTGGCGATGGCGACCCAACGAATGGCCAAACGCAATGCCCTGGTGCGCCACCTGCCCACGGTTGAAACCCTGGGGTCGACGACGGTCATCTGCTCCGACAAGACCGGTACGCTGACGCAGAACCGGATGAGCGTGCAGCGGGTGTTTTCCCGCGGCATAGTCAAAGGTTCCGACGACGGCGCGGCCTTGGTCGACGACTTGCATCTGCTGCGCAATGCGCAGCACTGTCACAACCTCAAGCGCGGTAACCACGACGGCCAGGAGATCTGGCTCGGCGATCCGATGGAAATCGCTCTGGCCGGATTCGCCAGGCGAATCAAGAATCTCGGCGATGCACCGCGGCTTGCCGAGATCCCCTTTGACGCCGAACGCCGCCGCATGTCGGTGGTCATCGATCGCGACGGTGAGCGCTGGCTTTACTGCAAGGGTGCGCCCGAGGTGATAGTCGCCCTATGCAGCCAGATCGCCGGCGACGCTGGGCAATCGCCGCTCGACGATCCCGGGCGCCGCCAGGTTACGGCAGCGCAGGACGAAATGGCGGAACAAGGACTGCGCGTGCTGGCGTTTGCCTATCGCCAGTTGCGAGCCGACGAAACCCCCGTCGAGCAGGAACTGGTCCTGTCGGGCCTGATCGGCCTACAGGATCCGCCTCGGCCAGAAGTACCGGAAGCCATAGCGCGCTGCCGTTCCGCCGGGATCAAAGTCATCATGGTGACCGGCGACCATCCGCACACGGCCGTGGCGATCGGCCGCGAGATCGGCCTGGTGCGCTCGGAAGATCCTCACGTGATACTCGGCGAGGCGCTGCGCAAAATGAGCCCGGCACAGTTGCAAATCGCCCTCGACAGCCCGGAAATCCTCTTCGCCCGGGTCACGGCGGAGCAGAAAATGCTGGTGGTCCAGGCGCTGAAAAACAAAGGCCACACGGTCGCGGTCACCGGCGACGGCGTCAATGATGCGCCGGCATTGAAGTCGGCCCACATCGGCATCGCCATGGGCTCGGGCACCGACGTCGCCAAGCAAGCCGCCGACATGATTCTGCTCGACGACAATTTCGCGAGCATCGTCAATGCGGTCGAGGAGGGACGCGCGGTGTTCGAGAACATCCGTAAGTTCCTGACCTATATCCTGACCTCGAACATTCCCGAACTAATGCCGTATCTGGCCTTCGTACTGTTCAGGATTCCGCTGCCGTTGACCGTCATCCAGATCCTGGCCGTGGATCTCGGCACCGACATGCTGCCGGCACTGGCATTGGGTGCCGAGCGTCCCGACCAGGGACTGATGCGGCAACCGCCCCGGCCGGGCAAGGAGCGCCTGTTGTCGTGGCCGCTGTTGGCCCGGGCCTATCTCTGGCTGGGAATGCTCGAAGCGGTCGTGGCGCTATCGGCATTTTTCTACGTGTTGGATCATGGCGGCTGGCATTACGGCGAAACTCTCGCCAAGGCCGATCCGCTTTACCTGCTGGCGACCACTGCCTGCCTCGCCGCCATCGTCATGGCGCAGATCGTCAATGTCTTCGTCTGTCGGCATCCACGCGAGTCGGCGCTGAGCTTCAAGCTGACTTCGAACCCTCTGCTGCTCATCGGTCTGGCAACGGAGATCGCCCTGATCCTGGCGATCATGTACACACCGCTCGGCAACCTGCTTTTCGGCACGCGGCCACTCGACCTCGACGCATGGCTGTTCATGATCCCGCTGGCCCTGGGTTTCGGCATGTTGGAAGAGTTCCGCAAATGGCAGGTGCGCAAAGAACTCCACGCCGATTGACTTTCATCACGGCGCAATATCGCTGCAATATAATCATCGCTACAGCCGAATTACCCAATCAAGATCGGAGAAGTTGTGAGTAGCGACGACGAAAAGGCCCTGGCCAAGCTGGTGACCAGTGGGATCAAGCTTCCAGCCCAGCCTCAAGTACTACTCGATCTCCAAAAAAGCCTCGCCTCGGACAACTACAGCGTGCGCTCGCTGGCCAACATAATCGGCCAGGACCCGGGGCTGGTCGCGATGGTCTTCAAGGCGGCGCGCTCCCCGGTGTTCGGGCGCGGCAAGAAGATCGACAACCTGGAACAGGTGCTGATGGTCATCGGCGTCAAGCAGACCTATAACCTGGTTCAAGCCGTGGCGCTGGCCTCGGCCGTCTCCGACAGCTCGCGCAAGGCGTTCGACATCTTCTGGACCCGCTCCCGCGAGATCGCCCAACTCAGCGCCATCATCGCCGCCGATCGCGTCTCGGTGTGCAATGTGTTCCCCGACCAAGCTTATATGGCAGGCATTTTTCACGAATGCGGCGTGCCGGTGCTGATGCTGCGTTTTCCGAAATACTGCGGGGCATTGCACCTGAACGATGTTTGCTGCTGGCCAAACCTGGCGGAAGAGGATGCCAAGTTCGACGTGGATCACTGTAGCGTCGGCTACCTGGTGGCGCGACACTGGAACCTGCCGGAATTCGTCTGCACCGCGATCCGCTACCACCATGAAATGCCCCATGACGAAATGGGTGCCTCGCGTGCGCTAGTCGCCAATTTGCAGTTGGCGATCCACTTTTATCATGGCATGAATAATGTTCCGGACCCGCTCTGGGACAGGATCGGCCTGGAAGTCCTGAAGGAGGTGGGGATCCATCCGGACGAAGAACGGGATTACGGCGAGGAGATCCTCGACCAGTTTCACGGCGCCTGAATGCTGGCATTCGCTGGTCGCCGGGCACCGGCCGCCGGCGTTTGCGGTTCGCAGCCGACACAGCCGAGCCGAAGCGATACTCATGGGCGCGAATCCTGCCGGGATGAACCGAGTCCGGCTGTCTCGCAACACCGGCGCGCCCTCCGGTTACCCCGCCATTTAAGCCCGCGTTAAGTTTCGAACGCAACAATGCGGTCCATCAGACATCTGAGCATTTTGAAAGGGTCCAATATGCGGAAGTACCTCGCCGTCATCGGATTGCTCGGCTTGGTGGTCACCAGCTCCAACGCCGCCAATACCACCAATTCCACCAACTCCCAGCCTGAATCCTGCGATCAAATCAGGGCGCTGATCAATGCCAAGACCGGCATTCCGGTCACGGCGGATACCGGGTTACTCCAGAAACTCGCGCGGCCGGAATGCCGTTTCTCCGCGATCGAAGTGTATCGTGCCGCCTACGGTGACAAGCCGATGCCGAAGAACCGGTACCTTACCCTTGACGGCAGGCGCGACCATGATGACGACGACGACTGACCTCCGAGAGGCGCGCGCAGTACACCGCTAACGGTGCCGCCAGGCGACCTTTCCCGCCTGCATCGGCTGACGACTCGGCCGATGACCTCGCAACGTCGACAGGCAGTCGTCATGCCGACTGTGGGGATCAGTCAACCGACTCACTGCAACATGTAACCACTATATAATCATGGTTGTTCAGCCGGGTTGAACGCGTCTCGCCAGCAGCAGTCCCGGCCCATACCACCAAATGAACGGCGTCCGAGTCGGGCACCGAATCTGGCGATAGCCAGACGCCTTGCCCGAGCAACGGGCACACGCACGAAGTATCCGGGAAAGCTAAGGCGTTAAGAAATGGGACCCAAACTGGATTCAGCCTCAGGTGCCGAACGGTCTTTGCTGCGAAGGTGTTGGCGATGACAAGTGTCTTGTCCGCTGCGCTTCAGGATTAATCGCGCCATGCACCTGATTCTCGTGCTGGTGGTATCGATATTCGTCGGCGAGTTGCTGATCATGTTGATATTCGCCGCACTGCCGCCCATCTCCCCATGGATCGAATCGGTTCTCGACCCGCTCCTGCTGTCGGTTGTCAGCACCCCGATCTTGTATTACTCGGTCTTCCGTCCAATGACCAGGAATATTTCCGAGATCAGGCAGACGAAAGACCAG
>JBAYJH010000233.1:0-7855 GCA_041665185.1 Sterolibacterium sp.
CAAGTGCCTTTGGCTCAAGCTCGAAGGCGAGGCATCCGGCGCGGCTTGAGCTACGCGGTCTGCCTGCGTCGCCCGGGGCCCGGCCGCGGCCCGATCATCGATAGCGCGCCGCTCGCCGCCGTATTCAACGCTATCCTTGCGTTTCAGACCTGTCCGCTGTTGTCGGCGAAGTAGCAGATGCGCTTGCGCGGGCTCAGGTATTCATGGATCGCCGGCGGCAGCGCCGACGGGCGCAGCGTGCGGTCGACGGCGTCGTCCAGGTCGCGGCGCAGGTTGACGATCGCGGCCTGCTCCTTGGGTACCGCCGGGTCGTACAGCATCAGGCTGGGATACAGCAGGTCGGAGGAATCCACCGACATGACTATCCCGACCTTGCCGCTCTTGAGCATGACGACGGTGCCCGGCGGATAAACGCCGAGCGCCTTCACGAACGCCGAGAGTACCGTCTTGTCGTACTTGGCCAGTTCGTGCTTGTACATGTAGGACAGCGCCTCCGACGGCGTCCTCGAGCGCGCGGCGACGCGCTGGTTGCACAGATTGTCGTAGGCGTTGGCGATGCTGACGACGCGCACCGCCTGGCTGATGGCCTCGCCCTTGAGGCCCTTCGGATAGCCGCTGCCGTCGACCATCTCGTGATGGAACGCGATGATCTCGCGCACCTGGGACGGCAGCGACTCGGCCCCCTGCATCACCTGGATGCCGTAGGCCGGATGCAGGTTCAGCAGTTTGGTTTCGGCTTGCGTCAGGGCGCCGTCCTTGAGCAGCACCTGGCTGGCGATCATCACTTTGCCCACGTCGTGCAGCAGCGCCCCTTGCCCGATCATGCCGATGACCTCCGGGCTGTCGATTCCCAGTGCGCGCGCCAGCAGCAGCGACAGCACCGACACGTTGATGTTGTGAAAATAGGCGCCGCTGTCGTCGGCGACGTTTTCGCCCATCAGGTGCAGGTAGGTGCCCTGCTCGGAGAGGAAGATCTCCACCAGATCGAGCGCGACGTCCTTGGACTGCGCTGCCGCCTGCGCCGGTTTGTCGGCGGCGATGCGGATGATGTTCTTCACCGCATTGGCCGTCTGGGTGTATTTTTTTTCCGCCGCATGGATGCGCGCGCGCTTCTCGTGCAGATCGTCGATGCTCTTTTTCTTTTCCATCATCAGCTGCTTCAGCGTCGTGGCGCCTTCGGCCTCCGCCGCTTCGGCCGCAGCCGTCGCCGCAGCCGCAACCGCCGGCTGCGCGGGTGCCGGGGCCGGCTTGGCGTCGCTTTTGTGCGGAAAGTACTCGATCTCGCGCAAGCCCATGGACCGGAGGGCGTCGATCTGGGCCTGGTTCTTGATCTTGAAATTGGTGAACAGGAAGGGATGGTCGAGCCAACTGTCGAGCCTGACATGCAGCCCGACGCAGAGCTGATCCATGCGGACGGTGTGGCGTTTGTCCTGCGGGCCGCTCATGCTGTTTGCTCGTTCACGCTGGAAGTGGCGCTCGCGCCAGGCGAGTTGCCGGGTACGATTCTTAAACCGTGAATCCCGACGCAAGCCGGGTAATTATGTAATCGCATGCCTATGTCGCCGACTCCATGCACCCACGCCGAGAGAGACCGGCGAGCTGTCTTCACCACAGGTTTACGGCAGAAATTTACGTTTCTATAGACCAAACGGACTAGGCCGGAAGTCGAGTTTGGCTTGAAAACCCGCATTGCCGCTTGTTGCGATAAGTGTTTTCCCCTATTGTTTTCCGCTAGAAGATGGCATCCGGGCCTGGGCTCGGGTCCGGCACGGGGACGCACCGGGGCGAGCGCATCATGACGTCAGGGAACCTGTCGGCGCAGGATTTCATGTGGGTCTTGGGCAGCCTTTGCCAGCTGCACCGCATTCCTTTCGCCCCCGCGCTGCTGCAGCAGCAGTTCCCGCCGCCCTATGATCGCTCCACGCTGCTTGGCGCCGCGCAGGCGCTCGAATTCAGGGTAGGCGAGAAATCCGTCGGCCCGAAGGAACTCGCGTCGCTGCCGCTGCCCTGCCTGATGTTCCTGAAGCCGGCAACGGCCGCGGCGGAAGCGCCAGCGCAGGCCGGCGCCGCGCCGCCGCGATGCAAACCGGCGCTGCTGGTCCGGGCGAGCGACACCGAGCTGCTTTACTTCGAAGCCGGCACCGACACGCCGCGGACGCTGCCCCTGGCCGAGTTCGAAGCGCGCCTGGAACCGGGGATCATGCTGTTCGCGCGCTCGAGCGCGCAGGCGACGGACGAGGATATGCCGGCCGCCACGCAGCCTTTCGGCTTCAAGTGGTTCATTCCCGAACTGTTGAAGCACAAGAAGATCTGGCGCGAGGTGCTCGCCGCCTCGCTCGCGATCCAGCTGGTCGCGCTCGCCACGCCGCTGTTCACCCAGGTGGTGATCGACAAGGTGGTGGTGCACCACACGCGCAACACGCTGTGGGTGGTGGGCATCGCGCTCGTCATGTTCATGGTGTTCTCCGCGGTCATGACCTGGATGCGCCAGTACCTGGTGCTGCACACCGGCAACCGCGTCGATGCGGTGCTGGGGCAGACCGTGTTCCGGCATCTGTTTCGCCTGCCCATGCCCTACTTCGAGCATCGCTCCACCGGGGTGCTGGTGGCGCGCCTGCACGGCGTGGAGCAGATCCGCGAGTTCGTCGCCGGCGCGGCGGTGACGCTGTTGCTCGATTGCCCGTTCCTGTTCATTTTCCTCGCGGTGATGTTCTGGTACAGCTGGCAGCTGAGCCTCTTTGCGCTCGCGATCCTCGCGTTGATCGTGGCGCTGAGTCTCGGCGTATCGCCGATTTTCCGGATGAAACTGAACAAGCAGTTCCTCATCGGCGCGCGCAATCAGGCCTTCGTGACCGAATACGTCTCCGGCATGGCCACGGTGAAATCCTTGCAGATGGAGCCGGTGCTGGAAGCGCGCTACGGCGACCAGCTGGCGCAATACCTCGCCGCGGGCTTCGAGACCAAGCAGCTCGCCAACAGCTACAACGTCATCGCCAACGCGCTGGAGCAGGTGATGACGCTCGCCATCCTCACCATGGGCGCGCTGCTGGTGATCGACAGCGCCGCCAATGCCGCGAGCGGCGCGCCCACCTTCACCGTCGGCATGCTGGTCGCGTTCCAGATGTTCGCCAGCCGCATGAGCCAGCCGATGCTGCGCCTGGTCGGCCTGTGGCAGCAGTTCCAGCAGGCCAACATCTCGGTGCTGCGCCTGGGCGACGTGATGGACATGCCGCCCGAGCCCTATGCGCTGGTGCCGCAGCGCGCGCCCGAGGCCGACGGCCGCGGCGGGCGCATCGACATCCAGGGCGTCTCGTTCCGCTACTCCGACAAGCACCCCTGGCTGTACCGCAACCTCAAGCTGGTGATCAAGCCCGGGCAGCTCACCGTGCTCGTGGGCCCGAGCGGCTGCGGCAAGAGCACGCTCGCCAAGCTCCTGCTCGGCTTCTATCCGCCGGGGGACGGCCGCATCCTCGTCGACGGCCAGGACATCGCCTGCATGAGCGCCAACGAACTGCGCGCGCGCTTCGGCGTGGTGCCGCAGGAGACGACGCTGTTCTCGGGCACCGTGTACGACAACCTGCAGATGGCCAACGCGCAAGCCGATTTCGCCCAGATCGCCGCCGCCTGCCGCATGGCCGAGATCCACGAAGTGATCGAGCAACTGCCGCAGGGCTACCAGACGCCGCTGGGCGAGCACGGCGTCGGGCTCTCCGGCGGCCAGCGCCAGAGGATCGCCATCGCGCGCGCGCTCCTGAAAAAACCCACCGTACTCATATTCGACGAAGCCACCAGCAACCTCGACCAGGCGACCGCCGAAAGCTTCGCGCAGACCATCAACCAGCTGAAAGGCAAGGTGACCATGGTGTTCATCGCCCACATCCTGCCGCGCGGCCTGCTGGTGGACGAAGTGATCCAGTTCGGCCCGCGCACCGCGGCCAAGGCCGGCGCCGCCGGCGAGCCGCAGCCGCCGACGCAGATGCACGTGGTCGAGGAAGAAAAGGCGGGGCCGTGAGCGCGGCGGGAACGACGAAAAACGTGGATATGAAAGTGGCGAGTTTTAGTTCGAGTTTGACCAAAGGTGATAGATGAGATGGCTATGAAGAACAGCTTGTCCCTGCCGGCTTTGGCTCGCGATGCGAGGACGGGGATCATCGCGCTTGTGCTTTCCGCTATGTCTATGGTCAATCTTGCTTATGCGGACAACGTGACGATACCCGCCACTGTCAGAGAGATGATCAAGGACGATTCATCTATGGCAAAGATCAAGGATGCGGAAGTGGCATTAAGTCCGGTAGGTGATGGAGCTTACTTGATGAGTCTGACAAGAATTCCAAGCGTGTCGGACACAATCGCGGGAAAGCTTACCGATTCTTCTGATATCGCGGCCTGTCTGGCGGATTACCTGTCTTTCCAATACAAAAAGCAGTTGTGGAGTGTCGGATACTCGACGCAGGCGATAGTCGAGTATGCAACGAATCAAGCTGAGCGAATCGATTTCTTCATTCTCTTTGCCGAGAAATCAGACAAGCCACTCAAGGATTCGACAGGCAAGGTCGTCGACAGCTGGAGTAGCAAGCGCGATATCCATGCGCCATATGGATATAGAGAGCGCTGCGCAACCTATATGAAGCCAAAATGGTTGTCTTCGTGGGAAACCTACCGTGCGCCGATCAGCTATTTCGATGTCGCGGGAGAACGACTGCCAAACCGTATTTGGGCTTTCTACGGCAAAGCCGCTCTGGATTACTTGACCAAAGATGAACGCATGCTTCCAATTGCGAATGCGGAAGTGCGGGTTAAGGCGATCAACCCAAAGCTATATTCCCTTAAAGTTTCCTTCGATGGATATATCGATGAGACGACGGCGATGTATAGCTTGATGATGCTGCCATCTTGTCTGGCGGATTACCTGTCAGGCAAAAACGGGTTCGCCGTAAGCGATTTCGGGATGACGGATTCGGGTATTACGAAATCGCAGGACAAATCCGCTGGCGGCGGCGATGTTCGCTCGGTTGAGTATTTCTTGCTACTTGATGTACGGGAAGACGAACCACGTCCGACAGCCGTTGGAGTGGAGAAAATTACCTGGGTAGGTGGAACGACATCCGTTGGGATGTTGCGTGCTATACGTGCAAATGTCACTAAAGGAGCTTGTGAAAAGCTCATGGCGTCTGAGTTCCTGCCGGGAAGATAGGCGGGGAATTACACAGGGCGAAGCCGGATTCTCTTTTCAGGCCAAGCTCATGCTGTGATGCAGCGCGATACCTGACTGGAAAGATAAGCTTAGAAGAATCAGATGTTGAACCAAGAAGTCCAATCAACCACTAGAAAGGTGCAGTCCATGGCAGACACGACGAAAGCGCAAGACCAGCCCGCAGCCGAGGACACGGCGAAGAGGAAACGGCCTGCCGCAATTGGCATCCGCCTCGCGCCCGTCGGCGACTCCGACCAGCCCGTGGTCGCGAACTACACCGCGCTCAACGTCGCGCCCGGAATGGTGTTCGTCGATTTCGGCTTTCTCGAGCCGGCCATGCTCGCGGCGCTGCCGCGCGTGGCCAAGCAAGGCGGCAAGCTGCCCGAGCGGCTGAACGGCAAGCTCGCGGTGCGCGTGGCGATGGGCTATGACGCGATGGTCAATCTGCATCAGCAGTTGGGGCGGGTACTGGCGGGGTTGGGCGATGCGGCGGGGAAGGGACGGAAGGGTGGGGGGTGAACGGTGTGTCCGCGACACCCGGGATAACTCGCTCTGACCCCCTTAGGTCATTGGAATAACGAATGCGAATGGAGAATAGCTGCATGAAAGCTCTCACCCAAATGCTGTGCTTGATTACGCTTAGCGCTGCGATTTCCGCATGCGCCAGCAACGATATCCGCTGGACTGAGGAAGTGAAGCTCTCCGACGGTCGAGTTATTGAGATCCAGCGGCATGTCGAATTGACCGAATCGGGGTTTCCGGCGCAGCGCCGGGGGCTCGACAAGTACCAGGAGATTTGCTACCCGCCCATGAACATTCATTGGAAGGCCAGGGCTGGCTACCAGCCTGACATCTTCGATATTGTCGATGGCAAGGCTTACGTGCACGTGCCACTCGGCGCCTGCGCAGAATGTTCAGCGCATGGATATCCGTCACCCAATGCCTTGTATTTCGTCTGGCACGATGGGCAGTGGAGGCGGATCAAGCATGAGGAGTTTCCCGAATCGTCCGAGTGGAATCTGCTCATGCAAACAAGCCGGGGATCGAAGGAGACCGACCCGCAAGGATTGATAACCATCGAAGACAAAACCACCGGCAAATGGACCGACTCCACACTGCGCTTAGACCAAAAACGCTCTGGTTGGAAACGAGTTAATGAGGACTATTACTGGCGCGACGCATGTCGAAAGTGCGGTCCCAGTGGTCCGAACGCCACGTCAGCGGTAACACCTATATTTATCAACGACGGTAAGAATAGTTGCCAGCAGTAATCGTTCATAGGGAGAAAATGAGATGGCAAACAAAAATGAATGTGCTTTGTTGGCTGCAAACTCATATTCGGTGTCGACAGCAGTAGTTGCCCCACAAAACGCCGTTCCCCTGCCTAGCGGCTGGACGTTCCTGGACGTGACACGCACCTCTGGCAACGCTGGCGTCAATAGCGCCACCGGCTTCCTAGCCCGCGCATATACCAATGGCAGCGAGATCGTAGTTGCCTACGCCGGCACTACTTGGGAAGACGGCATGAAATCGCTGGACTGGACCAAGGGGAACATTCCGGCCGCGACCGCGTCGTCTCTTGCAGAGCAGATCGTCGACGCGGCGCGATTTTATCTGGATGTTCGCGCGGCCAACGCCGGCGAAATCAGTTTCACCGGCCACTCGCTTGGGGGCGGTCTGGCGTCCCTGATGGCTGTTTTCTTTGACAAGGTGGCCTATACCTTCGACGAAGCGCCATTTGAGCGATCTGCCGAGTCGGACAGCGTCGTGAACGAACTCAAGCAGATCCTTGCCGCAGAATATTCGCTCGCTGACCTTGCACCGGAATTCTCCGAATATGTTCCTGGCACGACCGATCTCGCGCGCGAAGGCAACGTCCAGAACACCTATGTCAAGGGTGAGGTGTTGCGCAATTTCCGGGCGTATGTGGCAGCGGCAGCCACTCTAGCCGGCGGCCCAGTGGGAGGACTGCTGGCGATCGCCGCGGGATTGGCAATCTCCGAGATCGCCGGCCCCGCACCAAGCGAGATCGACCCGCAGGCCACGGGCACGACCGCCACAGACTTGCACGACATGCGTATTCTTACTGCCTTCCTGCAATCGCCGGCGTTTCTCCAGGCCAACCGCGCCAATCCCGATTTCCTGCAGCAGCTGTTCAAGTCCCCACTCTATGTTGACAAGACGCAAAATAGGCCTGAGCACAACTTCCTCAACCTGATGCTGCAGCAGCAAGCGGCGGGCAATCAAGCGCTGGACCGTCTGGCGGAGGATATTGGAAAGTTCACGGGCACACTTGATCCAGTTGCAAACGGCTTTGCCGGAGCCGATGACCAGCTCAAGTCGGCCCTGTATCAACTAGTCCTCGGGCTGTACTACGGCGAAGGGGAAAAACGCACCGGGGTCGTCAGCACTCCCTTCGAGTCCCTGATCAAATCACTCCCGGGCGGCATCCAGTTCGCTCCCGACCGCGCACCCGAAAGGCAAGACGACTACCGGGCGAGTCTCAAAGCGGTGCTGGTGCAATTGAACAAAAGGGGTCAGAGACGAATTCTTTTTGACAGCCAAGCCCATGCTGTGAGCTAGCCAAATAGCTGCCTGACAAGATGAGCCCGGACCCACACCATGCCCCGCCGACCGCGCCTGAACCTCGCCAGTGTGCCG
>JBAYJH010000234.1:0-7804 GCA_041665185.1 Sterolibacterium sp.
TGCCGCCGAGCTGAGTGATCAGGTCGACACGGGCCAGCAGCTCACGCTGCGCGGCGCGGGCTGCTTCGACGCTCGCCAGCTTGACGTGGCCGTAGCCGCGGATCTTTTCGGGCAGGGCGGCGAGCTGGAGCGCGATGGCGTGGGTGTTTTCGTCGAGGCGAGGCAACACCGAGTCGATGGCTCGTGTGTATTCGTCGATCAAGGCCCGCTCCATGCGGCGCTCGGCCATATAGTCGAAGATGTCGAGCGGGCCGCCGCGCAGGAACTTCAGCTTCGCCAGCAACCGGAACAGCGTCATGGTCCATGCGCCGAAGCGGCGCTTGACCAGGTTCCCCTGCGCGTCGCGTTTGGCGAACAGCGGCGGGGCGAGATGGAAACCGAGGCGAATCTCGCCTTCGAAGGCTTCCCGCAAGGCCGTGCGAAACTCGGGCGCAGCGTATAGGCGCGCGACTTCGTATTCGTCCTTGTAAGCCATCAGCTTGAACAGATTGCGCGCCACCGCCTTTGTCAGCGCGTCACCGAAACCCGCGCCTTGCTCGGCGTCGCGCACCCTCTGCACAAAGGCTTGGTAACGCTGGGCATAGGCGGCGTCCTGATAGGCGGTGAGGAAGTCGGCGCGGTGACGGACCAGCGCCTCCAGGCTGCGTGGCATCTGGATCGCCACCGGTTGCGCCGGGCTGGCGGCGCGTTGCACGGCGGCAAGGTCGAGGGCCGCGCGGCGGCCCCAGGCGAAGGCGGCCTGGTTCATGTTCACGGCCACGCCATTGAGTTCGATGGCGCGCAACAGCGATTCGGCCTTGAGCGGGATGGCGCCGCGCTGGAATGCCAGTCCGAGCATGAAGAGGTTGGCGCCGATGGCGTCGCCAAGCAAGGCCCTGGCGATCCTTGTGGCATCGACGAACTCGGCGCGGCCGGCGACCGATTCGCTGAGCAGCGCGACCATCTCTTCGGCGGGAAAGCGCCAGTCGGGGTTTTGCGCGAATTGTCCCGGCGGTTGCTGGTGCGCGTTGACGATGGCGCGAGTGCGGCCCGGCCGGGTCTTGCCGATGGCATCGGCGGCAGCGGCGGCGAGCATGTCGCAGCCCAGGATCAGGTCTGCTTCGCCGGTGGCGATGCGCTGCGAGCGGATGTCCCGCGGCCGGGCCGCCAGGCGCACATGCGAGGTGACGGCGCCGTTCTTCTGCGACATGCCGGTCATGTCGAGCACCGATACGCCCTTGCCTTCGAGGTGCGCGGCCATGCCGATCAGCGCGCCGATAGTGATGACACCGGTGCCGCCGATGCCGGTGACGAGGATATTCACCGTGCCCGCCAGCGGCTGGGTTTCGGGTTCGGGCAATGACGCATCGTTCGCAACTGCGGCTGGCATCGCCGTCTTGCGCGGCTTGCCGCCTTCGACCGTGACGAAGCTGGGGCAGAAGCCTTTGACGCAGGAGTAATCCTTGTTGCAGGAACTCTGGTCGATCATGCGCTTGCGGCCGAGCTCGGTTTCCAGCGGCAGGATGGCGACGCAATTGGATTGCTCGCCGCAGTCGCCGCAGCCTTCGCACACCAGCGGGTTGATGAAGAGGCGTTGCGGCGGGTCCGGATACTCGCCTTTCTTGCGGCGGCGCCGCTTCTCCGCCGCGCAGGTCTGGTCGTAGATCAACACCGTGGTGCCGGGCAGCTCGCGCAGTTGGCGTTGCACCACGTCGAGATCGGCGCGATCGTGCAGGGTCAGGCATTCCGGCAGGCCCGAACGGTCGGCGTGGCGCGACAGATCCTCCGTGACCAGGGCGATGCGCCGCACGCCTTCGGCGGCCATTTGCCGGGCGATCATCGCCACCGAGGTGGTGCCGTCCACCGGCTGGCCGCCGGTCATCGCCACGGCGTCGTTGTAGAGAATCTTGTAGGTGATGTTCACCTTGGCGGCGATGGCCGCGCGGATGGCCAAATAGCCGGAGTGGAAATAAGTGCCGTCGCCGAGGTTGGCGAAGACGTGCGTGCGCCGCGAAAACGGCGCCTGGCCTATCCACGGCGCGCCTTCGCCGCCCATGTGGGTGATGGTCTTGTTGTGTTCGGGGTAGATGGCGGCGGCCATGGCGTGGCAGCCGATGCCGGCCAGCGCCAGGCTGCCGTCGGGCACCCGTGTCGAGGTATTGTGCGGGCAACCGGCGCAATACCAGGCCGGGCGCGGCGGGGTCGCCACCGCCTTCTTCAGCACCGCGTCCTTGGCTTCGAGGAAGGCCAGCCGCGCCTCGATCAGCGCGCTGGTGTGGAACAGGGCGATGCGCGCGGTAATGACGCGGGCGATCTGCGCCACCGAGAAATCGGCCTTCGAGGTCAGCAGCCACTCGCCGCGCGGATGCACCCACTCGCCTTTCTCGTCGAACTTGCCGATCACCCGCGGACGCACGTCGTCGCGCCAGTTGTAAAGCTGCTCCTTGAGCTGGTACTCGACGATCTGGCGCTTCTCCTCGACCACGAGGATCTCGTCCAGTCCCTGGGCGAACTCGCGCACGCCGTCGGGCTCCAGCGGCCAGGGCATGGCGACCTTGAAGACGCGGATGCCCAGTTCCGCCGCGTAGCGCTCGTCGATGCCGAGTTGCTCCAGCGCTTCCAGCACGTCGAGGTAACTTTTGCCCGAGGCGATGATGCCCAGGCGCGCGTGGGGCGAATCGATGACCGTGCGGTTGAGCTTGTTGGCGCGGGCATAGGCCAGCGCCGCATAGACCTTGTAGTCATGCAGCAGCGCTTCCTGCCGCCGTGCCTCGACGCCTATGGTATCGGTGGACAGCCGGCAGTTGAGGCCGCCTGCCGGCATGGCGAAGTCCTCGGGCAGGACGATCTTCAGCGCGAACGGGTCGGCCTCGACCGAGGCGGATGACTCCACCGTGTCGGCCAGCGCCTTGAAGCCGACGGCGCAGCCGGAGTAGCGCGACATGGCCCAGCCGTGCAGCCCGAGTTCGAGGTATTCCTGGACGTTGCAGGGATACAGCAGCGGGATCATCGACGCCGAAAAGATGTGGTCGCTCTGGTGCGGCAGCGTCGACGAGTAGGCGCCATGGTCGTCGCCGGCCACCAGCAACACGCCGCCGAATTTCGAGGTGCCGGCGTGATTCATGTGCTTGAGTGCGTCGACCGAACGGTCGACGCCAGGGCCCTTGGCATACCACAGGGCGAAGACGCCGTCATAGTCGGACTCGCCGACCAGGTGCACCTGCTGGCTGCCCCACACGGCGGTGAGGGCGAGGTCTTCGTTGATGCCGGGCTGGAACTTGATGTGCTGGGAAGCGAGATGTTTTTCGGCTTTCCACAAGGCTTCGTCCAGGCCGCCCAGCGGCGAGCCGCGGTAGCCGGAGATGAAGCCCGCCGTGTTCAGGCCCGCGGCTTGGTCGCGCAGGCGCTGCATCAGGGGCAGGCGCACCAGCGCCTGGATGCCGCTCAGGTAGATGCGGCCGGTGGTGGCGGTGTACTTGTCCTCCAGCGTGACGGGCTGCATGCGGGTCTCCTGTATTGTTGTTATTGCAATCCCGCGATTCCCGGACTGCCTTGCCGTTGCGCTACCAGGCTAACGTTGCGGCGGCTCCGTGTAAGGCCGGCCCTTGCCCAGCAGCATCTCATGGTGGCCGCAGCCGGTCTGGATCATCGGGAAGCAGTTCTCCTCGGCGGCGACGCGCACGTCGAGGAAGAACGGGCCGTCGCTCGCCAGGCATTCGGCCAGGGCGGCGTCGAGTTCCTCGCGGCGGTCGACGCTGCGCGCCTGCCAGCCGAAGGCCCGCGCCAGCGCCACGAAGTCCGGCAGCGCCTCGGTGTAGCTGTGGCTGTAGCGGCCGCCGTGGATCAGTTCCTGCCACTGGCGCACCATGCCCATGTAGCCGTTGTTACTGAGCACCACCTTGACGGGAGTGCGATGCTGGGTGGCGGTGGACAGTTCCTGGATGTTCATCAGGATCGAGGCGTCGCCGCTGACACAGACCACCAGCTTGTCCGGGTGGGCGATCTGCGCGCCGATGGCCGCCGGCAGGCCGTAGCCCATGGTCCCGGCGCCGCCCGAGGTCAGCCAGCGATACGGCCGCTCGACGCGCAGGTGCTGCGCGGCCCACATCTGGTGCTGGCCGACGTCGGTGGCGACGATGGCGTCGCGCCCGTCCAGCGCCGCCTGTAGCCGCGTCATCAGGGCTTGCGGGACGATGCGATCGGGGCGGTCGTCGAAGGCCAGCGAGCGTTCGGCGCGCCAACCGGCGATGCGCCGCCACCAATCGTCGAGTTGGCCGAGCGGACTATTAGCATCGCTCGCAGCGATGCCGGCGACTTCCTCGCGCAACGCCGTCAACAGTTCGCCGCAATCGCCGACCAGTCCCACATCGACGCGGACCAGCTTGTTGATCGAGCGCGGGTCGATGTCGAGGTGGATCTTCCTGGCGCCGGGGCAGAAGTCGTTCAGCCGCCCGGTGACGCGGTCGTCGAAGCGCGCGCCGACGCATACCACCAGGTCGGCGTGATGCATGGCGAGGTTGGCCTCCAGGGTGCCATGCATGCCCAGCATGCCGAGGAAGCAGGGGTCGGAAGCCGGAAAGGCACCGAGTCCCATCAGGGTGAGGGTGCAGGGCGCGTTGACATCCCGCACCAGGCCGGCGAACGCGTCACAGGCGGCTAGCCCGGAGTTGATCAGGCCACCGCCGCCGTAGAACACCGGCCGTTGGGCCGCCCGGATGTAGCCCGCGGCCTCGCGCAGATCCGCGCGAGGCAGAGGTGGCCGGCGCGGTTCATCCTGGTCCGACGTTGCCGGTTGCCGGGGTGGCGCGGCGGCGAACTGGATATCCTTGGGGAAATCGATCAGCACCGGGCCGGGCCGGCCCTGGGTGGCCATGGCAATCGCCCGGCGCACCAGAACCTCGACTTCGTCGACGCTGCGCACTTGCGCGTTCCATTTGGTGACGGCCCGCGAGATGCCGAGCGCGTCGCATTCCTGGAAGGCATCGCTGCCGATCAGGGTTGACGCGACTTGGCCGCTGATGCATACCACCGGCATTGAATCGCACAGCGCATCGAGCAGACCGGTGGTGGTGTTGCTCATGCCGGGGCCGGAAGTGACCAGCACCACGCCCGGTTTGCCGGTGGTGCGCGCATAGCCCTCGGCGGCATGCACGGCGGCCTGTTCGTGGCGCACCAGCACATGGCGCAGGCGCTTTTCGCCATGCAGCGCGTCGTACATCGGCAGCACCGCGCCGCCGGGATAACCGAAGATCACCTCGACGCCGGCCTCGACCAGCGCGTCGAGCAGCGCCTGCGCGCCGCTGCGGGACGGCAGGACCGGGGAGGGCGAAGGGTGGGCCGACAAAGGGTCGGGCGTTTTTGGCACGGTCGAATTTTTCATGAAACATTATCCTACGCCTGGCCTCGGCGAAAAATCTTTCAAACTGTCTAGAGAATGCCGCTATTATTGGAAAAATTTTCCGTTCATGGAAGAAATCCAGAATGAATCTCGATAAATTCGATCTGGCGATCCTGTCGATCCTGCGCCAGGACGCGCGCGCCAGTTTGCAGGACATCAGCGCCCGGGTCAGGCTGTCCACCACCGCCTGCTGGACGCGTGTCAAGAAAATGGAAACCGCCGGCGTCATCCAGGGCTATACGGTGCGCATCGATCCCGCGGCGCTGGGCTTCACCGAGACGGTGATGGTGCAGGTGACGCTCGACAGTCACAGCGACGACGCCGTCGAGTCCTTCAGCAGGGCGCTGGAAGAGATACCCGAGGTGGTCGAGGCCTACCTGATGTCGGGCGAATACGATTACCTGTTCCGCATCGCCGTGCGCGACACGCGAGACTACGAGCGCCTGCTGCGCGAGCGGCTGTATCGCATCCCCGGCATCCGCCTGTCGAAATCCAGCTTCGTGCTGCGTCGCTTGAAGGAAAGCACCGTCCCGCTCCACGGCAGCCCGCCGGCGCCGGCTGCGAAGCGGCGCCGCTAGCAAGGCTTGGGGCGAGGGATGATCGCACTCCGGCCAACGCCACTCCCGCCACCGTCGTCTTGCGATCGTCTGGCCGAAGTTCATCATGCCAAACGATTGACTTGGGACTCAGCAGTCTTACAATCCCCATAGTCACTGCTTTCCCGGCGGTCCAGTCCAACGAGGTTCATTTGCCGCCGTGACGGCGTGCTCTTATCAACCGATACCGTTGCGGTGGATGAACGCTATTCGTTAGGCCGCTTACTCTCGGTACCCACTAGTCATGAATGTCATCGCACTCCCCGGCCGCAATCAACAGACTGAATCGTGGTTACGCTCAGTTCTGTTAGAGGCAGAATTACCGGTCGATGGCATGCTTCGATATCGACATTGGGACAGTGCAGTCGATGCGGATGTCGATTTTGAGGCCGAACGTCTGGCCAACCAGACTCCGGCTCTCGTTATTGCAAAATCACTTGGTACCGTTATCGCAGCAACGGCGTTTTGCCTTCACCAGTTCAGGCCCCAAGGCGTTATCCTCATCGGTACACCCTATGGCGCCCTTACCCCCGAAGTTTTGGTCCGCATTCGACAACTCGCACTCGGCGCCGAGACCCTTTTCATTCAGCAGACCGAAGATCCAGGTGGCCCAGCCTCGCAGATCGCCACCACGCTCCAGTTGTCGCGTAGTGAGGTTGTTTCCGTTCCAGGCGACGACCATTTGTACACAGACATCGCGGCGCTTGCGGTCATCATTAAACGGTGGAAAAACAAGGCGTTGTGAGTACGATATGCCATCGGCCAATCCGGTGGCCCACCGGACGCTGCGCGATCAAGCCGCGCGGCGCCCCTGACCCCACATTAGGCGCAAAGACCCTATGAACAGACTTCTCTCGCCCCTGCTGACAGGACTCGCACTTCTCGCTGGGTGTGCCTCAGTTGGGCCACCGCCACAGCGTGCATGCTTCCATCAAAGCGAGTCGATCGAGAAGGACATCGGCTTTTGCCAGGCGCTCCGTAGCGGAAACACGCTCCACGTTTCAGGTACCGTCGGCGGAGGAAACATGGACTCGGCGGTTCGGTCAGCCTATGCGCGCCTGAAGCAAACTCTCGAAGCGAACGGTCTGTCCTTCGCCAATGTTGTCAAGGAAAGCGTGTTCACCACCGACTTAGACGCATTCATCCAAAACAAGGAAATCAGGAAGGAGTTCTATGGCCAAGCCCTCCCTGCGGCTACCTGGGTTCAGGTCCAGCGGCTATACCTCCGGTTATTTGTCGTCGAAGTCGAGCTGACTGCGGAGTATCCGAAGTGAGCGCGCCGCCCAACGTTACATTCAACCGGACCTGCGCAAAAAGCCGCACAGGCCGGTCAATTTCACGTTGGGCGCCATAAACATGCCCAAAGATTTGCTCCCGCGACCTCGTCGCCGGTGTCGCGGTGATTGCCCTGCTTGCGGGCTGTAGCATCACGCAGAAAATGAGCGATGCTCAGCGTGAGTCACTGGGAATACGCGCAGGTGCGACACATTGGGAAGTAACTCCACAGCTCTTCAAAGAAGGCTATGTTTGCTATGTTAGCGGCGCAAAGCGAGAGAATTTCGATTGTTCAAAACAAACGGGTTTCTTCCCAACCTGCATCTTGCGAGTTCGGTTTACCGTTGACGATCAGAACAAAATATCAGCACTTAGCGTTCCAGATCCGGCGTGCATAGGAACTCCATAGGCTTGGTAGAAACATCCCAATGACGCCCAACGACTAAGGTTAGATCGTGCTTGCCACGATCTGAACCGTTTGTTGGACGAGCCCGGTCCCTGAGCACCGGGTTCGGAGCGCTGTAGCAAATATCTTTTTGGAATTGCCCCGGCAGCA